>CAZOKP010000042.1:18642-23156 GCA_964580435.1 uncultured Eubacteriales bacterium
CTCAGGCTCTTGATTTCAAGGACGTTTTCCATCGGAGAACCTCGCTTTAAAGATCCTTTCTTTTGAAAATGGACACGGAGCAGGCGAAAGAAGCCAGGTTCAGGACAATCATCACGGCGATGAGCAGAGCGTAATAAGCCGGCGTGCCGAGATGGGAGCTCAGGGAAATGAACGCATTTTTGATTGCGGCAATCAGACTCCTGATGTTGAGTTTGAGCGCCGATTGAGAAGCCAGGGCAAGGGTGACAAACCCAAGGACCTGCATGCTTATCAAGAAAACAAAAAACCCGACCATGCCGAACCGGACGAGAAGCGGCAGGAGAATAGAAAAATAAAGAGCCATGAGCACCAGAGCAAACATGATCATCCGGGCATTGAGCAAATCCTCCGGCCCGAGCTTGCTTCCCGGCCCGGCAAGGATGGCGATCGTGGCCAGGACATACAAGGCAAGCATCAGCAGCCAGCCCAGGATATACCGGGCCTGGATGATCTGTTTCCGCGTCACTGGCAGGCTGCAGCTCAGGACGGTCCCTTTGAATTTTTCTTCACGGGTGAAGATCATGACTGGCATGATAAAGCACAAGAACGTGATGAAGACAGCGTCGACTCTCGGGTTATCGATCCGTGAGCCGAACACAGCTATATATATAAAATAGAGGAGGCCCATCCACAGCAGAAATTTCTTGTTCAGGATGAGGTCTTTGAGGATGAGGTTACGCATAGTGTTCTCCTTTGTCCATCAGGACCATGATTTCTTCAATCGAAGCTCTATCGATGACCACGTCCGAGTCGAATGTCCGGCGCGCTTCCTGGATATCCGAGGTCAAAGCCTCAACCCCCACCGAAGTCTCGCGGAAACCTCTGAACAGCTTCCGGTATTGCGTTTCAAGAAGGGTTCTGTCGCCCTTGACGATGCCCCACTTTTCCTTGATGTCGTCTTTCGGCAGGGAAAAAACGATCTCTCCGTCATGGATGAAGGTGATGTAGTCGGCCGTCTTCTCCAGGTCGGAGGTAATGTGCGTCGAAAATAGTATGGATTTTCGCTCGTTCTGCATTAGTCCGGAGAGTCTCTCCAAGAGCTCGCGGCGGAAAACCGGGTCGAGCCCCGAGGTGGGCTCGTCCAGGATAAGCAGGTCGGCGTCGTGGGAGAGGGCCATTGCGATAGAGAACTTCATCTTCATCCCGTGGGAGAGCTTCTTGAATTTCTTATCGAGAGGGAGGGCGAATTCCTCGATGAGTGCCAAGAACAGCTTTTCGTCCCACTTTCTATAAAACAGCGCCATGGCCGCCTTGATGTCCTTGAGCGGGGCATCGTCGTAAAAACTGGGCGTCTCGTGGACGAAACCGATCCGCGATTTGACCTCCGCCTCGTCTTTGATATTGTCCTTGCCGAGGACCGTGATCTCCCCCGCCTTCCTCAGCACGAGGTTCATAACGAGCTTAATGATGGTCGTCTTTCCCGCGCCGTTGGGCCCGACCAGCCCCATGATAAAACCCTGTGGCAGTGAGAAGGATACGTTTTTCAGGGTGAAGCCCTTATATTCTTTCCTCAGTCCTTTGATCTCGATAGCGTTGTCCATTATTCGTCCTCCTTGTAAAGCAGCAGGAGCATATCCTTAAGCTGTTCGACTCCGATGCCGAGCATCCTGGCTTCCGTAACAGCTTCGGCGATCTTTTCCTCGACAATCTTCATTTTCTTCTCCTTGAGCAGCTCCTGGTTTTGAACGGCCACATAGGTGCCCTTTCCACTGACCGTATTGATGAAGCCTTCGCGCTCAAGCTCGTCGTACGCTCTTTTGGTGGTAATGACGCTGATTTGAAGCTCCTGCGCCAGCTTCCGGATGGATGGAAGCGGTTCTCCTTCGACGAGATCCGCGGAAATAATTTGGGCTTTGATTTGGCGGCTGATTTGTTCGTAAATCGGGTCTGGCGATGAGTTCGAAATGATTACTTTCATCTTCCAGCCTCCTTCATGAATAACTGTATTTTCCGTTCATTCTGTTCATAGTCTATATATACAATATATACTCATTTTTTCATTTGTCAAGTAGAATTTTAAAGAATTTGACAGATTTCGATCAGAATCTAGGGGTTCGTGGATTAAAATCTGCGTTCTGCGGCGCCACTTCAGCGCCGGGCGGGCTGAATAGTTGAGGCGATTTCCTGCCCTTTGCGGGCATATTCTGCAGACGTGCTATTCTGGCCGATCCGGTTATAAAGGTCGGCCAAGAGGAAGTAACCCAGGGGAAGTTCGGCCCGGCTCGGCTTCAATTCGATTCCTTTCTTGACCAGATCAATGGCTTCCTGGTATTTTTCCCCCCGGTTAAGATAGATTCGTGCCAAATAGAAATAGCTCAGCGGGAACGTGGGCTCGATTTCGATACATTTGTTGAGGTATTCATATTCCTTTTCTGTGTTTCCCATCTCCCGGTAAAGTCTAGTCAAGTTATAAAGCGCCTTGAAATTTTTCGGCGAATTTTGGACCTCAATTAAGTAGGCGTCCAACGCTTCCTGGGTCTTTCCCTGTTTTTCAAAAATCTGGGCTAGGTTGTAATAGGCAGTGCTCAGCTTGGGGTTGAGTTTGAGGGCTTCCTGGGCATATTTTTCCGCCTGGGTATAGTCCTCTTTGAGGATGTAGATGGACGCCAGCATGTTTTGGGAGGCCGCGGACTCGGAGTTGAGGGAGAGGCACTTTTCAAGGTAAGGAATAGCTTCGTCGTATTTTTTCTGGATGAATTTCATATTTCCCAGGAGAAAATAAAGCTGGGAATCAGCGAATCCTTGATCAAGGAACCCAAGGACGAACTTTTCGCCCTCGTCAAATTTCCCCATCCTCTCATAGGAAAGGCCGATATTGAGCGCGGCCAAGGGATCATCCGGCTTTCTTTCGAGCGCCTTCATAAACCAGACGATAGCATCCTTATATTTCCCCTGGTTGAAATAGATATTCCCCAGGGAAAAATAGGCGTCAATGATCTCCGGGTCAGAAGCGATGATCCCTTCGATCGCCTTGATGGCCTCCTCATAATGCCCTTCTATCAGGCCGAGCTCCCTGGCTTTGGAGAGCTCGTTGAAAACGACGATTTTTTCTTTGGGGTTGCCGAGTGTCTTCCCTTCCAATTTAGCCGGGTCGGTGAACGTGCCGATGTACCCCAGGGCGGCCAGTTTTTCCCGGGTCTCTTCATCGACTTTTTTGTAGTCCATTTCATAGGCGTTCTGGCTGGATTTTTCGATGAAGGTAGCCGCTTTGGCGTTCAGCTCCGCGAATATTTTCCCTTCCGAAGCCGCGATGTTATTCGCTTCCTTAGCGTCATTTTCTAAATCATACAGTTCCGGCTCCGGAGCAAGAATGAGCTTATATCGGCCGTTTTGAACGCTCTTTAGGTCTGACCAGCCGTAGTGGAAGCGGGGATAAAACGTCTCGGCATAGGCGAGGTTTTCAATGTTTTTCTTGGGGTTGAAGAAGAAGGGCACGAGACTATTTCCCTGGACTTGCTGGGGGACAGGGTCGCCATCCATCTCCAGAACCGTGGGCATGATATCAATGAGGGAGACAACTTGAGGGCAGGAAATCCCCTGGAGTTTCAAAAAAGGAGTGACTACGATGAGCGGGACATGGATCGCTCCCTGGTAGACAAAGAACCCATGGTTCGACTCCAGATGTTCGCCCAAACTTTCCCCGTGGTCCGAGGCGAAAATGACGAATGTTTTGTCGACCAGGTTGTTTTCTTCGAGGAACTGCCAGAGGCGGCCGAGCTGCGAATCGGCAAAAGCGATCTCTCCGAGATAGGGATGTCTGTACTTTTTGTCAAACGGCGGAGGGGGTTCATAGGGCGTGTGGGGGTCATAAAGGTGGATCCAGGCGAAATGCTTTGTTCCCTTTTTGCTTTCCAGCCACTTCAGGGCCTCGTCCATGACTTCGTTTCCCGGCCGCTGGACGGTTCCCAGGGAAATCCGCTTGAATTTGCTGAGGTCAAACTGGTCGTAATAATAATCAAAACCCTGGTTCAGCCCCCATTTCGAATCGAGGACGTAAGCTCCGACAAACGCGGCCGTGTCATAGCCCTTGTCTTTAAATACCTCGGCCAAGGTTTTGAGTTCTTTGGGAACGATGAACCCGCCGTTATCCCGGACCCCGTGAAAAAGGGGGAGGGTTCCCGTGAATAATGACGTGTGGGAAGGAAGGGTGAGCGGGGTCTGGGCATAGCACCGTTCGAACTTGACCCCGCGCGCGGCAAAAAGGTCCATCGTGGGTGTGTCAATGCGGGAAAACCCGTAGCAGCCGATCTTGTCGGCGCGCAGAGTATCGACGGTAATCAGGATATAGTTGAAGTCTTTATTGCCCTTGAAACGGGCAAAACGCGGCTTTCCAAGTCTGAAAATGAGTATGACAGCTAGCAATACAAGAACAAGACCAACGGCAAGGGCCGGGAAAAGGATTGTTTTCTTTTTCATCTTTATGAACATTTAAATTTTAGCATAAAATCCCGGATGTTGGAAACGCCCCATAAACA
>CAZOKP010000043.1:0-21991 GCA_964580435.1 uncultured Eubacteriales bacterium
TTGATTTGAGCCAAGAGATTTGATAATAATGCCCTTAATTCCTTCTGAAATAAGGAGATGAGCTGGTGATGAAAAAATGGCCTCGTTGGAGCGCTTTTAGCCTCGTTTTATTCTTTGCGGTCGCCTCAGTCTTTGTCCTTCAGGGAGAGCAGAACACGGCTGCGGCCAGTAAAATCTCAAGCCCGGGAAAATACGAAGGCTTTTCTAAGCCTGTTTATGATGAGTGGGTACGCACCTCTCAGTACGTTGCCGTGAGAGACGGAACAAACCTGGCTGTGGATATCTTTCGGCCGAGCCGCCACGGAAAGCCTGTTTCCGAGCCGCTGCCTCTGATCTGGACGCTGACACCATATCGGCGGGCGGTCAGGCTTCCAAACGGAAAGTTAGCCACAGCTCTCGAACAGATGTCATGGCTCTCAACGATTCTCAAGCACGGTTACATTGTTGCCTCCGTCGACATCCGGGGCGGCGGTGCCTCCTTCGGGTTTTCCCAAGGAGCCTTTTCCCCCGACGAAGCCACAGACGCGTACGATATCACGGAATGGTTCGCCGCCCAGCCCTGGTGCAGCGGAAAAATCGGCATGTACGGCGTTTCCTACCAGGGTATCACTCAGTACATGGCAGCCAGCATGGCTCCTCCTCATCTTGTCGCCATCATGCCAGATATGGCCATGTTTGATGTCTATTCCTTCAGTTATCCCGGAGGCGTTTTTCAGGACGACTTCGCCAGGGATTGGAGCAATCTTGTTAAGATGGTCGATACTGTCGCTCCGGCCGTCCCTGTCGACGACGATCCTGATTCCAAACTATTGGCGGAGGCGCTCAAAGAGCACCGGAAAAACAGATATGCTTACGAGCAGGCGGCTCAAGGCAAGTATCGGGACGATATCGAGCCCGGGACATCGCTTCGTCCCAACCTGGATTGGAGCCCTCATGCTTATCTAAAGGGCATCCGGGAGAACGGGGCGCAGATTGCCGTCTATCATGTCTCGGGATGGTTCGATATGTGGCCGAGGGACGCCGTCACCTGGTTCAATAATCTCGGCAATCCCCAAAAAATCCTCATCGCCCCCTGGTCCCACAGCCATGACTCCGCAAAGGGATGGAAAGAGACCATAGAGCCGCTCGTCGGGTTTGTCCCGCAGTTCGACTATGCGGCAGAGCAGCTCCGCTGGTTCGACTACTGGCTCAAGGGAATCGACAATGGCATCATGACCGAGCCTCCGATCTATTACTTTACTATGGGAGCGCCGGAGGCCGAAGCCTGGAAATTTGCGCGGCAGTGGCCTCTCCCCGAGCAGAAACCGACGCGGTTTTATTTACAGGCCGGCCCGTCCGGGAGCATCACATCGGCCAATGACGGCTTGCTCGGAGAAAAGCCGCCGAGTAATGATTCAGGTCAAGTCGACTATGTGGTGGATTATACGACCACATCCGGCACATCCACGCGGTGGCACAACGGCCGCGGCGGCGGCTTCAAGTATCCGGATATGGCCGCTAACGACGCCAAAGCCCTCACCTACACCACGGCTCCTTTGAAAGCGAATACCGAGGTTACCGGCCATCCTGTCGTCCACCTCTGGGTGACCTCGACGGCCAGTGACGGCGATTTCTTTGCCTACCTCGAGGAGGTCGACGAGAACGGTTATTCCCACTACATCACCGAGGGAGTCCTGCGCGCCTCTCACCGCAAGCTCGGCCAGGCCCCGTACACTTATAAGAACCTCCCCTACCATCGCAGCTTTGCGGAGGATGTGGAGCCGCTTCCAGCCGGCCAGCCGGTCGAACTCGTTTTTGACCTCCACCCCACTTCTAATATATTTGATGCCGGCCATCGTATCCGCCTGACCGTAGCCTGCGCCGACCAGCCGAACTTCGAGACTCCGGAGCTATCCCCCGCCCCCACGGTCTCGGTTTATCGAAATAGGCAAGCGGCTTCCTACGTCGAGCTTCCCGTCATCCCAAAAGGGGGCAAAGAGGAAGCGGCCAAGGAGCTTATTGTATCAACTACGTTGATCGTTATTGGCATTGTCATTATCGTCATCCTGCTGTTTCTCTTTTTGAGATGGAGGCTAAGAAAATAGTCCATGAAAAATAAAAATCTTTGCTTATCAGGTGCGGTTCCTCTTATTATCTTTTTTATCGGAGTTTTCTTCTCGGCAAGTTGCGGCAAAGGCAAGCAGACCTCTCTAGAAGGATCCTACGGCAGCGTCTCAGAGTCGGAATGGAATGTGACTTTGACTTTGAAAAAGGGCGGCGCCGCAGAAATCTCCATGCAAACATGGAATGTCGGAGAGTACGAGAAACGTGATTCGGAAAAAACAACGGGGCGCTGGTCGGCCAAGGGAAATATCGTCACCGTGGAATATAAAGGCGTCACGGAAACTTTCGTTTACGACGACAAGCTTTCGCTCGCAGAATTGGGTTTCAAGGGAGGGGCACCGGGCTTGAAACAAATCAGAGCGGCAGACGAGAAAGCGATCATCGGCTACTATTCTTTATGGAAGCTGCCTCATAAATTCGGAAATTAGGCTATGACTTATTCGTAGACAAGGAGGGAATATGAAAAGAGCGTTTTGTTGGATGGTTCTTGCTATGATGTGTACGGTCGCTGCTTTGGCAAGCCCAAATGGACTGCAGAAGCAGGGGGAAAAGCGGATGAAGCCGTTGCTCCTGGTCATCGACATTCAGAATGAATATTTGTCCATGGTTCCGGAACGGGAAAAGGAAGTTGCGTTATACATGATCAACGCCGCTATCGAGTTGTTCCGCGAAAACGGGTTTCCTATCATCCGGGTGTACCATACCGACCTGAAATACGGCCCCAAACCCGATACTGAGGCCTTTGAATTTCCCAAATCAGTCATGATCAAGCCCGAAGACCCGAGAATCATCAAGAACTATCCCAACGCGTTCAAGAAAACCGATCTCGAAAAAATGCTCCGGGACAAGGGATGCAACACCCTCTTCTTATGCGGCCTGAGCGCCGTGGGCTGTGTTCTGGCGACCTACCATGGGGCCATGGACCTCGACTATGATGTCTTTATGCTCAAGGATGCAATCATGAGTCACAACTCAGCCTACACCGATTCCATCGAGGACATCTTCTCTGCGTTGGGCTATGACGCCCTGAAGGTCATGCTGGAGTATGCCCAGAAATAGAGCGGGAAAAGAATAGCGCCGGATAGCAACGGGTGATGGGCAGGTCTTGGTTTTGAAATAAGGCCGGTTTTCCCAAAATTCAAAATCGGGGCAAAATAGGGGGACACAATACTTAATTCCGGAAATAAGTGATGTGTCCCCCGAATTATGTCCCCGAATTACAGGAAATTGGGAAATTGATATTGTGTCCCCTATTTATATAGCGGAGGGTTTTTTCCTGAAATAAAAGTAAAAGGGCAATCCTAAAAACATGCAGAGAATAGCCGCGTAGGCCTGGGCCGGCTTCTCGATGAGCGTGTTGACGAGGAAAAAGAAGGTGATGAGGATGAAGATGAGGGGCGTCACGGGATAGCCGAGGATTTTATAAGGCCTTACCAGATCCTTCCTTGTTACTCGCAGCTTGATGACCGCCACTCCAACCAGAAGCATGAAGAAGGCGTCCATGAAAACAAGGTAGGTGATGATATTGGCGAACGTCCCCCAAAAAAGAAGCAGGAAAATCGCCCAGGCCGCCTGAAAAATGATGGCGTTGGCGGGCGTTTTGAAGCGCGGATGAACGCTGGTGAAAGAGCGGAAGAAAAGCCCGTCGTCAGCCAGGGCATGGAAGATGCGGGGAACTGAATAAAGGCAGATACCGACCGTCCCGAAAGCCGAGAGCGCGATCATGATAGAGATGAGAATCCCACCCCAGGGAAGGACCGTCTGAACGGCATCGGCAGCAACACAGGAGGAGGCGGCGATCTTATCCACGGGCAAAAGGAGCATATAGGCCAGGTTGCTCAGCCAATAAACTGCGCCGACGATAAAAGCTCCGAGGATCATAGCCCGCGGCACGGCCCGGCGGGGGTTGCGCGCCTCGCCGGCAAGATAGGAGGCGTGCTGCCACCCGCCGACAGAAAACCAGACTCCGACAAAAGCGAGGCCGAAGGCGCTGACGAGACTCAATGAGGGAGCGGCAGAAGACGCGCTCGAAAGCGTTAGCGAAAATTGGGAATGCTTTGCCGAGCCGAGCGCAAGGCCGGTTCCTATGATCATGGCGAGTCCGGCCAGCTTCAGCCCGGTGAAGACCTTGGCCGAGAGATCGGAATAAGCGGTCCGGAGAACATTGATAACCGTAGATACGAGGATGGCCAGGACCGCCGAGACCATGATTCCTCGCTCTCCGCCCGGGGCAATAAAATCAAAATATCTCGCGAACGTCAGGCTCAACGCCGCGATTGCCGAACCGTTAATGACCAGGAACGTCACCCAGGCGAAAAGAAAAGCCGGTAGATCGCCGTATCCTTCCTTGAGGTAGGCGTATTGCCCTCCGGCCTTGGGAAACATCGCCCCGAGCTCGGAGAACGTCAGCGCGCCGGTGAGGGAATGAACAGACCCGAGGCCCCAAGCTAAAAGAATCCAGAGCGGTGATGACAGATACCCGGCAATAAGGGAGGGGCTCAGGAAGATCCCCGAGCCGATACAGGCACCGATGGCCACCATCGTCAGGCCGTAAACGCTCAGGTTGCCTTCAAGTTTGGCCATATCAATACCGAGGAGCGCTTCCTCAGGGCTAGCCTATCACAAGATTAATCGCGGGGTGTCCCCGCGGGGAGCGCTCCCCAGACTTCCTTCCCTTCGAGGAGCGTCAGCACAACCTTCACCTTATGAATCTCGCTGGCCGGGATCTCGAAAAGGTTGCGCTCCAGAACGATTAGGTCCGCCGCCTTTCCGACCTCAATGGACCCAGTAATTTTTTCCTGATGGCTGAGATAAGCGCCGTTGATCGTGTAGGCGGCAATCATGGTCGGAAGGTCGACTAATTCATCGGGCAGCCAGGCCGCTCCGGCCGTGTCTTCGAGAGCCCTCCTCGTCACCCCGACCTGGATGGCATCGAGCGGGTTCATCGAGGACACCGACCAGTCGCTCCCGCCGGCGATCGTGCCTCCGCTTCCGACCACACTGCCGATGGGATAAAGCCAGCGCGAGCGTTCCGACCCCAAGATCGGCTCGGTGAGTTTCGTGATGTAAAGGTCGGGATAAGCCCACAAGGATTGAAAATTGGCGACGACGCCCAGATCTCTAAATCGAGGAATATCGCCGGGATCGATCAACTCCAGGTGAGCGATGTGATGCCGCGCGTCCCTCAGTCCGTTCGCCTTTTGGGCGGCCTCGATGGCATCAAGCGACATGCGAATGGCGCGGTCGCCAATGGCGTGGATATGAATCTGAAACCCGGCCTTGTCGAGAGCTATGGCGAGGCGATTCAAAGCCTCGGCTTCAACGAGGGGAACGCCGCGGTCGCCGGGCCTGTCGAGGTAGGGCTCGAGCAGAGCGGCCGTATGAGACTCGATAACCCCGTCCACATAAATTTTGGCGTCTTCAGCGCGTAAATAACGGTCTTGGTATTTCTCCCGCATTTGAACCAGCCCTGCGATTTGATCAACACCCTTGTCTGGGTCGACATGGATAGATGCCAAAACCCGCGCAGTCAGGCTGCCGCGGCGGTCGAGCTCTGCATAGGTATCGAGGATCTTTTCATCGGCGTCCGCCTCCAGGATCGAGGTGATACCAAAGCGATTCGCCAGCGCAAGCGCCGCCTGCAGACCAGCTAAATATTCTTCCGCAGTCGTTTCAGGAATGAGCCGTGAGACAAGCTCTTGCGCCGCCTCCCGCAGAGTCCCCGAAGGCTGACCTGTTTTGGCCTGGCGCTCGATGCGGCCGGCCTTGGGATCCGGCGTTCTCGCAGTGATGCCGGCCATCTCGAGAGCGCGAGAATTGACCCAGGCCGAATGGCCGTCAGCCGCAGTAAGATAGGCCGGCCGGTCTGGGACAATTTTATCCAGCTCCTCTTTGGTTGGATTGGCCTCGGGAAAGATGGGAAGGTCCCAGCCGCCGCCTTCGACCCATTTCTTCTCCGGATGCCCAGCGGCGTATTTTTGGATTGTGGCGAAAATCTCTTCCTTTGTGTTGAGGTCATTCAGATTGCACTGCCCAAGCTCGACGCCTCCGGTGATGGGATGGGCATGAGAATCATGAAACCCGGGCAGGACCATTTTTCCGGCGAGGTCGACAACTTTTGTGTTTGCCGCCCTGAGCTTGGCTGCCCCGGAACGATCTCCCATATAGATGATCTTCCCTCCGGCAATCGCCACAGCTTCCGCCCAGGATTGCGGTCCAGCCACGGTATAAACTGTGCCTTTTTCCAGGATAAGATCTGCGGGAACGGCGGGCTGCCGACCCCCTGCGCAGGACAAAATTAAAACCGACAGAAAAAGAAGAACGAGCAGATTTGAAACCAGACAACGAGAAGCGCATCTTTTCATGATGTTCATCCTTTCTATTTTTGAAAGAGCTTTGAGCCCCAACCCACCTCGACGGCGTAAGTCATACACCGGGAAAAAATCTCAAAATCGAACTCAGGGCAGGAGAGGCCTTTCCGCCGCAGGATAGGGCCTGAGTTTTCAGTTTCGAAGACCCGCTGGTCCTTGATATATGGGCCATAAGCTTCAAGATATGTCGCGAAAAGGCTCTCGAGGGCGTTCTTAGGGGCACGGTCGAAGTCTTCAGCCGAACAGGGCTCGATGCCTTTCATATGGAAGAGTCTTTTAGCGTATTCAATGATCTCTTCGATCTTCTTCAGTCGGCTGTTAACGATGTGAAAGACACCTCCGTCGAGGGCGTCCTCCATGATCGCCATAAAGGCCTGGACAAAATAGTTGACGGGAACCAGGTTGATTCCTCCCTTGCTTTCGACTTCCATGCGGATCGGCAGGTAAGTCCAGCCGCCGCTTTCCACTCTAACACCCATCTCGGCTGCCTTCCGCCCTCCATGTTCTCTGATGTCCGCTTCGTACAAATTGTTCAGGAACAGGGCCGTCCTCACGGGATAGTAAAGGGCGTTGAACAGCAGGCTTCTGCCGGTCTCGGAATGTCCGTAGACAATAGACGGCCGGTAGACCGAAAGCCTTATCCCCGCCTCGCGCGAGCGTTCCCGGGCGGTCCATTCCCCGCGGCATTTCGTTTCTTCATAGACGTTTGTGAATTCGCGCGAATTCACGAACGCTTCAGGGCAGGGGCCGGTGACCTTTCCCGCGACGAAGGCCGTGCTGATCAGGTGGAGGAAAAAGCAGCCGCTCAGTGCCGCCAAATCGAGGACATTCTCGAGCCCGGCCACATTGACCGCTTCGATGCTCGCCCTCTTCCTCTCTGAGAATGAAGTATCTGAGGCGCAATGGACGATCTCATCGATGTTCTGGAGCAAGTCTGAGTATGTCCCGGGATCCAGGCCAAGGTTTGGCTCGTCGACCTGACCTTCTATGACCCGGACATTCTTTCTCAGGGCAAGGTCGACTCCGAACCAATCCAGAAGCTGGTCGATCCTGGCTGAGGCTGGAACCTGTCTCTTGGACCGGGCCAGCAACAAGAGTTGATAACCGTGTTCGAGGAGACTTGCCGCAATGTGGCTTCCCAGAAACCCCGTTCCCCCCGTAAGCAGAATTCTGGAGCTTCTTGTCCTGCGCTTTTTCTCGACCTCTGAAGCCGAAATTCTTGGAGCTCGAGCCATGGCTGGATTCAATCGTAAAGGAAATTTTCCTTCCTCGAACAGCCCTGGGAGAAGACATATTTAAGGAACTTCACACCTTTGATTTTCCTGTCCAGCCCGTCCAGCCACGGGTCGATCTCGGCCATGGCATTTTTGATCTTCTCGCTTTCTGCCGGGTCGGTGTGGTCGATATAGTAGTCATATTCGAGGATGCCCCTTTTTCCCATATCCATCGGCGTTATGAACCCGAAAGCGTGGTCGAGGCCGTTAGCCTCGGCAATTCGGGCGAACTCCGCGTTGATGTGATTGATAACGTCCTTTTTGTCCAGGGGGACATAGACGAGGAAAGCGAACATGTGGTTGTTCCTGGACATGCGCGAGCTGACGATCCGGAACATGTTGAGCCAAGTCATGTTCGTCATCTCCGGCCGGGAATAAAGGGCGGCGTAAAAATCCCTGAGGTCCTCGTCCACGCAAGTTGAGATCGTCTCGGGCGAAGGCCTGAGGACGGTCTCTATGATCGGCCTCATCTCCGGCTTGCACAGGACCTCATAGATGGGACGACCCGCCTCGAATCCCCCGACTAGGTCGAGCCATTCCTGGTCCAACAGCCGGGGAAGCCCGAGCATCAGCGTCTTCCACATCCTGCTGTCAATCACGGTGCCGGCCATTTTTTGGATGGCCTCGCGGGCATACCTGTCACCGATGACGAACACCACATAGCGAATACCCAGTGTTTCCGGGAGGACCTCTTTCAATCGATTAGCGAGGTCCTTGGACGGCGACATGAAATTGGCGATGTAATGCGGGCCGAGGACGGCCACAGCCAGTCCGATCCGGCGCCGGCCCAGGTCCCGGGCGAACTCCACGGCTTGGTCAAAATCTGAGAAGGGCACGAGAACCCCGTCTTCGTCCTCTGTGGTCGGATGAAGTTTCACCACCGCCTTGGTGCAAATCCCCGGGGAGGGAATGACCTCGGTCACAAAAGCAAAAACGTTGGGTGTATTCTTGTCGTTGAGATGGAAGATGTTTCCTTTTTTGTCGACAAACTCCATATCGACGAAGCTGTCTGCGGCCGTGCCGTAGACATTGGACCAGGTCGAAAATGTCCCGGTGCAGACGATATTCCCGCAGACCGTGGCTGCCGGTTCGGCGGCGTTGACCCTGAAGCCCCGCTTATACGCTTCGGCCTGAAGCTCGAAGGAGGTGACTCCCGGCTCCACGAGAACAGACCAGTTATCGGCGTCGAATTCGATCTTCCTCATCCTTTGCATATCCAGGACGATCCCCTCGCTGAATACAAAACCGAACACACTGCCCCCGTTGCCGCGGACGACAAAGGGCAGGTCGAGTTCGTTGGCCAGCTTGACGACAGCCGCGACCTCCTGCGTCGACCCAGGGAGAACGACGTATTTCGGCATCCTTCTTCCAGCGAGGGGGAAAGGGTCGTTGGAATAGGTCAGGAGGACGGCGGGATCGTTGGTGGCCCATTCTTCTCCGACTATTGTCCTGAGGCGCTTCAAGCCCGCGTCAGGCTTGACCTTGACCGGCTTCTTGTTTTCTTCGAGATAATCATCGACGTGTTCTTTCAACGCCTGCATCACTTTGAGCGGTCGCATCCCGGTATAGAAATGGCACTGTGTCTCGCATACTCCGCAGAGATCGCATGTTTCGGCGATATGAACCAGCCCTTCTGTGACGGGGATGAGATTTTCAGCCACCGCGGCCAGGAGGTCCATTCTCCCCTGAGGATAATAGCTCACATAATGATACCTCCTGCCCGGCGGACAGAGACCGGTCCCAAGATAATCGATCTTGCACATAGCATAGTGCCGGCATCGAGCGGCTGTCTTCAGGACATCAGCGGAAATTTTGCTCATTTTTGACCTTCCTTTTTAAGCAAAGTCTAGTCTTTCATAGCCAGATAGAGAACGGCCAATCCTCCCGTCAGTCGGCGAATCCCGACCTCAGAAAAACCGACGCTCCGGAGAAGACCGGCCATCTGGTCCGGCGATGGAAAAACGCGGATGGATTCAGCCAGGTACCTAAACGGACCGGCTGTCCCGCAAATCATTTTCGCCAGGAGCGGCATGATTTTGAAGGAATAAAAATGATAAAGAGACTTCTGCCATGCCCGGACCGGCAAAGAAAACTCCAGAATCAGGAGTTTCCCTCCTGTTTTGAGCACCCGGTGCATCTCCTTGAGGCCCTCCTCAAGCCGGGCGAAATTGCGGACGCCGAATCCGACCGTGATGGCATCAAAAGCTGCGTCCCGAAAGGAGATGTTTTCTGCGTCTCCCTGAATGGTGGATATATTTCTTCGCTGGGGAGACCGTTGGACCTTGCTTTTCCCTGCTTCTATCATGGCCCTGTTAAAGTCATAGATAATGGCCCGGACGTTCCCGGCCGCGTGCTCCGCCGCCAGCAGTGCAAAATCTCCGGTCCCGCCGCAGACATCCAGGACGAGGCCTCCGCCCTTTAATCTCAAGAGAGAGATTCCCTTCTTCCGCCAACGGGAATCAAGCCCCGCGCTCATGATGGCATCGGCCAGGTCGTAGGTGGAGGCGATGGGGTCAAATTGCTCGTGGACAAGCTCCTTTTTTTCTTCAGGAGTGACCTCTCTATAGCCAAAGGAAACTTTCGTTATTGGCATGACGTTCTTTTCGCGGCTTTCTGATCGGATGGCCGTTACTATAGCACAAATAGATTTATTAAAGCTATTGGACCAAAGTTCTATTTGCATTCATGGCTCCCGCGGCTTAAGATATAAAGAAAATTATTTTTATCCGGAATGCCATGAAAATACAAAGGAGGACTCGATGAAGAAGTTGGCGATAGTATTGGCTTGCGCGTCGGCCGTTGTTTTTCTGTCCGGAGGAGCTGCCGCTTCCCCCGGCTTCTATATCGGTGTTGAGGCCGGATCCTCAGCCCCCAATTTTACGCTCCGGAGCCTTACTGATGTTGACTTTGAAGGGACCAGGTCCTTTCTCTACGGCGCGAAAGCCGGGTTAAAATTCCTCTTTCTTGCCGTCGAAGGCAATGTTCTCACCTCCTCGCATGATATCACTTCGATCATTGGGACTCCCTGGGAGGCAACCGGCGTCGGGTTTACCTATTGGGGAATCAACGGAAAGCTGTTTCTTCCGATCCCCATTGTCCAGCCCTATATCATGGGAGGCTACGGCACCTATTCGGTCCATATCAATGGCGACGGCAAAGGTTCCAACGGCGGCTACAATGTCGGGGGCGGAGTCCAGGTCAATATCGGCAAACTCGGCATCTTTGGCGAAGGGAGATATCATAACGTCAACGTTTTTGTCCCGGGGAGTGGCCAACTGGATATGAGCAACTTTACTCTGACCATTGGCCTCGTCTACGTTTTTTGAGAATTCTCTCCGGCCATGGTCCAGTTGACGATCGCTCTTGATACCTTTAAGATTTAATGATATCTTTGGTTTTGAAACCAGAGCGTGGTTCTTTGGGAGATGACAAAATTCCGACACGCAACGATCGGTGAAAAAGGAGGTTTCATGCGAAGCTTGAAAAATGAAAAATCGATTGCGATCTTCGTGTTTTTGGTCCTGGGCGTTATTTTGATAGCCTTTTCGGCCAGCTGTAAAAAAGTGGAGAAAAAGACCAGTGAACGCTTGGCTATCTCGCAGGAGATGCTCATCCCGATATTCGGAGATCCGAAAGACGGCAAATCAGGCGTCGTCGACGTGAGCGAGACCGATGAAGGATTGATCCTGGCTTACCACTTTGCTACCGAGGAGATCTCCGATTTCGACGATGATATCGGAAGAGACCTGGGTCCGAAGATCCGTGAATTCTATAAGCAGTTCCCCCAGGTTGACCGGGTCACATTTGGTGTTTCCATCCCGACCACAGACAATGAACTGGGCTGGAAGGGCTACGTCTCTTTTGTCATGACCCGAAAACTCGTCACTGAAACAGACTGGACAACGATTATAGATGACGACCTTTTAAGGGTTGCCTTAGAAGTCAAGTACGCTGAATAGATAGCGGCCTGCACGGCCTCGAGGGAAACGCCGCCGATAAGGCAGACAAACCCGGCCGCTGGCTTTCAGGGAAATAATACGCAATTCCCGAGGGCAGAATTTTTGAATTAAGTATTGTGTCCCCCTATTTTCTTCCTCTATGAGAACAACTCCTGCGCGGAGTCGTCTTTCACCTCTGAAGCTCATTCAGAAAAGTTATCCGCGAGGCGAACAATGAAGAAAAAACTGTCTCACGAAGAATTTGTGAACCTGGCCATCGAGAAACTGAGGACGGGTAGCTTCAAAGGAATCCACTCGGTCTACAGCGGGTTCAATGAAGCGTTCAGGCTGTACTTCGAAGGAGATAACCCTGTCCTGGTCACGAACAAACTGGCCGAAGACGGAAAAATCGTCATCAGGCCGACAAAGCGCGGGGTCATGCTCTATATTCCCGGCGAAGAGCCGCAGTCGACCCGGGGAGAAGGCGCCCTCCAAAAAATGGGACTTCTCTGATCATTCCTTTTAACCTAGTCCGCCCAAAAATTGCAAACAAGCATTTTCAATTCCGGGAACGTTGACGTTCAGGCAAGGGCGAGAACCCAGATTCTTAGTTTCGTGCGTTTGCCTTGTGCACCGGCGATTCGCGGAGCATGGCAGCCAGAATGATGGCAATGCCGACCAGAGCGGCTAGCGTAAGAAGCGAGGTTGTCATCGCCCCGCTTTCCGGTGCCTTAAGCGCGTCCATGCCGAAAATGAAGGCGATACCCGAAATCTGGCCCATCACTAGGAGCAAGCTGTTGGAGGTGCCTTCCGGGGCCGGATGAGTCATCTCGGCGGCATACTGGAAGCCGATGGGCCCCGCACTGAGCAGGAAAAACCCGAATAAGAAACCCGAAAGAAGCAACAGCCAGTAGCTGGTGGAATAGGTCATGCCGACAAGGCCGGGAATCAGTCCGACGAGCGCCAGAAGCAGGAACGGCTTCCGACGCCGGGATTGATCGGAAAGCAAAGGTATGATGATCGCTCCGATGATTCCCCCGCCGAGCATCAGGCCGCCGAGCATTCCAGCCTGCGAGATCGTGAAGCCGCGCGGCCGGACGATGTCTTCGATCCAGGTGGATATGGCGTTGAACATCCCCAGTCCTATGAAGAACATGACCAGGAGAAAAATAAAGTCGCGCTGGCGCATCATCGATTTGAGGCCATCGAACATCAGGACGCGCTCGTCCGGGCCCGCCGGTGTGGGCGGATGCTCGCGGGCGACGAGAAGGAAAAAGACGGCAGCTGCAGCCGAGCCGATGCCATAGACTAGCAGCATGCGCTGCATTCCTATGTGGAGGACCAAGAACGGGGTGAGGAGCATCGCCAGCAGAGGGCCCAGATAGAGCGCCAGTGTGCCCAGTCCAGAGGCAGTGGCCCGCTCCTCGACCGGAAACCAGCGGGCGGCAATCTTGGTAATGGAGCCGATGATAAAGGGCTGCCCGACGGCGATGCCGACCTGAGAAAGGAACACGATTGTGAAGTCCGACGCAAATATTCCGCGCGCAAGGCCGAAAACAGCGGTCAGGATGGCGCCCATGCCGACGGCCACTCGGAAACCCCTGGTGTCGATCACATATGCGGAAGGCAGGGCCAAGAGGATAAAGACGACCATGAAGCTCATCGACAGTAAGCCGATCATCAGGTCGGATGTGTGATAGAACTGCGCCGCCGCGCTGGTGATGGGGGCAAACGTTATCCAGAGGACCTGATTCAGACACGAGATGACGGCAAAAGCAAGAAGGACCACCCAGCGATAGCCATAGGCCCTGAATCGTATTTCTTCCCTCAGTCCAGCCTCCATAGCCGTTCTCTTTCCAATATCAAAATCGCAGACCCACGCTGAAGCCGCCCGGGTAAACACTGACAAACCACTTGCGGTCCGATGCTTCCCTGAGGAGGGCCCCTTGTTTCCCCAAGTACCTGACTTCATAATTATTCAAATCGCGAATTGCACGGCAGGGTTGAGTATATATATTGAGAAGGGAGACAGCTTCGTTGGTCGCAAAGACCATGAGCCCGTCATACCAGGGCCGGTCGAAGGCGAACACGGTCACGAACCCGGCAGCAGCGTTGGCGCCGAGGTTCAGGAGCTGAGTGACCCAGCCTCTGCCGTCCTTCTCCCGCTTGGCGCACTGGCGGAGGATTTCCTCGGCCTGGAGGAGCTTGAGCCGGCGCTCCTCTGCCGTGTTTTCGGGCATCGGCTGCAGCTTATTAGGGCGATAGGCGGGGATAAACGGGTCGATCAACAGGAAGCTGGCTCCCAGGGCGGCGGTCACACTTCCCACAAGCATGTCCTCGGCAAAATCTCTGTCGGGGACCGGCTGGGCATTCGGAGAGTCCTCGTCCGGCTTGACATCATTCCAGTGAGCCTTGGCTAGACTCCCCTGGACGATCGCTCCCGCCGAATAACCGGCGACCCAGCCGTACCACCACGTCTTGGCGCGCGGCTGGGCCGAATGAAGCGCGTTCTCGATGAAGCCAAGCCTCTCTTTCACCTGATCATCAGAAGGCTCGGCCGCCTTCTGCGCCTGGGCAGCATTCATAAAGACGAACACCATAAAGAACATTAAAAAGAATGACCGAATCAAGCGACGTATCATCGGGACCCCCTTGATGGATAGGCAATTCGTTTTTTGGATTTCACCATTGATCTCCCCTTTCCGCTTGAAGAACGTGCTGCCCATCTCGCCAAGAATATATTGCTGCTCATCAACGATGTCAAGAACAGAAAAAAACGGCCAGGCGGCATTTTCTGTTGCGTTTCGGCCCCCCGGACAAAATTGACTTCGATTTATGAAATTGATATCTTTTTCCCATCTTCAAAAAAACCTCCTTAGCGAAAACGATCGAAACACTGCGGAAAAGGAAGTAAATCATGCCAGAATTCAGACAAAATATGCTCACCAATGAATGGGTGATAATCTCTACTGAACGGGCGAAACGGCCGGAAGATTTCCAGAAGAAGGAAGCAGGAAGGCCGCCTTTGCCCGAGTTCAGCGCCTCATGCCCGTTTTGTCCCGGGAATGAAGCGCAAACGCCCCCGGCGACGTATCTCATAAAAAGAAACGGCAAGTGGGCGGTCCGGGTTGTCCCGAACAAATTCGCCGCGCTCCAGGCGGATATTCCTTTCCAGCCGAAACGAGTGGGCCGGTTTTTGAAAGCCACCGGATACGGCATTGCAGAGGTCATTATCGAAACGCCGCGGCACAACTTGACCTTGGCAACAATGGACAACGAATCGGTCGAAGATGTCGTCAAAGTCTATAAACTGCGGTATCTGAGTATCGCCAAAGAAAAGCAGATCTGCTTCATTAACATCTTCCGGAACCATGGGGTTCGCGCCGGAACGTCATTGGAGCATCCGCATTCCCAGTTGATCGCCATGCCGGTCATTCCTCCGCATGTTCGGAATCCGATTGAGCAGGCGGTCCGATACTACGATACGCACGGCCAATGCATTTATTGCGATATGCTCGCTGAAGAGATCCGGCGGCAAGAGCGGGTGATTGCCGAAACGGATTATTTCATAGCCTATGCACCGTATGCTTCCCGGACGCCGTTCGAAGTCCGCATCATGCCGAAAAAGCATCAGGCCTCGTTTGCGGACATCGGGAGCAGGGAAGTCTCTGACTTGGCCGGTTTTTTAAAAAACATACTGGGCCGGATTCATAAGGGATTGAACGACCCCGATTATAACTTCATCATCCGGTCGGCGCCAGTCGGGGACGAAAACGCAAGATATTTCCACTGGTACATGCTGATCATCCCGAGACTGACCACTCAGGCCGGGTTTGAAATCGGGACGGGGATCTATATCAACATAACGTACCCGGAACACTGCGCCGAATTTCTCAGAAGCATACAAACCGGAGGACACGAAGAGGCGCGCTCATGAAGAAGAACGCAAAAAGGCCCTTCGTTATGCCGGATGACCTGATGAATGTCGTCATGGGGTTCCGGCAGAGCAGGATCGTGCTTTCGGGTTTTGAGCTCGAGCTTTTCTCCGCTCTCGGCGACGAGCGGAAGACATCTGCAGAGGTTGCCCGAACACTGGGCCTCAATCCGAAGGGGACGGACAGGTTGATGAATGCCCTGTGTGCGCTCGGACTTCTCCAGAAAAGCGGCGGTCTTTTCTCCAACACGTCCTTTTCGGCGCAATATCTCATCAAAGGAAAACAAAAATACCTTGCCGGCCTCGGACATGCGGCTGGCCTTTGGCATCGCTGGGGTACACTGACTCAAGCCGTCCGCCGAGGCGGAAGAGTTCTTGAGCATCCAACAGAGGGCAAGGAAGAAGAAAAGAGGAGAATCGAAGGATTTATTGCGTCCATGCACCAGCGGGCGTCGGCCCAGGCTCGGCGGATCGTCCGAATGATCAACCTGTCCGGCGTTAAAAGGACTCTCGACATCGGTGCCGGGTCGGGCGCGTTCTCGATGGAATTTGTAAGAGCAAAAAGCGATATCCGGGCCACTGTCTTCGATTTGCCGGAGGTCATCCCACTTACGCGAAAGTATGTGGCCAAGGCCGGACTTTCCCGTCGGTTCATGTTCATCGCCGGCGATTTCGGCCGCGACGACTTCGGCTGGGGCTATGACCTCATTCTTCTATCCGCGATCATCCACATGAATTCCCTGCCGGACAACCTCAAGCTCTTCCGAAAGTGCGTCCGGGCTCTGGCCCCAGGCGGCAAGCTCGTCATCAGCGACTACATCATGAGCAACGACAGGACGAAACCGGCATACGGAGCCCTCTTCGCTCTGAATATGCTGGTGAACACAAAGGGTGGTGACACGTACACCGAACAGGAAATTCGCGCTTCCATGAAGGAGGCCGGCCTGACCAAGCTTTCGAGGAAAGGCAAGCCCTTTGATTCTTCGCTCATGATCGGGACGAAACCAGGATAGAGAGGGGCCGGCCGAGCAGAAAATAAATCAGTCTTTACAGGAGCTCTCTATCCGCCATATTCAAGAGCTTCCCCGCTTTGAACGCCGCACTGTTTCCGATGACCATTGTGGCGATTGCTCTATCCGGATAAATCCGCATCTCGCCGTGATATCCGCCGCCTCCGCCCTCTTTATAGTAGTGCCGCCTCTCATCCAACGATCCGACGTGCCAGCCAAGCGTCATGGGCAGGAGGGCTCCGTCGTTGCTCTTCTGCTGCTCAAAGAACATGGCCCTGGTCTTGCCCGTGAATAGGACAGAGGTTTCTCTGAGCTGGTCCTGGAGGAATGCTGCAAGCGCGCGGCCTGAAGCGACAATCCCGCCGTAGGCAGGGCCGTTCAGAAAGTGGTCCCTGATATGCAGCCATCGGCCCTCATAGGAACCGAAGTACCGGGAATCGAGAAAAAAGGATTTAAGGAGGTTCATGAGGGAATACTTTGGAATATAGCCTTTGGCATGACGGGACCGGGACGGGATCACAAAGTCCATGTCCGCTGGAGGAATTCCCAGCCGGGCGAAGATATTCCGGCGCACATAATCTTCAAAGGACGTCCCGCTCGCCTTCTCGATTACCCTGCCCAGCAGCCAGTAGGAAATATTGGAATAGTGATACTTATCGCCCGGGGGGAAATTCAGCCGGCTGTTCCTCCTCAGCACGGCGGCAAGGGCGGCGCGTTCATCAAACGCCTCCTGCTCATCTGCCGGGTGCACCCATCTGAGAGGGAAAGGATGAGGAATTCCGGATGTCTGGGACAGGAGGTGCCGTATAAGCACTGCGTTGCCGTATGGCATATCGGCAACGTACTTGAGGGCAGGGTCCTCCAGCCTCACCTTTCCCTGCTCCACAAGCTGCAAGACCGCGGCGGCCGTAAAGGTCTTGGTCATGGAATAGAGCATCATTGTCGTGTCCAGTTCCATCTGCCGTCTTCCTGAAACGTCAGCCCATCCGCCGGCGTATTCCGTGAGGATCTTATGAGAGTCTACGGCAATATATTGGAGGCCCGGAGCATTCCCGCTCGCAATCACCTGATCCAGTCTGTCGTTCACTGTTTCCTCCGGCTGCCAAAGAATTCATGCGGGCCAAGGCAGCCACGAAAGGCAAGAGCAGAAGAGATTTGCTTAGTCAAAGAAGGGGAAAAGCTTTTTGATCTCCACTTTATCCGGGCGCCGGCCGTACTCACAGATCTCAAAGGCTTCGGCATATTGGATCTTGGCGCCACGCTCCCGGCCGTACCACACTCCGAGGCTCTCGCGGTATTTGTCGGCGATGTCGCGCTGCCGCTTGATGAACCTGGCCTTGACAGCGTCCCACCTTGCTTTTTGTTTCTCCGGATCAGTGGAGAGGAGGTCGGGAGAACCGCTGACGCCGCCTTCATAAAACTGCGAGACCATGCCGAGCATCACTCCCACTTTCTTGTCCATCATGGAATCGACCCCGACAGCAATGTCGGCCTGGAACGGGTACGGTTTCTCGAAGGGGTCCGAGAAATAAAGAAAAACGGGGTTGTTCTTGAGGACCGGCACGTCCGGACAGAACATGGGCACCGTGACCATGTAGGCCGCATCCTGGACGAGAATGCTCGTGTAGCGATGGTCGGGGTGATAATCGTAGGGTCGATGCGTAATGACCACATCGGCCTTCCATTCGCGGATCAATCTGGTGACGGTCTTACGGTTCTCGAGGGTCGGCATCAGCTCGCCGTCATGGTTGTCGAGAATTTCGAAAGCATACCCGATGAGCTTGGCCCCGTGCTCGACCTCGGCTTTGCGCCTCAGCGCCAGCTCCGGCCCCGATTCCTTCCAGTGACCGATATCGCCGTTCGTCATGGACACGAATTTCACATGATACCCTTGGGCTGACCACAGCGCCGCCGTGCCGGACGCGCCTGATTCCGCATCATCCGGGTGCGCGCCAAAACAGATGATCCGCGGTTTCCCGTCTTCGGGCGATGGGGTCTGTGCCGAAGCGGGCCGGAGGCCGGCCGTTGCGAACGCAATCAGGATTCCAATAAGAAAGGACTTTTTTATCATTTGTTTGCTCCAAAAATTGGGGACACTATACTCAATTCCCGAAATCAAGTCTCACGCCCCTAATGAATAATTAGGAAATAGGTATTGCGTCCCCCTATTCTTCTCCGGTCCCTCTATTCTTCTCCGAGGGAGATGGCGTAAAGGTACCAGGCCGCATGAGGCAGCCACTGTTCGGTCCACCTCCAATCGTCGTCCTTGCCGGTCTGGGCGAAATGCAAATTGAAATCGATATCCTCTTCATCCTGGTATCCGGCCGTGATCCCGTTGCAGATGCCGCCCGGAGCGTTCGTGTATTCATAGGAATTAAAGAACATGTAGGCCGGATTGTTTCGTCCTTTATCCTGAAGCATGCAGCTGTCGTAGGGATTCAGACCCAGGATCCAGTTTAATTGATCCCGGGCAAAAACTTGGAGCCTGTTGTGAAAAACCCTATCCTGGATAAAATATCTCGAGGCTAATCTGGCCGCTCCAGCCATCGAGCCCAACCTGGCATTCTCTCCCTGCCACCAGGGGGCGGTCTCGGTGTCGTGGGGGAAGAAAAAGCTCGTCCGCCGGACACCGCTTTTGCTCTGGACGAGCTGCCGGCTGTAGCCGAACGGATTGGCCGCTTCCTCGGTCACCCGGATTTCAAAATCCAATGATTTTTTCACGGTCTCAAGAACTCTCCTTTGCGTTTCCGCATCGGCAATTTCGTAATACTCTATCAGGCTCACCACGGGCAGGCCGGCATCTACGGGATGGAAGAACGGCCGGTCGACATCATCGGCCCGCCAATAATTTTTGTATGCCCCGCTCGTCGTCAGCCTAACCATCAGGTTCGAGGCCCTCTTGTCCGCAGCCGCCTTGTATGTGGGCTTCTTTGTCGCCCGGTAAAGCTCGGTCGCGGCGACCAAGGCGCAATAATCATCGATGATGTTTTCCTTGCCGTTATTGGTAAAGAGCAGGTTGTTTTTTTCGAGGAACGCAAAGGCATCCTCAGCAACCTTCAGATAATCAAGATTCGTAAAATCGCCGGAGACCTTGTAGGTCGAAGCCATGGCCAGCGCGGCGATGCACAGGCCAGCGCCCTCCCTGTAGGCGGCCTCGTAAGCCGCATCGCCGGGGATGTTTTCTTTGCCGTAGTCGCGGAATTTGTCTTTTGTCTCCGGGGTCAGGATGATATGCCGCTGCGCTTTGGGCGTGATCAGCCTGTCCTCGGGCTTTTTTTCAGGACCTCGGCCCGATACAGTGATATAGAAGGACCCGGCCGGGTTCTTGCTCCGGACCAGGTAATCGGCGCCGAACATAGCTTCATCCAGAAGCCGCCTCTTATATTGTCTGAAGTTCGGCTCATTCCTTCTGTCCAGCTCCTGGCAAGCCTTGAACAGGCTCCAGGCGGTGAGCGAAACTTGCTGGGGGCTGAAGTAGGTCGAGAAAGAAAGGTGGGAAAGGTGTTTCCCGTAATCTCCGGTGGCGTCAAACCAGCCGCCATGCATGTCGACCGTTCCCGGCTTTCCTTCAAAGGTTATGTTTCGGTCTGCCTTGTCCATCTGGCCGGAACACCTTTGGCCCTTAAAATAATAGATGACATCGGAAAGCGTGTTTCTCTCCAGGACATTCTTCTGGACCGAAATCGGATGGGACCGGACGACACCCCCCGCCGACGGACATTCGATGACATAGGTCCCTTCCTGCCCGACAGCGCTGAAATCGATGGTCCAGAAATACCAATCTTTCCATTTCTGGACGGGGCCGACAGACTTCGGGATTCCTTGAAGGATTTCTTTTCCCGTCGCCAGTTCCAGAACCTTGAACCCGGCAAAAGCATCGCCCTGGTGGCCCAGGATGACGGCATGTTTCGGCCCGGAGGCTTCATAGCCGACCTGGTTCGTCAGGATTTTGGCCCCTTGAGCGGACCCGGAACGGACCACAAAAAAACAAAAAAGAAGAGCCAGAAACAACGGATTTTTTTTTGCCTTCATGTTTTTTCTCCGCCCTCTTACTCTTTTTCTGAAAAATTCTCCAGAAGCTCCAGAATGACTCCCAGTTTTGGGCCGCCGTCCAGATAACTATAACATCCGCCGGTATAATCGCCCCGCTGGATCAAGGGAATGCCGATCGCTTTTAAGCCGGCAATCCTCTTCTCCATGCCCTTGACCTCAAAAGCAATGTGATGCACCCCTTCCCCTTTGGTGTCCAGGAACTCCTGCCAGGTGCTGGGCCCGCCCACAGGCTCGATGAGCTCGATCACGGTATTGCCCACTTGGAAAAAAGCCAGTTTTGCCTGGGCTTTCGACGGCTTCCCGTGATATTCGGTGTGCGATTTTTCAACCGGATCGGTAAGTTCCCACTTGGGCACGTCCACGCCCAGCAATTCAGCATAAGCTCGAGACGATTTTTCGATATCTTTCACCACCACGCCGATCTGGATAATCACATCGCTCCCAAGGACATTATTCTTCAAGACATTCTCTTGAGCATAAAAATAACTGACGGTCAAGAAGCACACCAGAACTAAGACAAGGCACTTCTTCCTCATGATGATCCTCCTTCCAAGGATTGAGCTGAGCTTTCGTGAACAGGCTTTCTCTTTTAAAAACCACAGGTTTGTCTTGAAGAGTATATGACCCGGCGAAAAGCAATGTCAACACGGAAGTATTTCTAATTCCGCGATATTCCTATGCTGTTAGAAGGGGAGGATGGCGTGGTTCGGGGGCCCCCCGCCGCCCCGCGCGTTTGATGCCCCGGTCTTTGGCTCTGGAAACATCATGATTGACCGCGAGGGCGCCGGGTACGCGGCCAAAGGGCTCTACCGGCCCATGGTCTACTGCCTGATGATCTATCACCCCAAAAATGAGTTCTGCCTCGTCTGCCAGCAGGCCATCCAGCGCCTGATTGAATATTACAGCGGCCCTACTTCTGCAAAAGAACCGTAGTCAGCAAGGGGACATAGGTAATCAGCAGGACGGTGGTTAACCTCAGGAATAGGAAGACCTGGACGTCCTTGTAGATTTTGACCATCGGCTCGTTGAAACGATAAGAAGCCAGATAAAGATTGAGCCCTACGGGCGGGGTGAGATAACCCAGTTCCAGATTGGCCAGAAAAATGACACCGAGATGGACAGGATGGATCTGGAAAAGGTTTCCCAGGGGGATAATCAGGGGCACGACCACCAGGATGGCCGAATAAATATCCAGGAAGCAGCCCACAACCAGAAGGGCCAGGTTGAGGATCAAAAGGAAGATATACTTGGACGAGATCGTGGCCTGGACCCAGGCAGCCAGTTTCATCGGAATTTCAGCGTCAATGAT
>CAZOKP010000044.1:0-21764 GCA_964580435.1 uncultured Eubacteriales bacterium
GCTCACTCGGCCACCACAGCCAGAAACCAAATTCTTATCTTATTAAGACAATGAAACAATTTCAATTTGCAAGAGAGGATAAACGAAAAGAAATAAAAACCGGCCTTCTGTGGGTAGGAGTGCTGCTGTCCATCGTCGCAGGCTTATACGGCGAGGAGCCGACACTCGTGATCGAGAATGCTCAAGTGATTGTGGGTAACGGCGTGGTCAGGGACGTCGCGACGGTCGTCATCGCGGCAGATCGCATTCAGAGTGTATCGACGGAGAATCCCCAACTCAAGGCCGTCAAGAGAATCGATGCTCGCGGCAGAACATTAATGCCGGGTCTTATCGATACCCATGTCCATTTCTTTGGATTGACAGCACAAGGACAAGCCGCCTTTCGTGCACAGATAAAAACGTTAGCTCCTAAATATATGAATGATTTCATTCGACACGGAGTGACCACCGTGAAATCGTTGGCCGATCCTTTAGATCTGGTCCTGGAACTGCGAAACATGGTTAATGATGGAAAAATCCTTGGACCGCGTATCCTTCTCGTCGGTCCGTGCTTTACAGCGACGGGCGGACATCCCGCTGTTACTTTGGGCCGGGATGATCCCTGGATGAGGTCTGAGATAGCCATTGAGGTTGATGATGAAGACACGGCAAGGAGGGAAGTTCGCCGGCTGGCTGAGAAAGGAGTAGATGCAATAAAGGCGGCGGTCGAAGCCGGTCAGGGTACGGGTATGCCCGATGCGATGCCGAGGCTCTCGCCGAATGTCTTACGAGCCATCGTCGACGAAGCGCACAAGCACAAACTGCGAGCGACGGTCCATACCCATCGAGAGCAGGATGTCCTCGACGCCATAGAGGCCGGAGCGGATGGCGTGGAGCATGGCCTTTGGGGTTCAAATCTCAGTGACAATCGTATTGCGGACCTTCTTATCAAGCGAAACGTCAACTACACGCCGACCTTATGGGCCTGGTCGCTGGACAAAGAATCCAAATCGTTCGAGACCGCAAGGCAAAACCTCAAAATCCTCTCAGACAAGGGCGTGCGAATCTCCCTCGGCACGGACACGCTCTGCTCTATGCCGAGCCCTGGTCTTAATACGATACAGGAGATGGAGCTTATGGCTCAGGCCGGACTGACACCAGAGACAATCATCAAAGCCGCCACACGAAATGCCGCAGAGCATCTTGGCCTTCTTGACGACTTGGGTACCATAGAGCCGGGTAAGATTGCCGATCTAATCATTATCGCTGGTGATCCCTTGAAAGACATCTCTTCACTTCATCAGGTCCAGATTGTCATAAAGTCAGGGCAGGTCGTATACAACGTTGAAGCAGAGACCAAAGCACCCAAAGGCGTTCCTTCAGATTCCAATCCGGTAAGCTGGTTTGAAATTCCCGTGACGGACATGGCCCGAGCCAGGGCATTTTACGAGCACGTGCTCAACGTGAAATTGCAGCCGCTCAATGTCGGCCCGCTGGAGATGGCGCTCTTCCCGATGCGGCCGGGAACTTCGGGCACTACGGGGGCACTTATGAAGGGCGAACCTTTTCAGCCGTCCCAACAGGGAGTCCAGATCTACTTCACCACGCCGGATGTCGATGGCACATTGGAACGCGTGCTGGAGCGAGCCGGTAAAGTTGTGCTGCCAAAGACGCGGATCGGCCCTCTTGGTTTCATTGCCTCTTTCGAGGACAGCGAAGGCAACCGGATTGGCCTACGCTCATGGCAATAAGGACGCAAGACAGCCTTATCATTGGATTTCTGTGCCTCCAGAACTAATACCCAGTCTTTATCACCGGCGGAATTTTCGGCTTCCGCGAGTACGATGTCCTCGAGCAACAACCGCGCAAGGGCCATACCGCCAACCGCCATACCCTGACGCACAAGAAAGCGACGCCGGGTAAGAGATGCGTTCGGGTCAGGGGCTTGTCGATTAATAGCTAATATACCTCCAAAACTACAAACCAATCGCTAACGCTCGTGCCAATAACGTAAGATGAGAATGACGCCATAAGTCGCGGCATGTCGTGTATCCCTGATGATATCTGTTTAGCGGGTGCCGAGACTTTTTCCTCCATCGTCTCGGCCTTCTCGCCTGATACCTGTTAACCGGAACGATTGCTCTGAGGCCTTGAAAAGCCGGCCTGAGGCGAATCTCCGGGCAGAGAAGTTTTTTCTTCCGAACTTCCCTATAATCTCGCCCTAGGATGATGACCGGTCGAAAGGCTACGGGGTCTTTATCTCCTCGCCCGTAAGCGGGTCGCGCAGGTTGATCCGGTGGACTTTTCCTAGTTTGTCAAGAGGACCGGGGGATTTATCCAAGCCTTGGTTGCATGGCTCCCAATCCCCAACGATCATGATCGCCTCTTTCTCCGGATGGATATATTTTTTGGCCACTTCCAAGACCTTCTCTCTGGTCACGCTTTTAAAATTATCCCTATAGGTTTTGTAATAGCCCATCGGCTTTCCCTGCATCTCCAGCATGGCGAAGTTCGTCATCGTCATCTGGGGCGAACTGAAAAAGTCAGGGAAGCTCTCGAGATAGTAGTTGACCGCCGTCCCCATCTCTTCGTCCGAGACGAGTCCTTTCTGGATTCTCTCGAACTCATTTAATATCAACGAAATAGCATAGATAACCGTGGAGGACTTGGTCTGGACATACCCGGCAAAAGTGCCCGGAAATCCCCAGCGGTAGGCAAAACGGCTTCCCGTATTGTAGGCCAGCCCCTCGTCGGAGCGGACCTTGGACGTGATGCGGGAGGTGAAACTTCCTCCCCCGAGGATGAAGTTCATCACCTGGACGGCGAAATAATCCGGGTTGGTGTCCTCGATCCCCAGGTTCCCAAGGCTGACATATCCCTGGTTGATCTTTTTCTGGATAAAATAGACCCCCGGCTCCACGTCCGGGAACTTTTGAGAGAGGGTAGGAAAGGCTGCTTTAGTGTTCTTCCAGGGACCGATGATGGTGCCGATCTTTTTCGTGAGCGCGGCCTTATTGAAATCGCCCGAGGCCGCCAGGATGATGTTTTTCGGGAAGAAGTAATACTGATGAGCGGCCTTGAGGCTTGCCGAAGTGACGCTCTCGATGCTGGCTTTTGTCGGCTGCCACGTCAGGGGCACGTCGCCGTAGAGCAGTCTTTCATACTCGCGGCTCAGGACCGTGGAGGGCTGGTCGTTGGCCTGACGGAGCTGTTCGATCAGGCGGGCCTTGCTGAGTTTCAGGGCATCTTCTCGAAACTCGGGGTTCACGAGGACATCAAAGAAGAGGGTCAGCCCTTCGTCAAGGTCCTGGCTCCGAACAAAAAGCGAAAGGGTCGAGGTCCGCTCCTCCACGGAGAAAGAGAGAGAACCACCGAGAAAGTCGATCCGGTCTTCGATAACGCTTCCGTCCCTGGTCTTTGTGCCGCCCTTGATGAGCGTATCGCCCATCACAGCGCCAAGACCGGTCCTGTCCTTGGGAACGTGGACGTTTCCAAAGTTTACCAGGGCCGAAATATTGACCAGGGGGAGGCTGTGGTCTTCCTTAATGTAGGCTCTCAGGCCGTTGGCCAGTTGGGTTCGGAAAGCCGTCGGGTCCGGAGGCTCGAACTTGAGCGGAGGGAATTTCAGGTCAGAGGGCTTCTGCGCCTGACTGAACCCGACGCTCAGTCCCGCGACACCGATGGCCAAGATCAGGATGATGATTTTTTTCATTATCGTTCTCCTTACTCTACCGCCCCATCTTCCTCGTGTAGATGGCCGTGAGGCTGTTGTCCTTGACGAAATATTTGGCCGCGACGCGCTTGACGTCCTCGTTGGTGACTTTTTTTATGTTCTCGAGATCGGTCAGGAGAGCTCGCCAGCCGCGGTAGAGTTCGGCCCGGCCGACCTGCATGGCGAGGCCCATCGTACTCTGCAGGCCGCGCAGGAACTGGGCTTCGGAGCGGTTCTTGGCCTTCTGGACCTCTTCTTCAGTCACTCCATCCTTTTTGATCTTCTCGACCTCGGCCCAAATCTCTTTCTCCAGGACCTCAGGCTGCACGCCTTTATCGATGCGGGGCGTGGCGGTGAACCGGAATAAACCGACATACCACTGCGGCCGGCTTAATGCAGAAACATTGACAGCCAGCTCCTTCTCTTTGACCAGAACTTTATAGAGCCGCCCGGTCCCTCCTCCCGCTCCTCCGCGCATGAAAAAGCGGCCCCCGCCCGAGCCGAGCGCATCCGCCAGCACGGCGAGCGGCGCCTTGTCGGGATGGCCGTCGGGCGGCGTATGGAACATCATCTGGATGCTGGTGGGCGCAGGACCTTCGCCGTAGAGGCGCTTTTCACTGTACTGTTCCGGCTCGTATGTCCTGACCGGCTCGAGATCCGCTCCCTTGGGAAGCCGGCCGAAATACTTCTCCGCCAGGGAGATAATGTTTTCCGGATTGATATCACCGACATAAATGGCCACAGCGTTGTTGGGGACATAATAGCGATCATGAAACGCCCGCATGTCCTCTTCGGTGAATTTCTTCAAGTCGTCCATCCAGCCGATGACATCCCAATGATAGGGCGAGGCCGTGTAGAAGGCGGCGTTGACCTGCTCATCGAAAAGATAGCCGGGTCTGTTTTCACTCAGCCGCCGCTCTTCCATGACGACATCCTTCTCCGAATAAAATTCGCGGAAATAGGCATTCTGCATCCTGTCCGACTCGAGGAGCATCTGGAGCTCAACTTTGTTGGACGGCAGCGTGACATAATAGCCGGTGACCTCATTAGAGGTTGACGCGTTGAGCCCGGTCCCCCCATTCTTCATATAGAGCTCCCACAGCTCATCCTTGATGACGTATTTCTTCTCCTCCTGGGCCAGCGCGTCCACTTCTTTCTGCCACTGAGCGGCCTTTTCTTTGTCCCCGCCATCTGCCTTCCAGTATTTCTCCCGGTAGACCTTGTCCATGAGCTCGTCGATTTTGCGGCTGAGGGCGTCATCGGCCTCAAAGTCCGTGACCCCGATGATCTTCGTGCCTTTGAACATCATGTGCTCGTGAACGTGGGCTATACCGGTGATGCCCGGGTGCTCATTGATCGACCCGACCTTGTAATAGATATGGCAGACAGTGCGGGGAACACCGGGCATTTGAATCATCAGAATTTTCATCCCGTTCAGGAGCACGTGCTCCTTGACGTCGAGGGTCAGTTGGGCGGCGACAAGAAGCGAAATCATGCCCAGAAATGCAGCCAGAAATAGGAATGCGCGTTTCATTGCCTTAAACCTCCTTCCAGAAACCTAAATTATACAAAAAACCACGACAAATAGAAAAGAATACAGTTTGGCCCAAATTTGCCATTAGGACTTTGTCATCACGATCGAAGCGAAGTGATCTCAGTTATTTATCATGGGATCGCCACGCACCCAATGGGTGCCCGCGATGACAGGGAAAATATCCGCCTAGCGGCAATTTTGGGGCTTGGGGTATGTAGCAAAACTTTGGGGGGGTGAAGGCAATAATTCGTTTGCCAACCCGTATGGGGCGGGGTGGATGCCGCCCTGATGAGGCGAGGGATGATGTGGTGAGAAGTCCGTATGAGCGACGAGCGGGCGTCGAGAAGAATCGAAGATGCTGTGGCGATCTGACCTCTCGGTCATTGCGAGGAACTCTGTAACGAAGCAATCTCAATTTGGGATTGCTTCGCTGTCGCTCGCAACGACAAATTTCCTCGCTGGGGAAATCGTAGCGTGACTTCGAGCCACATCTCCCGAGCCTCGTCGGGGGGAAGCCGTGGCAGGCCCCTATTCCAGAACAAAATGATCACGGAAACGGAGCTGCTTACAACCTGAGCCGGCTAAAGATATTTTTTCCGGCCCTTTTTTTTGAGCTTCTCCAGGACGTCCCTGACTTTCTGGTCGTGACCCTTGTGGCAGACGAGCAAAGCGTCCTCCGTATCGACAACGATCACATCCTTGAGGCCGACGAGAGCCGTCAGTTTACTGGGATTATGCACAAGGCAGTTGCGTGAGTCAACGAGGACGCCTTCTCCTCGGAGAGCATTGCCGTCCTTGTCCTTTGGCCAAACCTCGGCCAGCGAAGACCAGGCGCCGATATCGGACCAGCCGAAGCTCCCCTTATTCATCAGGACCCCCTCCGCCTTTTCCATCAAGGCGTAGTCGATGGACAGGGAAGGAATTTCACGGAAGACCGAGGCGATTTCAGCCTGATCCCTTTCCTTGAGCGCCTTGAGGATTCTCTCCCAGTAGGGATAGAAAGAGGGGGCGGATTTTTTCAGCTTTTCGGCAAACACACCCGCCCGCCAGATGAACATTCCGGAGTTCCAAAAATGGCCGCCCGCCGCCAAATACTTTTTCGCCAGCCGGGAATCCGGCTTCTCCTTGAATTCACGGACCGAATAGAACGCCTGACCCCGAATTCTGGAGGGCTTTCTTTTTGAAAAAGAAATGTAGCCATAGCCAGTGGCAGGGTACGTAGGTGGTATGCCGAACGTGACAATAATGTCATTCTTTGAAGCGGCTTCGGCGGCAGCCGCCAATTTTTTCAGGAAAATTTCTTTTTTCTTTATAAGATGGTCCGCGCAGATGACCGCGACGACAGTCTCCGAGTCCTGGAGATAAATGTGGGCCGTCGCCAGTATCAATGAAGCCGCGGTGTTCCTCCCCTGGGGCTCGGCAAGAATATTCGAAGCGGGAAGCTTGGGAACAAGCCGCTTAATGAGTTTCGCCTGCTCTGGGTTCGAGATGGTCAGAATATTCTTGTAAGGGATGAGCGGCAGGAGGCGCTCGACCGTCTCTTCGAGCATGGTCTTGTCGCCGACAATCGGGAGAAACTGCTTCGGCCTGTTCATCCGGCTCAAGGGCCAGAAGCGGGTGCCGCTCCCGCCTGCCATGATCACAGCTTTCAGGTTCATCGGCATCCTCGGTCAGGAATTCCCCAGTTTTCGAATAGCGCCCTCGAGAGTCTTGCTTACCTCTTTCCGGATCGATTGGAGGTCCTCCGGGGAATCGGCCTCGTACCGCAGGACCAGAGCCGCCTGCGTGTTGGAGGCCCGGACCAGAGCCCAGCCCTTGGGATAGTTCACTCTCACGCCGTCGATGTCGATGACGGGATACTTTTTGGCCAGCTCATTCTTGACTTCCTCGACGATCTTGAATTTGACCTCATCGGAGGCATAGATCCTTATCTCCGGCGTGTAGTACGTCTTGGGGAGGTCGGCCAGCATCTCCGACAATTTTTTGTCCGAGCGCGAGAGAATCTCGGCCAGGCGCGCCGAAGAGTAGATGGCATCATCAAACCCGAAGTATCTGTCGGCAAAGAAGATATGGCCGCTCATCTCCCCGGCCAGCAGGGCGTTCTCTTCTTTGATCTTCTTCTTGATCAGGGAGTGCCCGGTCTTCCACATGATCGGCCGGCCGCCCAGTCTGCGGACCTCCTCATAGAGCAGCTTCGAGGCTTTTACCTCGGAAATAATCGTAGCTCCGGGATGGGCGGGGAGAATATCGCGGGCGAAGACGATCATCAGCTGGTCGCCCCAGAGCAGCTTCCCCTGGTCATCGACAACGCCGATCCTGTCCCCGTCTCCGTCATAGCCCACCCCAAAATCGGCTTTGATCTCCTTGACTTTACGGATAAGTTCCTCCATGGCCTCGGGGAGCGTGGGGTCAGGATGATGATTGGGAAACCGGCCGTCCGGCTCGCAAAAGAGTTCCGTCACTTCGCACCCGAGCTTCTTGAAGATCGGGGAGGCGATAAAACCGGCGGTGCCGTTTCCCGCGTCCAGGATGACGTTCATTTTTCTTTTGAGCTTGATGTCCTTCAAGAGATAATTTTCATAATCGGAAATGATATTGTAGGACGTCCTCATCCCCTCTTGATCCCGGATAATCTTTTTATCCCTGAGAAGGCCGTATATTTCCTGGATCGTCTCCCCGTAAAGCGTTTCCTCACCGACCATTATTTTGAACCCGTTATACTCCGGCGGGTTGTGCGAGCCCGTGATCATGACCCCGGCTTCTTTCTTTTTGTCGAAGACGGCGAAATAAAGAAGGGGGGTGGGGATGACACCGAGGTCGACCACGCTGCATCCTGTGGAAAGGAGCCCTTTGGTTATGGCTTCGGCGTAAGCCGGCGAGCTCAGGCGGCTGTCTCTCCCAAGCGCCGCCTCCTTCTTCCCGTGCTGGCGGAAATACGTTCCGATTCCCTGGCCTAAGAATTCGACGAATTTCGGGGTGAGGTCTTTGTCAACGATCCCTCTGATATCATACTCCCTGAAGATTTTCGGGTTGATGTCCACGTTTGCCTCCCGACAAATTCGAGCGCCTCGGCTTCATGCCGGGCGCGTCTTTCCTAACCCCGGCGGTTAAACAGGTCTTTGACTTTCTCCTCGACGATGCCCCATTTCTCCTGGGATTCGAGGATGAATTCGATGAGCTCGCGAACCGCGCCCCGTCCTCCGCTCTGGCGGCAGATAAAATGGCAATGTTTTTTTATGGCCGGGTGGGCGTCGGCCACCGCCGCAGCCAATCCCACCGACCTGATTACTTCTAGGTCTCCGATATCATCTCCGATGTAGGCGACTTCTTCGGCTGTCAAATGATGCTTCTTGAGGATAGCGTCAAGCACCGGCTTCTTATCGAGGACGCCTTGATGGAGTTCGTCAATCCGGAGTTTCTTTGCCCTCATCTCGAGGGATTTGGAGGTTTTGCCCGTGATGATGGCGGTCTTGATCCCGGCCAATTGCGCGAGCAGGATGCCTAGCCCGTCCTTGACGTTGTAGGCCTTGACCTCTTCGCCGTCAGGGAGCACAAATATCGACCCGTCGGTCAGAGTCCCGTCCACATCCATGACGATCATTTTTACCGTGCTGGCCCTCTTCTTATCTTCCGTCATCAGAACATCTCTGTGCGCCAGAGGTCATGGAGGTGAATGATCCCCTCCACTTTTCCTTGTTTGTTCTTAATCACCAAGGAGGTGATCTTTTTGTCTTCCATGAGATTCAAGGCTTCAGTCGCCAGTCCTTCTCTGCTGATAGTGACCGGATTGGGCGACATGCAGTCGCGAGCGTTCTTCTGGAAGATGTTCTCTTGGTGCTTTTTGATCATCCTCCTTAGGTCTCCGTCGGTGATGACCCCATGCAGCGTCTTTTTCTCATCCACGACGCAGGTCATGCCCAGCTTCTTGTTCGTCATCTCCTCAATGACCTGGATCATGGGCGTATCCATGGGCACGCAAGGAATCTCGCCCCCGCTATGCATGAGCATCTCTACTTTGACGAACTTCTTGCCGAGCTGGCCTTTGGGATGGAAAAAAGCATAGTCTTCTTCGCCGAACCCTTTCTTTTTCATCAGAGCAATGGCAAGTGCATCTCCCAGGGCCAGGGCAGCCGTCGAGCTAGCCGTGGGAACCATATCTTTTGGGCCGGCTTCCCGTTCCACCTTGGCATCTAGGACGATATCACTGTATTTCGCAATCCTCGATTTTCTATTCCCCGTGATGGCGATGAGCTTCACCCCGATCCGTTTGATGAAGTCCAGCAGGTCTGAAATTTCTTTGGTCTCCCCGCTGTAGGAAATAGCCAGAATTACATCATCCTTAAGGATCATGCCCAGGTCGCCGTGGCCCGCATCGGCGGGATGAATGAAGAGGGCGGGCGTTCCGCAGCTTGCCAGAGTGGCCGCGATTTTGCGGCCGATGATGCCCGATTTCCCCATGCCTGTGACGATGACCCGGGATTTTATTTTCGAAAGAAGGTCGACCGCCCTGACAAAATGCTCATCTAATCGGGGGACAAGAGAGGCAACCGCTTTGGCCTCTATCTCCAGGACTTCTTTTCCTGTTTGGATGATATCGTTCTTTTTCATGATTGCGGGTTCCTCATCAGAAATGCTCCTACGCCAGGGCTCTTTTGATCCTCAAAGCCAGGCGCAAGACGTCATATAATTTATTTATTATCAATGAATTAGGCCCGTCCGAAAGGGCCTGAGCCGGGTCGTCATGGACCTCCAAAAAAAGGCCGTCAGCCCCGACAGCTGCGCCCGCTCTGACCATATAAGGGATGAAATCTGCCTCTCCTCCGGAAGCCACTCCCCTGCCGCCCGGCTTCTGGACAATATGTGAGGCATCAACGACGACGGGAAACCCCCATGCCTTCATGACCGGGATGGAGCGGATGTCAAAGACCAGGTTATTGTACCCAAAGAACGTGCCGCGCTCCGTAAGGATGAGGCGTTCATTCCCTTGACTGAGAGCTTTTTCGACGGCATTCCGCATCTCTTGCGGGGAAAGGAACTGGCCCTTTTTAAGGTTGAGAGGTTTCTGCGTCCTCGCGGCCTCGAGAATCAAATCTGTCTGCCGGCAGAGAAACGCGGGAATTTGGATGATATCCAAAACCTCGGCGGCTTTCTCCACCTGCGAAGCCTCGTGGACATCGGAAAGCACCGGGATGGAGAGCTCTTGCTTGACCCGCTTAAGAATCTCTAGTCCCCTCTTGAGCCCGGGCCCGCGGAACGATTCGAGCGAGGACCGGTTCGCCTTATCATAGGAAGCCTTAAAGATAAACGGAACCCGGACCTGAGCGCAGATTTTTTTGATTTCTCGGCCTAAAGAAAGTGCGTGTTCCTCGTTCTCGATGACACAAGGACCGGCGATCAGGAAAAGGGGCTCCGTCCCTCCGATCGAAACGCCTTCACTTATTCTTATGCTTTTTGCTTTTTTTGAGGCGATAGTCATAGCTTGCTCCAATGAACGCTTTAAACAACGGATGAGGCTTGAGCGGCTTGGACTTGAACTCGGGGTGGAACTGGCAGCCCAGGAACCAGGGATGGCCTTTGATCTCGATGATCTCGACCAGCCTGTGTTCAAGATTCCGCCCGGAGAAGAACAGCCCGGCGCGGGCCAACCGGTCTTCATAGGCCGGGTTAAATTCATAGCGGTGACGATGCCGCTCCTTTATATTAGTTTTCCGATAGGCTTTATAGGAATAGGAGTCTTTTTCGAGACGGCAGGAATACTCGCCCAGCCTCATCGTCCCGCCCAGGTCGTGGCCGGGCTGGAGCTCTCTCCAGAGAAAAAAGATTTTGTGCGGCGTTTGCGGGTTGAATTCGGTACTGTTGGCCTCCTCGAGACCGGCCGCATGGCGGGCGAATTCGATGGCCGCGCACTGCATTCCCAGGCAGATGCCAAAATAGGGGATCTTTTTCTCGCGGGCGTAGCGGACGGCCCTGATCTTGCCTTCGATTCCTCTGATGCCGAAACCTCCGGGCACGAGAATGCCGTCTTTATCCCCCAAGGCATCTCCCAGTTGACCCTTTTCCAGGTCCTCGGCCTCTATCCAGGAGATGTTCACCTTGAGGCCGTGCGCCACTCCTCCATGAACAAGGGCCTGTTTCAAACTCAAATAAGAATCCTGGAGGCCGGCGTATTTCCCGACCAGGGCGATGTCCACCTCGTCACGCAGGCTGGCCATCTTTTTTACAAGAGCGCGCCAGGGCCCCAGATGTCTCTTCTTGACCGGCAGGTTGAGTTTCTTGAGGATGTATTTGTCCAGTCCTTCGGCGGCGAAGATCAGGGGAATTTCGTAAATATTCGTCACATCTTTGGCCGTGATTACTGCTTCCAGGGGAACGTTGGTGAAAAGCGCGATTTTGCCCTTGATATCGGGTGTCAGAAACCGGTCGGTCCGGCAGAGCAGGATGTCAGGCTGGATTCCTATGGCCCGGAGTTCCTTAACGCTGTGCTGAGTTGGCTTGGTCTTCAATTCTCCTGAAGTGCCGATATAAGGAACCAGGGTCAGATGGACAAAAAGCGTATTTTCGCTTCCCAGGTTCAGCCGCATCTGGCGGATGGCTTCAAGGAAAGGAAGACTTTCGATATCTCCGACTGTGCCCCCAATTTCCACGATGACGATATCATTTTCATCGGAAACCGCGGCAAACGCCCGCTTGATTTCGTCGGTTACGTGAGGAATGACCTGGACGGTCTTGCCTAAAAATTCGCCCTTCCGTTCTTTCCGGATAATGTTCTCATATATTTTGCCCGCGGTCCAGTTATGGGCCTTGCTCGTCCGCGTCGAGGTGAACCGTTCATAGTGCCCGAGGTCGAGGTCCGTTTCGGCGCCGTCATCCGTGACATAGACTTCGCCATGTTGGAAAGGGCTCATCGTTCCGGGGTCGACATTCAGATAGGGATCGAATTTTTGCAGCGTGATTTTGTAGCCGTGGCTTTCCAGAAGCCTACCAATCGACGCTGCGGCAATCCCCTTCCCCAGCGCAGAAAGCACTCCCCCCGTCACGAATATATACTTGGTCATTCTTTTCCTTTTTTTAAGAACTCTTCAACCCCGATTATATCCTGAGGCGTATCCACACTCAAGGTTGGGAAAGGGATTTCCATCATTTTTATTTTGTAGCCATTCTCTAAAACTCTGAGTTGTTCCAATTTCTCCGTCAGCTCGAGCCGCGTGGACTTCATCCGGGCAAATTGAAGGAGGAATTCCCTCTGATAACCATAGATCCCGATGTGCTGATAAAAAAAATCGGATGCCTGGTAGGGGAGGGGCGCCCGGGAAAAGCAGAGCGCATATCCTTGTTTGTCCGCCACGACTTTAACGATATGCGCTTCATGAATAAGGCTGAGGTCGTGGACTTTGGCCATCAAGGACGCCATCGGGGCCTCGCTGTTCCGAAGGCCTTTGATCAGATGATCAATCATTTTACCCGTAACGAGAGGCTCATCCCCTTGAACGTTGATTATGAACGGGATATTCAGGTTCTGCGCCACTTCGGCAGCCCTTTCCGTTCCTGAACGGTGCTCGGGCGAGGTCATCACCGCCTCCGCCCCAAACCCTCTAGCGGTGCGCAGGATTCTTTCATCGTCCGTAGCGATAATGACCCGGTCGATGAGCTTGGCCTGCCGGACCCCCTCATATACTCTCTGAATCATCGTCTTCCCAAGGATTAGGGCCAAAGACTTTCCGGGGAAGCGCGTTGACCTGTACCGCGCAGGTATAACGGCAGAGGCGATCTTCAAGTGGAAGCCCCTTCCTGGTGTTTTGTCTCTGCCAAATTCAAAGCCGCCTGTTCCCCCGCCTGACAATTGGCCTCAAGATAAGCGCCTTCCTGCACGGCCAGCTTCGGAGTTATGATCGTTCCGATGACTCGCCCGGTGTTGTGCACCTCGACTCTGTCTGTCGCCCGGATCGTCCCCTTGATTTCCCCGCTAATGATGATATATCCAATCTTTATGTCAGCTTCGACCTTGCCCTGCTCGCCGACGACCAGCATTGAGTCCGAGTTGACCGTCCCCTTAAAATAGCCGTCAATGCGGAATGATCCTTTAAAGCTGAGGTCCCCCCTGAACTCGGTGTCCTTGTCAAAGAAACCCGTTATCTTGTTGTCATCATATTCCTTTTTTTTGTCTTTCATGATATTGCTCCTTTGATTTTCTCATAAATCCTGTTGAGGTCGTCCAGGGAAAAATAGAAGATTCTTATGCTGCCTTTTTTTCGGTTCCCCCGTATGGCAACTTTAGTTCCCAAAAGCTTGATCAGCTCCTCTTCCACCGCATTGAGGTCCGGATCAGCTTTTTTCTCCGTGGGGGCTTGGCTAGCCTGGTCTTTCGCCCTGGAGATCATTCGTTCGACATCTCTTACACTTAAATTCCTGCGCACGATTTCCTGAGCAAGCGATATCTGTAAATCCGGTTTTTCAACGGATACAAGAGCCCGGGCATGCCCCATAGAAATTGTGCCCTGAGAAAGATAATCCTGGACAACACGCGGAAGCGTGAGAAGCCGCAAATAATTTGTGACCGACGTCCTGTCCATGCCGACGCGGTCTGCGACATCCTGCTGGTTGTACTTGAGCTCCTCAATCAATCTCTTAAACACCATCGCCACTTCCAGGGGATTTAGGTCCTCCCGGTGAAGATTCTCGATCAAGGAAATTTCCAACTGACGTTCCGCCGGAATGGAGCGGATGAGAACAGGGATTTTCTTCAGCCCGGCCTTTTGGGCCGCCCTCCATCTTCTTTCTCCGACAACAATTTTATAGTTTTCTCCGTCCGGAACAACCAGGATTGGTTGAATGACCCCAGATTCTTTGATGGACTGGGCCAGGTTTTCTATCGACTTTGGGTCAAACTTGAGCCTTGCCTGAAGAGGATTCGGAAGGACGTCTTCAAGATCCACTTCAGCATACCGCTCATCTTTGAGTATCCCATAGTCATCGGGCAAAAATACTCCTAAACCCTTTCCTAATGCCTTTTTTGTCATTTTGAAAGTATCTCCTGAGCCAGATTCAGATATGCCTCTGCACCCCTGGATTTTATATCATACAAGACAATCGGTTTGCCAAAACTGGGAGCCTCGGCCAGCCTCACGCTCCTGGGGATAACAACGTCAAAAACGACCGCCTTAAGGGACCTTCGAATCTCATCGGCCACCTGTTTGGAAAGGTTAGTGCGCTCATCATACATCGTTAGAACGATTCCTTCGATAGAGAGAGTCGGGTTAAGATAAGTCCGGACTTCATCAAAAACTCCCAAAAGGTCAGGAATCCCCTCCATGCATAAAAACTCGCACTGAATGGGAATTAGAACAGAATCTGCGCCTACCAGAGCATTTATCGTCAAGAACCCGAGCGAAGGTGGGCAGTCAATGAGGATAAAATGGAAATTTCTTCTGATTTTATCGAGAGTTTCCCGGAGTTTTTTTTCCCGGTTTCCTTTAGAGAACAGCTCAACCTCGGCTCCTGACAACTCGGGCGAACAGGGACAAATATAAAAATTATCCATACCAGTTCCCTGGACAAAGTCCATCAAATTCTGCCCGTTCATCAGGGGATTATAGATTCCTTTCCTAGGTTCCTTGGTCTTGCCTAGGCTGGCTGTCGCCATGCCCTGGGGGTCAAGGTCGATGATCAAGACTCGATGGTTCTTCAGCGCTAACGCTGCACCCAGGTTGACCGCGGTAGTTGTTTTTCCGACCCCGCCCTTTTGATTGGCAACAGCAATTGTTTTTCCCATGGCTCTTAATGTTTCACGTGGAACATTTTTTGTGCTCAGGCCTTTTTTTCTGGACTTTAAGGCATAGATATAGGTTAAAAACAGCCGCCGGTGTCAATCCAGGGATTTTCTTTGCCTCGCCAATTGTTTTTGGTTGAGATTTTTCCAGTTTTTCCACGGATTCCCTGGTCAGCCCTGCGACCTTATTGAATTCGAAGCCCGCCGGCACCCTGACTCTATCGATTCTACTCATTTTTTCGATTTCTTTTGCCTGCCGGCGCAGGTAACCTTCGTACTTGACCTCTGCCTCGATATATCTCGTCTCCTCATCGGTCAGGGGCACTGAAAATTTCTTATATTCTAACACATTTTTCAAGGTTATATGAGGTTTTTTTAGCCAATCTTTAAGAGAAGTTCTTTCACCATTTTCAGCTTTAATCTTCTCTTTTTGGAGAAAAAGCATCGCTTTCTTGATCCTTTCTTTCTTTTGCAAGAATCTTGTGTAATCATCTTCTCCGATGAGCCCCAGCTGATACCCATACCCCGTCAGCCTTTGGTCGGCGTTATCTATCCTGAGATTGAGGCGGTATTCTGCCCGGGATGTGAAAAGCCGGTACGGCTCTTCCACTCCTTTATTGACTAGATCATCGATAAGCACCCCGATGTACGCTTCATCCCTGCCGAGCACAAAGGGCTTTTTTCTGCCTATTTTGAGCGCCGCATTGATACCGGCCACAATTCCCTGGGCGGCGGCTTCTTCATAGCCTGAAGTTCCGTTAATCTGGCCGGCGAGGAAAAGACCCTCTATTTTTTTGACTTCAAGATTAGGCTGCAATTCTGTGGGCGCAACGGCATCGTATTCAATCCCATAAGCTGGCCTGAGAATCTTGGCCCGGTCAAGCCCGGGAATGCTCCTCAAAACCTCAGCCTGGACGTCGTAGGGAAGGCTGGACGAAAGGCCGTTGACGTAGGTTTCAGAAGTGTCCAGCCCTTCTGGCTCAAGAAAGAACTGGTGGCGCAAATGATGGGGAAACTTGACAACTTTATCCTCTATCGAAGGACAATAGCGGGGTCCGACACCCGTGATAATTCCGCTGTACAGCGGAGACTTGTCCAGATTTTTTCGGATCACTTCATGCGTTTTGGCGTTCGTGTAGCCAAGATAACAGGTGACCTTGTTCTCAAGACGCCGGCACGTCCGGAAGGAGAAGGGCACGGGCTCGGCGTCCCCGGGCTGGGGAGTGAATTTATCCCAGTCGATTGTGAACTTGTCGAGCCTCATCGGCGTCCCTGTTTTCAGCCGAAACATCTTGAGCCCCAATTTCCTAAGGCTCTCACTTAAGACAGAGGCGGAAGGCTCGTTTGCTCTGCCCGCAGGATACGAATGCAAACCTATATGGATCAGACCATTCAGAAACGTCCCTGGAGAGATTATGATCGCTTTGCTGTAGAGGCAATTCCCATCCAATGTCCTCACGCCTTTTGCCTTGCCATGGGAAACCAGGATGTCTGCCGCGATCCCCTGAAAAACGGTGAGATTAGGCGTTTCCTCGAGCCATTTTTTCATGGTCAATCTGTAGAGGGCCTTGTCGCACTGCGCCCGCGGAGCTTGAACTGCTCCGCCTCGGCTTCGGTTAAGGAGCCTGAACTGGATTCCCGTCTCGTCTGCTAAAAGTCCCATCAACCCGCCCAGCGCGTCGATCTCCCGGACAAGATGTCCCTTGGCCAGGCCGCCGATAGCCGGATTGCAGGACATCTGCGCGATCGTTTCCAGATGGATCGTGAGGAGAAGCGTCTTCAACCCCATTTTGCTCGAAGCCCAGGCCGCCTCGCAGCCGGCATGGCCCGCCCCGACAACGATGACATCGTATTCCTCGGCCCCAACTGCCATTTTTTTCATTTCCCGACACAAAAACGGTTGAATATATCCTCTATGACCTCTTTGGTCTTGATCTCACCTGTCAGTTCGCCGATAAAAGGCAATGCCTGGGCGATTTCTTCTGCGCAAATTTCTTCCGAGTGTCCCTGCTTGAGCAGGCGCAGGGCCCTCGTAAGGGAATCCAGCATCTGTTCAAGCAGGAGTTTCTGCCTCAGATGAAGTATGACCTCTTCTTCCGCCGTCTCCTTGGGAACATAGGCGTCATGAATCATCTCCCTCAGCCTGTCCAAGTTCTTCCCCTTGAGGGCGGAAATCTCGAGCCAGAGGCTCTGGCTATTCGCGGCCCGGCATCTCCGTTTGTCGATCTTCTGGGGCAGGTCGGACTTGTTGAAAAGCAGAATCATCTTTTTATCCTTCAATTTCCTGATCAGATCCAGGTCCGTCTGGGTTTCAGCCCGCGAGGAGTCAAGAACAAGGAGGATGCCGTCTGCCCGGGAGGCCAGTTCTTTGCCTCTTTTGATGCTTTCTTTCTCCACAGGATGAGAAGGACGTTCAAGCCCGGCCATATCAATTAAATGAAAAAGCGAATCCCTGATTTTAATTTTCTCCATGAGGTAGTCCCGGGTTGTGCCCGGATAGGGGCTGACGATAGCCCTGTCTTCATCGAGCAATGCATTGAAAAGAGTAGACTTACCGACATTTGCCCTTCCCGCTATGGCCAGAGTCAGCCCCTCGGTTAGCGTCCTTCCTCTTTCGTAGCTGGACACGAGCGCTTTGATGCTGGAGACCACCGCTTCAAGGCTCTGGGCTATTTTATTGGGGGACAGCCTTAGTCCTTCCTCCGGAAATTCGATCGTGGCTTCGATTTGAGAAAGCAGCTCAATAAACTGGCGGCGCAAACCTTGTATCCTCTGTGAAAGCCTCCCCCGCACCTGCCCAATGGAAATTTTCGCTTGTTTAAGAGAGGCAGCCGAGATAAGGTCATTGACAGCTTCGGCCTGGAGCATGTCGATTCTTCCATGCAAATAGGCTCTCAGCGTAAACTCTCCCGGGTGGGCGGGCCTCGCCCCAGCCTGGATTCCCAAGTGAACAACCTCCTCCAGGATTACGGGGCTTCCATGACAGCTGATCTCAACCATGTCTTCTCGAGTGTACGAGCTCGGCCCGGCAAAGAAAGCCAGATAGGCTTCATCGATAAATTCTTTTTTTTCATAACTATAGATGTCGCCAAGGACAAGATTCCTCGGCCCGATGTCCCGCCACGCTTTTCTCCTCGGCTTAAATAGTTTCTTGGCGATAGCGAGGGCCCTTTGACCGCTTAGCCGGACAATTCCGAGGCCACCGCGCCCTGGGGGCGTCGAAATGGCAATTATGGTGTCTTCAAGGGTGTTCATCGTCGGGGTCCTTAAGATTATTAATTTTAAAAGAGAAGCCCGAAATAGTAAATATCCCTTTCCTGGGCCCCAAGGCAACCCGGGCGAGTATCAGCAAGCCTTTTTTTGAAGAGATGATGCGCAGGTGTTCTCCATGCTTTCGCTTCCCCCGCTGTGCTGGTCTGCCGCTTGTTGTCTAACATTAATATTTAGAATGACTTACAAACACAGTTGGGCGATTTCCCAAAGCCGATGAAATGGGTGAAAAGCAAGAAGACGGGCAGGCGCGATCTGGATCTCTGCTCAAATCCTCAGCAATTTTTGCCTGCCTGTATTGAAGGCTTAGTCGGCGATCTAGCGACGAAAAAAGGGGGCGATATACTGATGGCGCCGCTCTTCTGACCCCACTGAGAAGGGAAATCTCAGCCTCAATTATTCGGAAGGCTTGCCGATGGGGAACACCTTGATTCTTTTGAGGAATCCCTCGCCGATGCTCTCGCTGGTGATGCCCGGGACCTGGTTCACGGCGATATGCACGATTCGCCTCTCATACGGGTTCATCAGGTCAAGAATCTCGTTCTTTCCCGAGTCAAGCACCTGCTGGGCCACTTGCTGGGCGTATTCCTTGAGTCTTTTTTCCTTCCTTCTTCTGTAAAACTCGCAGTCGACCTGAACTTTGCTGAGGGAAATTTTGTTGAGGACATGCTGGAAAGCGAGGAGCAAAGCGCCATCCTTGCGGAGAAGCAAACTCTTGTCTTCGCCGTCAAAAATAAGATAGATAGTTTCGTTCTTTTTTTTGATCTGGTAGGTCAACCGAAGCGGGAAATGGGGGAGGATCGTCTCTAAAAACCTTGAGATAGGACCCGTGTCCAGCTCCTTCTTGGGCCAAGCTCGGATGACAATTTCCTTGCCTCTTATGCCGAACAGCTTGGTCTTCTCGGTGACAATTTCATAATTGAACTTCTCCCTGGGCATCTTGAGGATATGCTCGGCCTGGCCCAGAGCCTCGTCCAGGTTCTTGCCCTTGAACTCTTGCGCCGGCTCATTTATTTCGTTTTTTTCCATGGGATTCTCTCTTTTTTTTCGCCATCATTCGGTTCATAAGATATTGCTGCCCGATCTGGAGAACATTATTCGTCAGCCAATAAAGAACAAGCCCGGCCTGAAAATTCATGAAGAAGAAGGTCATGACGGCGGGCATGATCAGCATCATCTTCGCCTGGGCCGGGTCTGCAGTCGTGGGAGTCATCTTCTGGCTGATAAACTGGGTCACGCCCATCAGCACGGGAGTAACATAGTAGGGGTCATGCACGGTCAAGTCCTTTATCCAGAAGATAAAAGGGCTCTGCCTGAGTTCGACAGCCACGACAAGAAGCCGAAAAAATCCCCAGAACACGGGGATCTGGATGAGCATGGGCAGGCAGCCTCCCGCAGGATTAATGCCGTGCTCTTTGTAGAGCTTCATCATCTCCTCGTTCATCTGACGCCTCTGGGAGATGTCCTGCTTGGCCTTCTTGTACTTGGCCCGCAAAGCCTTGATCTTGGGCTGCAGCTCCTGCATTCTGGCCATAGAGCGGGTGCCGCTGTAGGTCAGGGGGAAAAAGAGGATCTTGATAACGAGAGTCAGGATGATGATGGAGAACCCCCAGTTGGGAACAGACTTGTGGATGAACTTGATGGAAACGAGCAGAGCCTCGGTGATCACCCCGAAAAACCCGAAATTGATCAATTTTTTCGCTGAATGGCCGAAACCTCTCAGCCCGTAATATTCTTTCGGCCCGATGTAGACCTTCTCCGGAAGGCTCACCGAAAGGAAATAAAAGAAATTCTTGTCTTCACCCGATCTTTCGAAAAGGGCACTCCCTTGCTGCGCCGGGGTCACAAAAAGGGCGGCCATATAATTGTCTTCGTAAGCCGCCCAGTCAGCAAAATTGAAAGCGCTGGCCTCGCTCTTGAACTTTCGCTCATCGATCCGGTAGACCTTGTCAGCCGCAAGCACGGCCACTCCGCTTCCGCCCCCGAACTGCTGCTTTTTCCCCTGGAGGAGAGGGTTGCCGATCCCCGGTCCCCAGATCAGCCGCGGCTCAATTTTTTGGCCGTCTTTCCAGAAGCTGACCCGGACATCGAAGTCGTATGTTCCGCCGGTGAAGACAAAAACCTTAGCTATTTTTATATTATTTCTATCGGAATACTCAAATTTAACTTCCCCCTTCTCTCCATCCCGGAGAGCTAAACGAGAAGTGGACGGCACGTAGAGGCTCGTATTGGCGACCTGGTCCAGCCCGGCGTCCTGAGTCTCGAGGAAGAACGGATACCTGCCGATCTCCGAGGCCCGGCCGGAAACGAGCTCTAGCTCTTCTTTTTGCTCGTTCCTGTGCTCCTTCAATTTCCAGCTCCGCAGCGACGCCCCGCGGTTGCTCCAGGCCGCATAATAAAGGGGGGTCTCGATGATGACCTGTGTTTCGGCCTGAGCCTTCACCTCTTCATACTTCGCGAGCTCGGCCTCTTTCGCGGCCCCTTGAGGAGCTGGAGCGGGCGCAACTGCCGCTCCTTCTCCCGCCGTCTCTGGCGTCTTCTTTTCAACCTGAACCGGGGTTGGCGGTGGGGCCTCGACCCTAGGCTGCGGTTTATTTTTCACGAAAATAGCCTGGTAGACGACGAGGACCAGGAAGGAAAGAACAATGGCCAAGATCAGTCTTTTTTCCATGACGCAGTCCTTCTAAGGAACCAGATCAACTCCACCCGGATGGAAAGGATGGCACTTGAGAAGTCTTTTCCCCCCGAGAAAGATGCCTTTGATCAAGCCGTATTTTTCGATAGCCTCGCTCGTATAGGAGGAACAGCTCGGATAGAAACGGCATCGCCTTCCGATGAGAGGGGACAGGAGCAACTGATAAACTCTGATGGCGAGCAAAGCGGTTTTTTTCATCATTCTCGTCTCTTCGCGAAGATCTTTCTTACCGCGGAGAAGTAGTGCTCCTGCAACTCCGTCCAGGTCGCCTGCCTCATCTCTGGCGTGGCCACGATGAGGAGATCCATGGAAAACGCGAGCAAATTCTTGTTCCTTCGGAACAGTTCCCTCATCCACCGTTTGACTTTACTCCGCATCACGGCGTTCCCGACTTTTCTGCTGGCAACGACACCCACTCGGGAAAAGGCCAAGGTATTGGAGAGGTAAATGAGGTTGAAATACTTGCTTCTGTATCGCTTGCCTTTTTTATAAATAATTAAAAAATCTTTCTTCTTTCTGATCCTCTCTCGAGGAGCAAGGCTTTCTTTCATCCAACAGCAATTCTTTTTCTGCCTTTCGCTCGCCTGTTCTTGATGACCTTCTGGCCTCCCTGGGTCTTCATCCTGACGCGGAAGCCGTGGGTTTTTTTCCTTCTTCGGTTGTTGGGTTGGAAGGTTCTCTTCATGATCTCAACTCACTTTGGAAAACCTATGTTAATAGAGCCTGACTTTCCTGTCAAGCTGGAATGCAAATTTGACTGCATCTCTATTTCCGTGATGGGGGCGGGTCCTGTCGCGGTTCACCCCCG
>CAZOKP010000045.1:0-10337 GCA_964580435.1 uncultured Eubacteriales bacterium
ATGATTCATACCTCCTCATGTTTTTGTCTCCATGAGGAAGATAAAAGAATCGCGCCTCGATTGCATGAAGCTTCCATCCGATTTATGTGAAGGCTTTGTGAACCATAATCAGGCCACAAATTTATATCCGACGCCCCTCACGCCAAGGATGAATCTCGGATTCTGCGGGTCGTCTTCGAGTTTCTTTCTGAGGAGGGAGATGTGCTTGTCGATGGTTCGGGGCTCGATATAGACATTCTCACCCCAGATTTCATCGAGGATTTTATTCCGATGCACAACCTGGCCGCTTTGCGCTATGAGAAAATGCAGCAGAGCAAACTCGAGCGCGCTGAGGTCGATGGGATTCCCATCCTTTTTCGCCTCGTATTTTTTGAAATCCACCTCGACATCGCCGAAGCGATAGAAGTCAATTCCCTGCTGGGTCTGTTGGGCCCTTCTGAGGATGGCCTTCACGCGGGCAAGCAGCTCCCGCGGGCTGAAGGGCTTGGTGACATAATCATCGGCTCCCAGCTCCAAACCGAGCACCTTATCGACCTCCTGACTTTTTGCGGTTAATACCAGGATGGGAGTCGTTATCTTGTCCTGACGCAATCTTTTGCAGACCTCAAACCCGTCCATTTTCGGCAGCATGATATCAAGGATGATGAGATCATAATTCTGCTCTTTGGCCATAGAGACCCCCTGATGCCCATCCTTGGCGCCCGAGACTTCATACCCTTCGAGCCTGAGGTTGTCCTCCAGGGGAAGCAGGATGCTTTCCTCGTCCTCGACAATCAGTATCTTGGGCATTTCACCTCTCCTCTCTTTTTGGAAGCGGAAGCCTTATGAAGAACGTGCTTCCTTTTCCCGGCTCGCTCTCAGCATAGACTGTGCCTTGATGGGCTTCGACAATTTCCCTGACCAGGGTCAACCCCAATCCACTTCCCTTCACTGTCCGTGTCAACTCGTCGCCACCCCTGAAAAAACGCTCGAACACTTTATCTCGGTCTTCTTTCCTGATCCCGATTCCAAAATCCCTCACTGCAATATGCAATGACGCGGCTTCATCAGACGCGCTGACCATGACCCTTCTGGATTCACCCGAATACTTGACGGCGTTATCAATCAGGTTGGTTATGGCCTGGGTGATGGCGACTCGGTCCAACATGATCATGGGCAAGCCTTTTTTGACCTCGAGTTCAATGGAAAATCCCTCGTGGCGCACTCTGTCCTGCATGGAGGAAATGACTTCCTGCAACAGCGCCGCCGGGTCTGTTCTCTCGAACTCAAATTCCTTGTGTCCCTCCTCAATCCGAGCCAGGTTGAGAATGTTCTCCGTGAGCAGGGACAGCCGCTCGCTCTGCTCCAGCAGGACATCATAATACTGCCGGCGGCGCTCCTCGGACGGGACTCTTCCTGAATGCAGCAGTTCCGCGAGCTGCCGGATCGACGTGAGGGGGCTCTTGAACTCATGGGAGATGGTGGAAACAAAATCCGACTTCATTCTGGCCAACTCGAGTTCATGAGAAACAGCCCGGACGGTCAGGATCAGTCCGAAGATAAGAATGCCCGTAATGAGCAGAAACATATAAAAATACAAACCCTGGCGTGATATCAAAAGAGTATTCAAAAGCCGGGGAGGCGGCTGGTAGAATTCGAGGCTCCAGTCCGGAAAGTTGGCCGCAAAATTCGCCCGCACCGTGACTGTCCCTGTAGGCGGGTTTTCCGATGTCAATACCGGCCTGCCGTCTCTTCCTTTCACGACCCAGGCCGTCTCTTCAGGGGAGACATATTGATAAAGGGCAGGCCTGAGAACATTTTCTCTGAGCGAGTCGGGTTTAAGGATGATACCCCACGTTCCGTCCACCTGGTCTTCAATCCGACGCGCTGGTCTCAATATCGAAACAAGATAGGAGTGCTTCCCGATGTCCAGGTTTAATCTCATCGCCGAATCGCCGGGTTCAGTCACGGTGCCGGAGATTTTTGCCTCTAAATCGGGCGCCGCGTTTTCCTGGAAGGCAAGAACTCGCTCTGCATGATCCCTTTGTTCTCTTTCCTCCTCCTCGAGGTTTTGAAAAGCGCTTTTATATGACTGCAGCTGCAGGCCGGGGGGGGGCGCTGAAAAGATTTCGCTGATGGAATCTTTCACGCGCCGGGTATAAAATTCAAATGGCGCTTTTTCCAGGGTCCACTCTCGATCAATCAGAGACTTGTACAAGTCAATAAATGTGTCGAGGGAGCTTGAGTAACCGCTGATCGTCGAGAACAAGGAACCGAGCTCCATGCGGGCAGCCAACCCCAGGGGGATTCCATCCGAGATGACCACCCGGCCGAACTCATTGGCAATTTTCTTATACGTTGAAATAGCGTCTTTGAAAAGGGCGGATTTTTTTTGGACCCTGGCCACTGCGTTGAGAAGTTCTCCTTTGATGTCATCGTCGGTGACCTGCTCAATCGCCTGTTGATAGGAGATTAAGGCTTGCGGGTAATTTCGCTGCTGAAACTCCAATCGCTGGGCAGAATGAATCTTGGGCGCCGCGGACAATGGTCGTGCCGGGGAAGAGATTGAGGGCCGATGACCGTCTGCAACATACAGAAGCTTAGCTGCGGGAAAGCGAATAGTTTCGAAGTCCTGAAAATAGAACACCTGTTCCAGCAGAGGATGTTCGTCAATCAGGTTTTCCAGGCGCGTGGTCAGCTCCCCGGGCGGCGCCTTCTGAGGATCCTTGACGGTTTCTGAAAAAGCCTGCTCGACGGTCTTGATTTTTTCGTCAACCAAATTAACCACCCGCTCTGCGATTCTCCGATGATCGTCAAGCCGCGCTTGCTCGAGCAGGGCGCGGTCGTTCTGAATCCCCCGAAAGGCCAGATATCCCAGAAGCAGGCTGGGCAAGACGATTCCCAGCACGAAGAGCAGGATGATCCGCTGGCGTTTTTTAGCGGAAACTCTCAAACCAGAAAAAAACTTCAGGAAGGCCATCGTTTAAACTGTCTTGCTCCAAACCCCTGGGGCTATAATTTCCAATGTCCAATGCGTGTTTTTATTTTAGAAAAGGATTCGAGCAAATACAAGCCGCCTTGAGAACTCGAAAAAATTATACAAGACGGGGAGACCGGTTCAATGAAGCTTGGAAGATTTTTGTGTGAAGATTGCGCGACGGCTAAAAAAAACACTTGACAAGCTGTGTAATATACAATAATGTATATCATACTATACTGATGAAATAAACAGTATGGAGGCCATGATGACAAGGAGACCGAGCCATGAACCCTGAAATTGGCAATTTCGAAACCGAGATGAACCGAGGGTTCCTGCAAATCCTGGTTCTGGCCCTGCTCGAGACCGACATGTACGGGTACTCGATGGTCCGGACCATCCGCGACCTAGGATATGAAGTCGAGGAAAACACCCTCTATCCCCTGCTCCGGAGGCTCGAGAAGAACGGCTGGATCAAGAGCAAGTGGGACGTCAGCAAGGACCGGCCCCGCAAGTTCTACGCCATCACGGACGCTGGCCGCGGCCTCAGGACCGAGCTTCTCGGTATCTGGAAGAAACAAGACGAAATCCTGAAACATCTCATGGAGGAGAAAAGCCATGTTTAAAAAACTCGATACCTATCTCGAAGAAATCAGCCACTTTCTTTCCGGCCGCGAGGAACGGGAGGAGATCCTGTCCGAGATCAGGAGCCATATCCTGGAAAAAGCGGAACAGGAATTCAGCCAGGTGACGGAAGCGTCGTTGGACAAGGTTATCGCGGCCTACGGCCCGGCCCGCTTCGTGGCCGAGAAATACCTGGACGGCCGCCCGATCATCGCCCCGGCTTACAAGCGGTATCTTTTCCGGTACACGACACTCCTATTCTCCGTCCACTTTTTCATGACCGTGGTCGCCGTTCTCTTTAAGAAGAACTTCATCATGTTCCCCTTCATCTTCATGCCCCGGATGGGCGTTATCGAGGCCGTCATGTACCTGCCGACAGCCTTCCTGACCGACCTCGGCGTCGTCGCCCTGGTCCTTTACTTCATCACCCAGAGCGGGAAGGACATCAAGCTTCCCTGGCCGAAGTTCGCCGTCGACCTCGACGAAGTGAAGCCGCCGAAAAAGAGCTTCCTGGTCAGTCGGATCGCCACGCTTATCGGAATGATCGTGATGCTGGTCTTGACAGACTTTGCCCTTTATCTCTACGTCAAGTTCCACACGATCTTCTTCGTCAACCTGGACTTCACGAATCCCCGTCCCCTCCTCACGCCCGAGGCCGGCCGGCGGATCTCCCTGATCGTCATCGCCATGTTCGCTGCCGGGACGCTTAGCCTGTTCGTCAAGCTGTTCACATCGTCCCGCTGGGTGGACGTGGTCTCGAACGGCTTGTCTCTCGTCCTGATCGGCCTCCTCCTCCGCCAGCCTTTCGACAGCCCCTTTGCCGTCTCCGTGCCCGCCGCGCTCCTGCCCAAGATCAAGTTTGGTCTGACCGTCGTGCTGTTATTCGTCGCCCTTATGGTCACCATCGAGCTTATAAAGAGCCTGATTTTCATCGGCCGGAAGCAGCTGGCGAAATAATCTTGAAAAGGTATGCATCTCGGCCCAGAGTGCGAGAGCGGAAACAAATTAGGACCTGAGTGAAGATTAGCGGCGGGACGAAGACTATTCGGTTCCCTTGATCTCGAACTGAACCCTGCTGGAGACGGCAATTAGCGCGCCCTTGGAGGAGAACGCTCTCACTTGCCACGAGTATTTGTAGCCGGGCACCATCATCAGCTTGATGTCTTCCGGAACATCGATCCGCGTTTCCCTTGTCGAAGCCGTCCACAGGAGCTTCTCGTTATAGATGAAGATCTTGTATTCGACGTCCTGGCCAAGCTGTCTCCATTCGAAGAAGGAAGGGGCCGTCCTGACATCGATGATTGGAGAGATGAGGCTCAAGGATTCTCCCCTGACCACCTCATTCTCACTCAGATAGAACTGAGGGGCTGACCCTCTGAACTGAGGCAGGATTGCGAAAACGGCCACCAAGAGGACGGCGGCGGAGATGGCGACTGTCGCCCACTGTCGGGGAGTGAAATAAGAATGGACCCTTTCGAACGTGGGAACCAACGACTTTCTTTCGGGCGCAGGCTCTTCCTTGAAGATCCAGGTTCCGCGCGCCTTGATAGCGGTAATCAGCTCGTTCCGTTGTTCCATCTTTTGGAAGCAGCTGGTGCAGTTGAAATAATGTTCCTCGAAGATATCCTTGTCTTCCCCCTCCAATTTATTCAAGAGGTAACTGTCGATTTGGTCTTCAAAGTTGCATTTTTTCATGCTTGTTCACCTTTCATCCGGTTTCAACAATTTAGTCGCCGGATGAAGCAAAAATTGAAAAATATTCATTGTCTGATCATCTTTCGGAGGAGCTTCTGGGCGTAGTTAAGGCGCTCGCTGACCCTCCGGGGGGAGATGCCCAGCCGCTGGGCCACTTCATCCCGAGAAAGTTCCTGATAATAATAAAGATCCAAGACCTCCTTGAATTTGGGTTTGAGCCTTTTTATGGCCTCAGCGAGAACCCGGGCCCTTTCCCGTTTTTCCGCGTCATCGCAGGGGTCGGGCAGGACGGCGGGCTCGGGTATGCCCCTTAAAACCTTTGTTTTTTGCCTGATATGGTCGACGATCCGACGGCTGGTAATGGTGTAAATAAAGGTGCCGATCGAGGATTCGCCCCGAAATTCCCCTTTCTTGACCTTTTCGATGACCTGGGTGATGACTTCATTGACGACGTCCTCCCAGTCGGGCGTCTGAGTTCCCAGGGATTTTTTGACTTTAAAACTGACGACAGTCCGGTATTTTTCGACGACTTCGTCCAGGTTGAGTTCCGATGCCTGCAGTTGCACGCATTTCATTATATTAGTAGCCCATTATTATGGCAAGGGTGGATTTGCGGCGCTAAAGTCCCCCCCAGAGGGGAGGGAAGGGGCGAGGAAGCTGGAAAAGAGCAATTTGAGCCATAAAGTTCAATTTTTGAGTGTTTTTGGCGACTAAAGGTATGCGAGAAAGAAATGCGAGGTATTATCTCAGCCATGGAAACACAGCCCCTTCTCTCAAGCGTTCAAGCGCAGCCGGAAACCGGTTTGATCATTGAAGACGATAAAGGGAGACAGAGCTCGTTCGCCCGCTTTCTCGGCCAGAGGGAACATGAATACATATTCGCCCTCCGGGGAAATGAGGATTTCCTCGGGTCTCCGGCACAAGAGAGCCGCCAGTTCCCTCATAATGGACGGAGCACGAGACTTCACAAGATCTTTCAGGCCAAAGAGGTCATGAAGGATCTCAAGGACTGGTACGAGCAGATCTTCAGAGGGAAAGAAGGGCTGGATGATGAGAATTATGCCGAAAAAGAGCTCTTCTTTAACTCCCACCTCATCCATTTCATTGCCGCCACGGACGACAACGAGGACACGGTCGGCCACTCCCAGTTCGTTGCCGGTTACACGCTCCTCTTGACCAGGGAGCTGGGCATTACGGACAGGAATTTCTTGGTGGATATAGAGAGAGGCGCGCTTCTCCACGACATCGGGAAGATCGGGATCCCCGACTCCATCCTGAAAAAGAAGGGGTCTCTGACCATGATCGAGAGAGAGATTATCAAGGATCACCCCCTGCTGGGCTACAAACTGATCGGGGGGTTCACTTTCCTTCAGAAGGCGGCCCAGGTAGTTCTATACCACCACGAGCATTATAACGGTCAAGGGTATCCTTATGGCTTGGCCGGAGAGGATATTCCGCTGGAAGCGAGGATCTTCTCCCTGGCCGATACGGTCGACGCCATCACTTCGGACAGGCCCTACAGAAGAGGCCGAAGCTTCGAGCAAGCACGCCGAGAGGTCGAGAGATACAGCGGCAGCCAATTTGATCCCAACCTGGTGGAGGTGTTTCTCTCCATTCCCGAAGAGAGATGGCGGATAGCGAAATTAGAGACGCTACGGAACCTGCGCCTTCCCACCATCCACTAATTTTCTGGCCGGTTTTTCCCCTTTGAATCCTTTGCTTGCCCTCGACCTGTTTTTTGCTTAGCTGAATCTTCTTCTATGGCTTGCGCCAAAATCTCCGCCGTATGAAAAGACCGGACGGGGGCAGCGTCGGCCTTCAGGCCGGAGCGGAGCTGGAATAGGCAGCCGGGGCAGTCTGTTGCCACAAGAGCCGCTCCGCTTTCCAGGATTTCCTTTTTCTTATCTTTCCAGAGGTGGGCGGAGATATCCGGGTTTTTGATGCTGAAAACGCCGCAAAACCCGCAGCATTTCGGCGGCTCGTTTGCCGCCGATAGATGGAATCCGAGGGAGCGGAGGAGCTTTTCCGGCTCATCGTGAAGCTTGAGGTCGGAAAGATAATGGCAAGGATAATGATAATACAGCTTCGCCTTTTCAGCGCCGTCTTTGAGTTGTGGAAAGAATTTCCTATCGGTCATGAAGGCCGTAAAATCATAAATCCTCTCACGCCAGCGCGCGGCCTTCTCGTCGATCTCGGGGTAAATATTCTTTAGAAGAGAATGGCCTGTCGGGCAGACCGTTATGATGAAATCCGGGTTTTCCCTTTCCAGTGACCTCAGGTTCTGCCGGGCAAGTTCCCGGACCGCTTTCCGGTCGCCGAAGTGGAGGCTGGGAGCGCCGCAGCAACTCTGGTCAGCCGGCACAACCACTTGAAACCCAAAATGAGTCAAGGCCTTTATAACGCTTTCCCTGACCCCCGGAAAAAAATATTTGACCAGACACCCCTGGAAAAAATAAACCTTTGGCCCGGAAAACTCTTCTCTCGGCTTGTCTTTTCTCGGTTTTAAGAAGGGGAGCCTTTTCCCCCTGGTCCACGAAAAAGGAAGCCTTCTGATAGAGCCGTCTTTTTGCCATAGCTTTTGGAGAACGGTCAGGATTCCGGCGCCTTTCTCGGCCAGAGCCTTGTTCCGGAAAAGGCGGGAAATGGCTTTTTCGGCGAGTCCCGGGCCTTTTTCCGCCTTGAGCTTTAAGAGCAGGTTTCCCGTGGGGATGCTCACAGGACAGAACTCTTCGCATTTCTTGCAGTCGGCGCAGAAATCCAGGGTGCTGAAGGAATCCTCGATAGACTCGGTGACCGCGGTCAGCAGCGTGCCGATTCCTCCCGGGTAGACCGGCCCGCCGAAAACGTGGCCCCCGACAGATTGGAAAACCGGGCAGACGAGCATGCAGCCGCCGCACTTCAGGCAGTAAAGAATCTCGTCGAAATCCGCATTCTTGGCCAGCTCCAACCTGCCGTTGTCGAGAATAATGATATGGACTTCCTCAGGACCGTGGACGCCGACGATGCGCTCCTTTTCGATGTCCGTGGTCGAGCTGGGCCCGGTGATAAAGGAAACATAAGAGGTGAGCTTGCGGCCCGAGGAAGCGATGGTTAACGCCTTGATGAGCGTCGCCGCCTCTTCCATGGTTTCTACGAATTTCTCCGTTGTCACCAGGGCGATATGAACGGGCGGGAGCGTCGTGACGAGGCGGGCATTGCCTTCATTGCTGATGATGGCAAGCGTGCCGGATTCGGCTATGGCCAGGTTCGCCCCGGAGATGCCGATGTCCGCCTCCGTGAAATAGCGGCGCATTTCTTCCCGGGCGATGCGGACGATCTCTTTCGGTTCGGCGGGCACGGGGCGGCCGAGATGGCGGCTTAAGATTTCGGCTACTTCTTCTTTGGTCTTATGAAGAGCAGGCGCGGTGATATGCGATGGCCTTTCCTTGGCCAGCTGGATGATCCATTCTCCCAGGTCTGTTTCGACGACCCGGAAGCCGTTTTTCTCCAGGACATTATTCAGCTGGATCTCCTCGCTGACCATGGATTTCGACTTGATGATGAGCCGGGCCTTTTTCTCTCGAGCGACCCGCAGAATGATGTCAAGCGCTTCCTGCGGAGTCTTCGCCTCATGGACATGCGCGCCCGCCTTTGTGGCCTCCTGGCTGAATCTCCGGATGAGCTCGGGGAGCTCGCCGATATTCTTTTCCCGGACAGCCCGGGCCTTTTTCTTGTACTCTTCCCAGGGAATTTCTGCGGTCGTCTGCAGGTGTTTCTGATGGTGCTCGGCGGAGGCTCGCTTCAGGGCTTTCTGGAGATTGAGGTCTTTAAGGGCGCGCTTGACCTTTTTCCTTCGCCCCAGGCGGGAAAACAATCAAGACTCCTTTTCCTTTTTTGCCAGGTAGGTTTGCGAGTCGACCAGGATTTCCCGGGGTTTGCTGCCTTCTGAATGGCCGAGGATTCCTTCCTGCTCCATCTGGTCGATGATTCGCGCCGCGCGGGCATACCCCAGTTTCAATTTTCTCTGAAGATAGGAAGCCGAAGCCTGGCCGGTCAGGAGGATCAGCTCCACGGCCCTCTCGTAAAGCATATCCTTCTCTCCCGTGTCCTCCCACTCCTGTTCCACGGGGCTCTTGATAAATTTGACCAGCCTTGTATCAAATTCAGGAGCCCGCTGTTCTTTGACGAATTTGACTAGCCTTGTGACTTCCGGAATAGAGATATAGGCACAATGGAGCCTGATCACCCGCGGATAGTTGGGCGGCATGAAGAGCATGTCGCCCAGGCCCAAAAGCTTATCCGCTCCGGAGGTGTCGATGATGATCCGGGAGTCGACCTTGGAAGGGACGCGGAAGGCGATGCGGCTGGAAAAGTTATTTTTGATCGTGCCGGTGATGACATCGATAGAGGGACGCTGCGTGGCCATGACCAGGTGGATTCCGACGGCGCGGGCCAACTGGGCCAGCCGGGCGATGGCGAACTCAACCTCTTGAGCGCCGACCATCATCAGCTCGGCGAGCTCGTCGATGATGATAACGATATAGGGAAGAGGCTTCAGCTTTGCTTTTTCTTCGTCGGTCAGTTTTCCTTTTTTCTCCTTGAGAATTTTGTGGATCTGATTATTGAACTGCTCGATGTTGCGGACCTTGAGGAAGGCCAGCTGGTGATATCGATCCTCCATCTTTCTGATGGCGTCATTCAAAATGCCGCCGGCTTTTTTGGGGTCGTTGATGACGGGGCTGAGAAGGTGCGGGATTCCGTCGTACAGAGTGAACTCGAGTCTCTTGGGGTCGATGAGGATCAGCTTGACTTCATCGGGACTCGCCTTATAGAGGATGCTGGCGATGAGAGAGTTGAGAGCGACGCTCTTGCCGGTCCCCGTTGCGCCGGCAATGAGCAGGTGGGGCATGATCGAAAGGTCGGTGATATAAACCTCGCCATGGATGGTCTTTCCGAGGGCGAAGGTGAGCTTGGACGGGGACTTGAGGAATTTTTCCGACTGGATGATATCCCTGAGCTTTATAATCTCTCTCTTGTTGTTGGGGATCTCCACACCGAGAGAGGACTTTCCCGGGATCCTCTG
>CAZOKP010000045.1:10437-21651 GCA_964580435.1 uncultured Eubacteriales bacterium
GAGGAAAGGAGGTCGCCGAGAAGCCCGCCGGCCAGGATGTCGGCCCCTCTCCAAGAAAAGTTCTGGAAAAGGAGGGAAAAGAGGGCGGAGAGGGGGAGAACCAAGAAAAGGATTTTACCAATCCTCAGGAGCAGGCCGGATTCGCCGCGCGGCAGGAGCGTTTTGATCCCCAGGTATCCGCAGAAAACCGGAAGAAGAAAGGCGGCTAGACCGAAAAATTGGAGAATAGCCTCTGCTAAGAAAGCCCCGACCGTGCCGCCATAATTGTGCGTTTTTTGGCCGGGAGAAGAGACGCTCGCCCAGGAGGGGTCGCGGCCGTCATAACTCGTCAAGCTGACAAAGGCAAAAAGGGCGAAGAGAATCAGGACCAGGCTGACGATTTCTATAGACCTAAGGCGCTTTTTCCGAGACTGTTTATTCGGCGCAGAGGCGGCCGTCTTCCTCTTTTTCTTTCTCTTCATTGGGAGGGATTATAACACATTTGGGGCTTTTTCTTAATGGCAGACGGGGAGGATGGAACGGGTTGGATTTGGCCTGAAGATGTTCCGAGAAGCGCTGTTTAAAAAGCAAAAACCAGAGCCAGCGCGTACTCGAAACCGCCCAACTGAATCTTGATATTATTTTCCGTGGCTTGAGCCCAGGTATACTTGAGCTTCAAATTGAGCAGGAGCGGAATGGCTTTGGAAAAACGGAAGTAGGCGCCCCCGGAAAGATGATATCCGCCGGTGTGATTGAGAACTGTGCCGATGGGATTATCTTCATAGTAGAAGTAAAAATCGCCCCCGGCCCCGACATAAGGATTGGCCAGGCCAAGCGGGTAGATATACCGGACCTCAAGAGAAATCGGAAGGAGGTAGAAATCCGTCTTCTCTTTGGAAAAACTCAGCTCGCCCGCCCGCTTGTAGTATTGCACATCCAGATAAAAGTTGAAGTTGGACACGATGGAGGCGGATAAACCGAACCCGGCCATGAGACCCCCTTTATTATAGACCGCGTCGAAGCGGGGCTCATTCATGCTGTAAGCGCCGAAAATCAATTCCACGGTTCCCTGACGGATCGGTCTCTCTGTCGCCGAGAAGGTCAAGGCGTTTAAGATGAAGATAGCTGCGAGAAGAACGATGCCTTTTCTTTTATCGAACTGTCTTGCCAATAGAGGTCTCCTTCTTGAGCATACTCTCCCGCTCTTTAATTGAGTCGTCTGAATTCGTGTCTGCGTCGTTTTTTCCTTGAATCCAGCCGAAGGTCATCGAAGAGCGGCCTTATCATAGCATGGACATTGACCTCCTGCAACCCCTATTTTCGGAGGGATTGCATCTCCGTTTCCGCGATCATTTTGGTTTGGAATAGGGGCCTGCCACGGCTTACCCCCGACGAGGCTCGGGATATGTGGCTCGAAGTCACGCGAATTTGCTCCCGGCGAGGAAAATTGTCATTGCGAGCGACAGCGAAGCAATCCCAAATTGAGATCGCCACGGCATCTTCGATGCCTCGCGACGCCCGCTCCTCACTCATACGGACTTCTCACCACATCATCCCTCCCCTCATCCCCCAGGCGGGGACTAACGTCGTGTCACCCTCTCTGGATCATCGCCCCAATCACGGAAACGAAGATGGTTTTTTTAGAGGGTTTAGCTTGTTCGGACGACAGTCTTGAATACGAACATGGCGTCAAATCGGTTATAATAAAGCTTATGAAAGATTTTCTGATAAAGATCCTTCTGCTTCTTTTTGCGGTTTGTCTGTTTTTCTTTTGCGGTCAAGAGGAAAGAAGCCCGGCGTCCGCCCCCGAAAAACTCCAAACCGACGCTGCGGGGCTCCGGGCTCATGTCGGCTTCACGGGGACGATCGTTTTTCAGTCTGACATAGACGGAGACAATGAGATCTATCTTCTCACCAGCGAGCGACTCAGACAGTTGACGGATAATACCTGGGATGACACCTATCCGCGCTGGTCTCCGGACGGAAAAACGATCGCTTTTTCGGCCAACCGGAGCGGCAACTATGATCTCTTTGTCATGGATGAGAACGGAGAGCACATCACCCAGCTGACAGCCTCTCCCGAGGATGAGCTGGACGCGGCCTGGGCTCCTGATGGTCAAAATATCGTCTTTGCCAAAAGAGTGAAGAAGATGATGAGGAAACAATCGTCCATCTGGATAATGAATCTGTCCTCAAAACAGGAGCGAAGAGTGATGCCGGATTTCTCGAAGTCAAACATATTGCCCGACTGTTCTCCCCGGGCCCCATTATTAGCGTTCACGGGAAGCAGAACCCTTGGCTGGGATGTTTTTCTTTATAGCTTCGAAAGCGGGAAATACAGGGAATTGACCGAAGGCGGGAAAGCGTGCCGGCCCCGGTTTTCGCCCGACGGGCGTCAAATCGTATTTGTTTCCCATAAGACCGATAGCAAGGGCCATATCTGGACAATGAACTCGGACGGAAGCAACCAGCAAAGGATCACCGAGCGGGACGAAACCTACGATTATTTTCCCTCCTGGTCCCCGGACGGAAAACAAGTGGTCTTCTGTTCTAACTTGAAAAGCGCCTATGCGGACAAGGGAGACTGGGATCTTTACCTAGTCAACCTGGAAGACAAAAGTGTTTCCCTGTTGTTTGAATCCCCCGGGAGGGACGTTTTTCCTGACTGGCGCTGAGGTATCCTCAGGGCATTCTCTTGAGCAGGAATTTCCAGAGGTACTCCTTCGGGACACCCAGAATCTGTTCCCTCCACAGCCGGTCGCAGCGGGAACAGGTATCGAGGTCGGCGATGTCCCGTTGAAGGATCTTTTGGCGCAGCCGGACCATTTTTTCGCCGTTCCAAATTTGGGCTAAGGACGATTCTTTGACGTTTCCCAGAATGTAGTAACCGTGAAAATCCTGGGTGCAGGGAAGGACGGAGCCGTCCCAAAAAATAATTAGCGCCTGCCAGAGGAACGTGCAGGGGGAATATTTTCTCGTTTTCCGGGTCGCGCCGGTCTCTCCGGCCCAGTTATGCATCTCCTTGATTTCAACCCTGTTGAGCGGCAGCCCCCGGAAATTATCCAGGAATTCCCGCCTCTGACGCCTGTCGACCGGCTGATAAAGGTCCGGGAAATTGATCAGCTCCAGGATGGTATAGGGCTTTTTGGAGTTGAGTTTCTGTTTGGCCTTGAGGAAGTTGACGATGTTGGCGATGGTCTTGTTAAAGTCGGCGTTGACCCGGATGCGTTCGTAGGTTTTCTTGTCGTATCCGTCAAAGGAAAAGGAGATCTGGTCCAGGCCGGCCTCGATGAGCGCCAAGGATTTTTCTTCGTCCAGCAGGGTGGCGTTGGTGTGGAATTTGGTCGTTATGCCAGCATCATGAGCGTACTTCACCAACCGCGGGAAATCAGGGTGGAGCAGGCCCTCGCCCCGGTGAATAAGGTTGACGTCGAAGACGAACGAACGGGCCTTGTCGATAATCTTTTGGAAAAGCCCGAACTCGATGAACCCTTTTTCCTCTTTCTTGAGATCCTTATTAGGGCACATGACGCAGCGGAGATTGCAGATGCTCGTGGCCTCGACCCAGAGACGAACGGGGAGATACGGAAGAAGAACCTTTTTTCTTCTATAGTGGGAGAAAACCTGGAGCAGGCGCTTATAGTATTGGAGCCTCTTCACGAATGTTGACCTTTTTTCGTTACCCTTTTTTTATACCATTCTCTGCCGCTTCTATCAACCTGACAGAGAATACCCAAATTTGCCATTAGGACTTTGTCATCACGAGCGAAGCGAAGTGATCTCAGTTATTTATCATGGGATCGCCACGCACCCAATGGGTGCTCGCGATGACAGGGAAAACATCCGCCTATCGGCAATTTTGGGAGAATATCTCTGTTTCGGTGATTTTCTTTCGAGCTTAGTCAAGGGATTCGCTCCTCGCTCATACGGACTTCTCACCACATCATCCCTCCCCTCATCCCCCGGCGGGACTGACACCGTGCCACCCAAGCCTCAATTTTGTCTTCCGGATGTCCTCCTTCACACATGGTCCTTCGCCCATATAGCGAAGAATGCTCAGAACATACTCGCCGGTCTCTTTATGGGCTTCCCTCAAAAGCCAAAATTTTCAGGCTAAATCTTGCAATGGTCGCTTCATCCCTTCACCAAGCTCTCTTGTGGCGTTTAAGGGCTTCATGATCATCATGGAAACGGAGATGTGCCCGCCGGCTCACTGAGCAGCGGGGACCGAGGCGGTGAGAAGCTCATTTAGGCGGACGAACTGGGCGATGGAGACTTGCTCCGCTCGGACATCGTCCCGCAAAGAGACTCGTTCCAGAGACTCCTTGATGAGCGGCAGGGAAAATCCCAGGCTCTTTAGGTTGTTGAGCAGGGTTTTCCTTCTTTGAGCAAACGCTGTCCGCACAAAGCTCTGAAAGTGGTCTCTATCCTTGACGGAATAAAGAGAATCAGGCCTTTTTGTAAGAGAAATGAGGGCGGATTGGACAAGCGGTGGCGGGGTGAATGACCCGGGTGCAACCGTGAAGTGGAGCCGGGTTTCAAAATCCATTTGGAGGAAGATGGAAAAGGGGGCATATGCTTTTGACCCGGGGCGGGCGACAATGCGTTCCGCCACTTCTTTCTGGAGGAGGAAGACACATTTCAAAAAAAGGTCCTTTTCTTCGAGGGCCTTGAAAAGCAGGGGCGAAGAAATGACATAGGGCAGGTTGCCGACCAGCTTGACCCTGCCTTTAAACCGCTGCTCTCTGGCCAGCACATCTCGGAAATGTACCCTCAGGGCATCCTCTTCCAGGACGACGAGGTTGTCTCTTTTTCCCTCCAGCAAAAACGGGACGAGCGATGGGTCCTTTTCTATGGCAATAACCTTGGCGCAATTTAGGGCGAGAGGGAAGGTCAGCGCTCCCTTGCCGGCCCCGATTTCGATGATGAGCTCGTCTTTTTGGGGAGAGATGACTTCGATGATTTTCCTAAGGACGGAGCGGCTGGCCAAGAAATGCTGGCCCAGGGCTTTTCTTTTGCTCATCTCTCAGTCCCTCTTGAATTTGAAAGTCAGGAGAAGCGTCTCCATAAGGGTGCGCACAGTCAGCTTGGTTTGGCCTTGCTTTCTGTCCAGAAAAATGATCGGAACTTCCGTGATCCTGAAATTCAAACGATGAGCCCGGTCAAGGATTTCCAGAACGATGGAAGGGCCCACGGAGATCAGTCTGTCCAGGTTGATCTTTTCCAAGACATCCCGCCTGAAGCAACGGAAGCCGGAGGAGACGTCTCGGAGCGGAAGGCCAAATCGACGCCGGATATAATTCCTCGCCAGAAAAGTGATGAATCTGCGATAAAGAGGACGATCGGCGTCCTTCCCCCCTTGGACGTACCGGGAGCCGATGACGAGATCGCTTGTCTTGGCCTGTTCGAGAAGCATCGGAATAAAGCGAGCCTGGTGAGAGCCGTCGCCGTCCATCTCAATGACATAATCGGGCCCCAGGCTGAGGGATCGCTTGAAGCCTTCGATCCCGGCCAAGCCTCGGCCCCTCTTTTCCTTCCGGGTGAGCAGCCGGATCCGCGTGTCCTCGTCGGCCAGGCGCGCCACTATTTCTCCTGTCCCATCCGGCGAATTGTCATCGACAACCAAGACCGAAAGATCGTGCTCCAAAGGAAGGATCAGGATCTCCCGAATCAGAGCCTCGATATTTCCGACCTCGTTGTAAGTCGGAATCATGATGACGACTTTGGATCTTTGTCCGGCCATGAAAGGCTCAAATGATTTTCTGGATCTCTTGGAAAACCCTGTCCGGTGTGATTTCCCTCATGCATTTTCCGTCGGAGCAAGTTTGTTTATAACAGGGCGCGCACGGGGAGCCGGAAAAGAGTTTCATCCCGCGGCCGTAGAGGTCTATTTCCTGGGGGCATGTCGACCCGAAGAGAACGACGACCTTTTTCTTCAGGGCAATGGCGAGGTGCATGGCCAGGGTGTCGGAGCAGACGAGGAGGTCCATCCTGGAGATGAACCCGGCGAATTCCTGCAGCGAGTTTTCAGCGCCGGTGTTATAGACTTTGGCCCGGCTCTTGCGCGCGAGAAAAAGGTTCAGGTCTTTCTCCCTCGGGCCTCCGAGAAGAAAGACGCTGGCTCCCGATTCTTGGGTCAAGAGCGAGATAAGTTTCAAGAAATTTTCCGCCGGCCATTGCTTGGTCTCGAATTTCGTCCCTGCGCCGGTATTCAGGCCGATGGATGGCCTCCGGCGCGAAATTCTGTGCCGTTTGAAGAAAGACTCCGCCTTTGCCTTGGCCTCATCAGGAAGATTGAAAATATATTCATCTCGGAGATAAGGAACTTCAGCGATGTCGCAGATGATTTCCTGGTAGGTCTTCTGATTCCGGAAGAATTTCAAGTCGTCATCCACTCCCAGGCGATAGGCATAATCTGAGGCGGCGTTGAAAATGGTCAGGTTCCCCAGGTCATTCATCCCGAACCCGAATTTTTGACCGGCCTTGATCATCGTCGCTAAGGAGGTCTGGCCCGGCTCTTTATCGAGAGAAATAAGGACGTCGAATTCTCCGACGAGTAAGGTGAGGACATTCTCCAAGTCATAGGGATGGAGCCGGTCAATGGAGGGGTTATGCAGAAGAAGTTCAAGGCTCTCTTGATCCACCAGCCAACTGATGTAACTCAGGGGATATTTTCGTTTCAGGGAAGGGAGAAGGGGAGTTGTCCTCAGGACGTCTCCCTGGGCTCTACACTTGATGACAAGAATTTTTGTGGGGAAAGGTTCGAAGTGGGGGCATCCCCGGCACAGGCGCTTGAAAATACAGGGCTTGTCCCCTCGAAAATGGATACATTCAGGTCTAAGCGTCAAGGTCGATATTCTCCTCCGGACGGGGGCTGATTCTTATTTATGCCATAAGTGGAGGGGGAAGACAAGCCCACTGAAATATTCGATTGCATCTCGATTTCCGTGATGGGGGCGGGTCCTGTCGCGGTTCACCCCCCGGCGTCCTCGCGGCCCATCATGTTGTTTCCGGAGCCAAAGACTGGGGCATCAAACGCTCGGGCCGGCGGGGGGCCCCCCGAACCACGCCTCCCGCCCCCTTTATTAGCGAAGGGCTATAACAAAATTGGAATTGCTTCTGAGATGTTCTCAGTTCTGCTGAATTGAGTGAAAGACCTCCGCCTAGTGATTTTCAGGGCTTTTTTGTGGTATAAGTAAAAAGGAAATGGCCAAGGACTTTCATAGCAGCACACAAAAGGAACTGCTGGCGCCCAAAAAATCTCTTTTTTCGAAGTACACCGATCTTTTCCTGGGAGAAAAAAGCTTCTGGAAGCTTCTGCGTTTTGAACTCATCCAGTTCTTTTTTTCTGGGGTGCCCGGCGCGCTCGGCCTCTTCCTGCGGAGAATTTTCTATCCTTGCCTTTTCAAGAGCGTGGGGAAGGGGGCCGTCCTGGGGAGGAACATCACCCTGCGTCATCCTCAAAAAATCTCTTTGGGGGCCAACTGTTTCATTGACGATAACGTGGTTTTGGACGCCAAGGGCGAAGAGAACCGCGGCCTCGAGCTCGGCGAGAATGTCTATGTCGGCCGGAACTCCATCCTCAGCTGCAAAGAAGGCTCCATTTTCATCGGTGACTACTGCAACATTTCGGCCAACTGCAGCCTTCTCTCGGAAACTGAGATCAGGCTGGGCAAATATTGTTTTCTGGCCGGCCACTGTTATCTAGTGGCGGGAGGAAATCACTCTTTCGACGATGTGAATACGCCCATCATGTTCCAGCCCTCTTTCTCCAAAGGCGGCATAGTCATTGCCGATGACGTCTGGCTGGGAGCCGGGGTCATCGTGCTCGACGGCGTCACGATCGGCCGGGGGAGTGTTGTCGGGGCGGGCTCCGTGGTAACGCAGGCTTTGCCGGAATATTCTGTGGCCGTGGGCAGTCCCGCAGAAAGGATCAGGGACCGGCGGGAAAAAAGACAGGGCCAGCCAGTCTGACTTTTCCTTTATTGCAGCCAGCCCTCTGCTTTGTACCAGGACAGGGTCAGATGCATTCCCCGTCCGAAATTAACTTCCGGAGAAAAGCCCAATTCCCTTTTGGCTTTTTGGATGGATAGAGGCTTGGAATGGAGGAAAAAGCTCAGCTTGGCGCGGTTAAGCGGGGGCTCTCTTCGGAGAGGAGAATACATTTTTTCCAGGGCGAGGGCGGCCAAGCGCGCGGAAAAAAGGGTAAGACGAAAACGCGGGATTCTTCGTCCGCACGAAGACGCGATCGCCCGGACGATTTCTCTGGCGGTGAAGATTTCATCGCCGGCGAGATGATAGATCTCGCCCTTCTTGCCCTTTTCTGCGGCAAGGAGAATACCTCTCCCAAGGTCTTCGATGTAAACGGGCGTCTGCCGCGCCTCTCCCTTAGTCGCCATGATGAATTTCTTTTGACAAATCGCTTTGATGAGCTTGAACGTGCGCCTGTCGCGAGGCCCATAGGCCCAGCCCGGCCGGATGACGACGATATCCATTCCATGCCCGGCGAAACGGAGGGCAGTCTTCTCGCCCTCGAGCTTCGACCGATCATAAACTTGGAGAGGATTCGGGGGATAGTCCTCTGCGGCCAGATCATCCTTCCTGACAGCACCCAATACGCCGGCGGAACTCAGATGAATGACCCGTTTGACGGCGCTATCACGGGCGGCCTCGAGGACGGCCTCTGTGCCCAGAGCATTGATCCTGAAGAATTCATCCCGGCCGATGACAGAGGAACCCAGGGCAGAAGCGAGATGGAAAAGAATATCCGCTCCCTTCAGGCCGTTTTCGAGAGCAGCGCGGTCGCAGATGTCCCCGCTCAGAGTCTCGATTTTCGCTTCCTGAAGAATCTCCCCTCTATGGACCAGGGCCCGGACATCCCATCCTTTCTTCAACAAGGCATCGATGAGGTGGCTGCCGATAAACCCGGACCCTCCGGTGACGAAAGCGCGCATCAAGATTTGGCCTTATCCAGGACTTGAGCTATTTTTTCCAGGTATCTTGGAAGAGTGAATTCTTTTCGCGCCCATTCCGCCGCAGCGCGGGCTCTGTCGCGTGCCTCTTCGCTCTTCAAAGCGAACGAGATTCCTTCAGCCAGGGATCGAGCGTCGGGCTCAGCAAGGATGGCGTTCGTCGAGTTCAAAACCTGGGTGTGAGTCCAGAGGTTGGTGGCGACGAGCGGCTTTCCTGATTTCAGAAACGAATAGATTTTAAGAGGAGTGTTGGTCCCGGCGAGGCGGGGCGAAACGAGAACGTCGGCCAAAGACACATAAAGGGAAATTTGGGAAGGAGGCAGCCGGTTTACAAAAGTCACTCTTTCTGCCAGCCCGAGTTTCCCGGCCATCTCTCTCATTTCTCCAAGCGCCGTTCCGCTGCCTCCGACGAGGAGGAAAATCGCTTTCTCTCGGACGTTCCGGGCCGCCTCCAAGAGGAGCGGAATACCCTGGTAGGGCTCGAAGTTGCCGGCGTAAAGGACGATCTTTTCTCCGTGCGGGGCCAACTCCCTTTTTTTCCGGGAGATCTCCTCTGCCGAGAATTCCTGGCCGGGAAAGTCGAGAAAATTCTCGATGAGGATCGCTTTGCGGCCGCAGCCCGAGTTGGTGACTTTTTTCAGCAGGTCCTGACAGATGACAATCACGGCCCGGGAATTCCTCAGAACAAGATCTTCCATCTTTCTAAAGACGGATATCAGGAAGGGTGACCGGGTGAAGTTGAAATTTTCGAGCTGCTGCGGCAGGCTGGAGTGCATGTCATAGATGTGGGGCTTGCCCCAGATTTTGGCCAGGACGGAGCCGAAGAAAGCGGCTTCTTCGTGGGAGACGATGATGTCATAATGGTTTGCTGCGAGCTCGAAAGAGGCCCGGAGAAAGAGCAAAAAATCCAGAGGAATCTTGGCCAGAGAGGGACCGATCTTGACTTTGCGGATAAAGAAAAGATTCGGCGGCCGGATGATTTTTAGGTTCTTCAGGCGGACCTCTTGGCCGAGAGGGTAAGTTACCAAATTGACAGAGTGACCGAGTTCACCCAAGGACAGGATCCTGAAATAAACGCTTATCGGAGTCCCCCGCGGCTCGAAGAACGGCTCGGGAGCGAGCATCAGGATTTTCATCGATGTTTTGTTGAGGGATTTTCCCCGGCGTCGGAGTCGATGACCTCCCGGATAAAGTAGATCGCCTTTCCCGAGGATTCATGGTAGGCCCGGACCACAATCTCAGCCAGAAGGCCCAGGGTGATGAACTGGATGCCGATGACGATCAGCAGCACTCCCAGGAGAAGAAGAGGCCGGTTGGCCGAGCTCACCTTGAGTATGAGTCTTTGATAAGAAAGCCAGAGAGAAATGATAAACCCGAGGATTCCACTCACCAGCCCGAGGAGACCGAAGATCTGCAGAGGCCGCGTGGAATAGCTCAAGAGGAACTTGACGGTCAAGAGGTCCAGGATGACTCGGGTAAACCGGAAAATGTTGTACTTGGATTTCCCGTGCTGGCGGGGCCGGTGATTCACCTTGACTTCGGCGATGGCGACTCCCATGTGGCTGGCGATCGCGGGGATGAAGCGGTGGAGCTCACCGTAAAGCTTGACATTCTTGATCACGTCGTGCCGGAAGGCTTTGAGCGTGCAGCCGTAATCGTGAAGCTTGACCTGAGTGGTCCGGGAGATGAGCCAGTTGGCCACGGCCGAAGGAAGCCGGCGCGTCAGCAACTTATCTTTGCGGCTCTTTCGCCAGCCGCTGACGATATCATATCCTTCCTCGATTTTCTGGATGAGAAGAGCGATATCGGCGGGGTCGTTTTGGAGGTCAGCGTCCAGGCTGATGATGATTTCTCCCGTGGCATAGTCAAACCCGGCGGAAAGGGCGGCTGTCTGGCCAAAATTTTTTCGGAGCCGGATGAGCTTGACCCGGCCGTCCTTTTTCTGGATGGCTTTAAGGATCGGCCAGGACTCATCGACGCTCCCGTCGTCGACAAAGATGATTTCAACGGGTCGCTCAAATTTTCCGGACGCGGAGACGAGCTCCTGGTACAGCTCTTCCAGGTTCTCGGCTTCATTATATACGGGGATGACAATGGAGAGGCTTTTTTGCCCGGGTTTGTTCATCCCGGCAAATATATCACAAAGGACTCAGGCCATCAACAGCCTAGAGAAAGGCGCTAGCATCTCCGTTTCCGTGATCATTTTGGTTTGGAATAGGGTCCTGTCACGGCTTACCCCCCGACGAGGCTCGGGATATGTGGC
>CAZOKP010000046.1:0-20930 GCA_964580435.1 uncultured Eubacteriales bacterium
CCCCGCTCTCACATAATCAGAAATGCTTCCAACGACTGTCGATTTCTCATTAAACCAAAAGGTTATGGACTACATTGATACTAATGGGTGGCGCGGCTGGGCCCCGCCCGCCCGGAGCTAATGGGGCAGGTGGGAGGGTCTTTAGCGAGGACGGACGGGACACTGCCGTGACAGGACCCATTTGATTATTCTTATAAAGGCATTCTGCCTTGACAGCCCATTTCAAACTCCATAGAATTCGCCTAACTCAGGAGAATCGAAAGCGGCGATGGAAAATAACCAGGCGCAAAAGAAAAAGACCCTTCGGGCCTTTGCCGCCGCTTCCTTTCTCAATGATATGGGCTCGGATATCATCTACCCTGTTTGGCCGCTTTTTGTGACCGAAGTCCTGAAAGCCAACATGGCTGCCCTGGGTTTTCTCGACGGACTCGGGGACGCCCTTGTTTCGCTCTCTCAAGCCGCCTCCGGATACCTGTCGGACCGCCTAAAAAAGAGAAAAATCTTCATCTGGACGGGCTATCTCTGCGGCGCTTTTTCGCGTCTCGGCTACGCTTTCTCTACTCTTTGGCAGCATCTTATTCCGTTTCGGGTCCTTGATCGCGTCGGCAAGATCAGGAACGCGCCCCGGGACGCCGAGGTGGCCGACATTTCGACCGACCAGAACAGGGGCAGATATTTCGGTCTTCTCCGGACGATGGACAACCTGGGCGCGGTCTGCGGCATCCTTATCGCCATAGGTTTTCTCAGCCTGACCGGCTACAGGCTTCTTTTCGGCCTGGCCGCCATCCCCTCTTTGGTCGGCGCCCTGCTTATCTTGATCTTTATCAAAGAAAAAAAGAAAAAGGAATCGAGAATCTTTAAAGGCCTCGCTCTCAAAGATATCGACAAGAACTTGAAACTGTACCTTTTTCTCAGCTCTCTCTTCGCCCTGGGAGCGTTCAGTTACTCGTTCCTTCTCATATTCGCCAAGAAATTCGGGTTCAAGGCCGCCTTTATCCCAGTCCTTTACCTGATCTTCTCCGCAACGGCCTCTCTGCTCTCACTTCCCTTTGGAAAGCTCTCGGACCGGGTCGGGAGAAAAAAGGTTCTTTATCTGGCCTATGTTTTTTGGGCGGGAGTCTGTCTCGGCCTGATCACTCTTCACAGCCGCATCTTTATCATCCTCGCGTTCGTTCTGTATGGCTGCCACAAGGCTGCCCTGGAGCCCGTTCAGAGGACATTCGTCTCCGAGATCTGCCCCCTGACTTACCGGGCCAGCTGCCTCGGCGGATTCCAGATGATTATAGGTTTCTGCGCCCTGCCTGCTTCAGTTGCTGCCGGATGGCTCTGGGAAAATTGGGGCGCCGTCGTCCCGTTTTATGTCTCCCTCGGTCTGACCGTCCTGGCCGCCTTTTTGCTTCTTTTTGTGAAAGAAAAATAGGCCCGGACGGTTCTCCCGGAGAACATCCTCCATTCCCCTTGACATCTTATTTTCCTCCCCCTATATTTGGACCGAGGTCTGGGCGAGGCAGCTTAGAAAGAGGAGGTCTTTTTCATGGAAAAACCAGAGACGCTAAAAGACGGTAAAAAAGTCGTAATCCGTGCTTTGACCCTCAAGGACCTGGATAAACTGATGGAATTTTACCGTTCCCTTCCTCCGGAAGACAGAAAATACCTCAGGGTTGACGTCACCGACAGAGACGTAGTCGCCCAGAGAATCAGGCTCATCGAGGGGGGAAACGTCCTCCGGATAATCGCTCTGGATAAAAATAAGATCGTGGGTGACGGCGCTCTTGAGCTCAGCGGAGAGGAATGGCGGCGACACCAGGGAGAGCTTCGGGTGATCGTCGCCCGGCCTTACCGGCGGCGGGGACTGGGCATGATCTTGATGCGGGAGCTTTATTTTCTGGCCGCCGAAAAGAATGTCGAAAAACTCGTGGCCAAAATGATGCGGCCGCAAAAAGCCGCCCAAGCCGTATGCCACAAACTCGGATTCAGGGAAGAACATCTTCTCCCCGATTATGTCAAGGACCTCTCGGGAAAGCCCCAGGATCTCATTATCATGACCTGTGATCTTCAGGAGATGCTGAAAGAAGTAGATTCGTTCTACAGCGATGATGATTGGCAGCGCTGTCGCTGAACAAAAAAACCGCGAAACTGCACTCTGGCCATCCGGTCAGTAGGTCTCCGTTAGCTTCAGCTGAACCCAAATCGGAAAATGGTCGCTGGCCTTGGTATTCTTGGACTTGCCGTTCTTCACCAGGGTCATCCCTCGAGCATAAATTTGGTCCAGCTCCGGGCCGAACACTCCGGTCGGGTCGCCTTTGGCCGTCGGCCCCACGCCTTTGGTAACACGGCTGAGACCGGCCTGGCGAAGGGTCTTTTCAGCCGACTTGACACTGTCATGGTTGAGTGTGTTGAGATCTCCGCCGACCACAACATACTTCGCATCGCTGGGGATATTCCTGACAATCGTTTCCAGCTGGTCCATGCGCTTCCAGTATATCAGCCACTCCATCTCGGCGTGGACACTGGACGCCAGTATTTCGAAGCGGCCGACCTGGATGACAGCGAAGACGGCAATCCTTATCTGTTTGCGGAAAGGGTGTTTATGCGGGAGGATGACTTTGCGATAGCTCTTGATCGGCCATTTGGAGAGCACTGCATTGCCAAAGTCCACCTTGGTTTTATTCTTAGTATGAACCGAAGCCGGGTAATAGATATAGTTGAATCGGAGCTCGCGGGCCAAAGCCTGCGCCCCCTCCGGGTCCATTTCCTGGAGCAGCAGGATATCTGCGTCCTCCAACTCAGGAATGTTGCTGAGTTCGGCGGCGGCCTGGCTGATCTTTTCCCCGAGTTCGATATTATAAGAGACGATTTTGAGGTTGCCGGTAAAGGCCGGGGGAGACAGCGCAAAATTGCCTTTATACAGGGGCCCCAGCGGCTCTTCATAATTCCTGATCACGGCACAGGCGCCCAAGATCATACAGGTAGATAACACAAGTGCTTTCTTCAGCATATTTCAATCGTCAAACGGCCAGATTTCATCCACTTCCTCATGATTTAATTTTAGCGGATAAACTGGATATTGGCAAATCGGACCTCCCGGTTTGTCGACTTCGTAGGTTTGAGCACAATTTTTTCATAAGATGGACGGCCGCCGAACAACCGTATATCAAGAGCGTCCGGTTCAAGCTCGAGGACCTCGACCGGCTTAAGTTGTAACATCACTTGAGAAACAATATACTAGGCTGAGGCTGATTCCTCTAAGAGGAGGTTCGAATGAAAAAAATCCTGTTCCTTGTTTTTTCTCTTACCCTGATTATTGCTCTGATTGATCTCAGAGCAGAAGAGAAAGGCATAGCATCTACGGCAAAAGAAAAGATTAAAAATTCACTTCTTCAAAAATATGGGGAAGGACAGAGATTCCGGATTGAAAGAGGAGTTGATCAGGCTGCTTCGCTCTGGAAAACAGATGATGGACCTGAAGAAGAATTCGAGCAGTTCTGCACACAATATTTCATTGGCGCTCCGGAATTGCTCGAGACAAACTTCAAGAGGCTCGAAACAAACTTTGAAGTCCTCAATGGACATTTTAACAAAATCGTTCTCGATCTCAAGCGGCCTCTTGATCTCGATTGGGGCGAAATCCTGCCTTTGGATGTGATCTTTGGCCAGTTTGATCCTTCAGCTCATATTACGGAAGACCTTTTCCAGAACAAAATCGCTTTCTTTGTCCTCTTGAATTTTCCCCGGTATTCTCTCTCTGAAAAAACAGAACTCAGCCCAAAATGGACAAGAAAAGATTGGGCCTATGCCAGGATGGGAGATTCATTTGCTTCAAGAGTCCCGGCACCAGTTTTGCAAAAAATATCCAAAATCTCCACTGAGGCAGAGGCTTATATTTCAGATTACAACATCTACCTGGGCAAACTGATTGATGAGAAATACAAAACTTATTTCCCCGCCGATTTAAGACTCATCACTCACTGGGGAATACGGGATGAGTTAAAGGCAAGGTATGCTGATCCCGAAGGCCTCTTCAAACAGAAGATGATCTACGAAGTCATGCTGAGGATCATCAAACAGGAAATTCCGGAGGTTGTCATCAACAGTGCGGAATATTTCTGGAATCCCTTCACCAACAAAGTTTATAAAAATAGAGAGGAAGTGGCGTCGAAACCAGAGCCCATGACAAGGTATAAACACCTCCTCAATAGCTTCCTCGGAATGAGGATGCTCGATCCTTACTACCCCGCTTTTCCGACCTATATCAAGAGGAAATTTGAGCTGGAAAGAGAAATTCCAGAAGCTGAGGTCGAAGCCTTGTTCACCAGCTTCATTTCATCCCCTCAGCTGAGAAAAGTTGCGAAACTCATCAGCAACCGGCTTGGAAGAAAACTCCAACCCTTTGATATCTGGTACACAGGATTCAAGTCAGGAAGCTCAATTCGCGAAGAGGAACTCGACAAGATCGTGGCCACAAGATATCCCAATATAAAGGCCTTCCAAGAGGATCTTGAAAACATTCTGATAAAAATGGGATTTTTGAAGGAGCAGGCTGGATTCATCGCTGCAAAAATTATCGTCGATCCAGCGAGAGGCTCAGGACATGGCTGGGGGGCAGAGATGAAATCAGAAAATGCCCATCTGAGAACACGGTTTACTAAGAAAGGAATGGATTACAAGGGCTACAACATCGCCATACACGAACTGGGTCATAATGTCGAGCAAACTTTAACCCTTCAGAACGTTGACGATTATATGCTTCATGGAGTCCCCAACGCAGCTTTTACAGAAGCTTTTGCTTTTGTCTTTCAAGATAAGAATCTTGAACTCCTGGGAATAAAAAGCGAAGATAAGAATCAAAAATACCTGGAGGCACTTGACTCTCTCTGGAACACTTACGAAATAATGGGAGTTTCTCTTATCGATATGAAAGTCTGGAATTGGCTTTACAACAATCCGGATGCAACTGCGGAACAATTAAAAGAAGCTACGATATCCATTGCCGATGATGTCTGGAACAGGTATTATGCCGATGTCTTTGGAATCAAAGACCTGCCCATTCTCGCCATTTATTCGCATATGATTAACGCTCCTCTTTACCTTCCTGATTATCCCCTTGGACACGTCATTGCATTCCAGATTGGAAAATATCTTGAAGGGAAAAATCTTGGGGAAGAAATGGAAAGGATGTGTCTGGCTGGAAATATCATCCCTCAGGCCTGGATGAAAAATGCCGTCGGTTCAGCAATATCCACCAAGCCCATGCTCGATGCAGTCGATGAAGCCCTGAAATTTATAAAATGAGATAATGCACATATTCCTTTTTTGCTCCATGCCCTGGAGCTTGCCCCGACGCCCGTTTAGGTTGCCCATGATATCGCCCATGTAAGCCTCGGGAGTATACACCTCGACGTTCATGATAGGCTCAAGGAGCGTGGACCTGGCTTCCCTCATGGCCAGCTTAAAGGCCTTGGAGGCCGCAATCTTAAAGGCGATATCTGAGGAATCCACTTCATGGTAGGAACCGTCGTATAGGATAACCTTAAAGTCCACAACCGGCTACCCGGCGAGCACGCCCTTCTACTTGGCTTCCTCAAGCCCCTTGAAAACTGAAGGAATATACTTCCTGGGAATGGAGCCGCCGAAAATTTTATCTTCAAACTCAAAATCTCGACCTCGCGGCAGGGGTTCCATCTTGATCCAGACGTCACCATACTGGCCGCGGCCGCCTGTCTGCTTTTTATGCTTGCCCTGGACGTCAGCTCTTCCCTTGATCGTCTCCTTGTAAGAAATCTTGGGCGGCTTCAGATCGACATCAACGTTGGACCGCTTCTTGAGCCTGTCCGTGATGATCTTGACATGGAGCTCGCCGTTGCCGGAGATGAGGAGCTGATTCGTGTCTGGGTCGCGTTCGATCCGGACCCTCGGGTCTTCCTCTGTGATCCTGTGTGTTGCCTGCGAGATCCGATCCTCGTCCGCCCTGGTCTTGGGTTCAATAGCGAAAGATATGGACGGTTCGTTAGGGTGACGCCCAATACAGAACCGGGGCGAATGAAGCTTATTACCTCAAGAACGACAGGATTTATTTACGCGGTGTCGCTTTTGGGTGTGACGGGAAGCAGGGAGATGTTTTCGGATTCGGTCGAAGGACTCGTCAAAAAGCTCAAGAAGGAGACAAGCGTGCCGGTATGTGTTGGCTTTGGAATTAGCAAGCCGGAGCACGCAGCCGAGGTCGCAAAAGCCGGCGCAGATGGAGTAATCATCGGCTCAAAGATTGTCGGCTTTATCGAAGAAAACCTGAACGACAAAAAGAAGTGCCTACGTGATATTGCCGAGTTCATCGGAAACACAAGAGGGAGCATCACAAGCAGCCGGCTGTAATATACAACTGAATCATCCTCACGAGTCGATTTGACACAGAGCAGTTGTTTGGTTAGAATCTGGCGCCCACAAAAAATGTTCGTTAGCAAAAAGGAGACAGTTACTATGTCCAAACGTATCGAAACCATAATAGGGGTTTTAATCCTTGCAAGTCTGTCTTTTTCATCTTTCGCCGGAGGTTATCAGAATTTCAAGGTGGCTGTTTATGCTCCGGCGAGGGATGTGAACCGGATGGGGGACGCCAACTGGCTTGAAACCTGCTGGGACGAGATATCGAGACAGGTCGCGGTGGACAAGATTTACCTGGAGACCCATCGCGATGTGACTCTGGTCGATGAGCGGATAATCGCCGCGGCCCGCAAATTCTTTGAAAGCAGGGGCGTCGAGGTGGCCGGGGGTATCACCTATACAATTGCGGAAAGCAACCGCTTCCAGACGTTTTGCTACACCAGGCCCGAACAGCGCAAACGCGTCAAAGAGATAGCCGAATACACGGCGAAATTATTTGACGAGGTCATACTTGACGATTTCTTTTTTACCAACTGCAAATGCGAGTCCTGCATCAAAGCCAAGGGCGACAGGAGCTGGTCACAATTTCGAGTGGCGCTGATGAAAGGTGCTGCGCAAGACCTTGTGGTCAAGCCCGCCAAGGCGGTCAATCCGAAAGTGAAGATGGTCATTAAGTATCCGAACTGGTATGAACATTTTCAGGGATGCGGTTTCAATCTGGAAGCCCAGCCAAAGATATTCGACGGGATATACACAGGGACGGAGACCAGAGACCCGGTTTATACCGACCAGCACCTGCAACAATACGAAAGTTATTTGATATACCGGTATTTTGAGAACATAAAGCCCGGCGGCAACGGGGGTGGCTGGGTCGATACAGGGGCCATTCGATATATGGACCGCTATGCGGAGCAGTTGTGGCTGACGATGTTCGCCAAGGCACCTGAGATTACGCTGTTTAACTTCGGCCGGTTGCTGCAGCCGATACCGGAGGAGCTCCGTGCCGACTGGCAGGGGTCGGGCACCAGCTTCGATTTTGACGAGATGATGAGACCCATTAAACTGGCTGACGGCACGACGGTTACGCCGACCTCGATGGCCCGCGCGGCGGGATATGCCCTCGAACAGATTGACGTTTTCTTAGGCAAGCTCGGCAACCCCATCGGGGTCAATAGCTACAAGCCCTGGCATTCGACGGGTGAGGATTTTCTGCAAAACTATATTGGCATGTGCGGCGTTCCGATGGATTTGGTGCCGGAGTTTCCCGCCGAGGCGAATATGGTGTTTTTGACCGAGTCGGCGAAGTTCGACAAGGCAATCGTGCAGAAAATCAAGGCCCGGCTGGTTGCAGGCAAGCCGGTTATGATTACATCCGGTTTGCTAATGGCACTGCAAGGCAAAGGAATCGAAGACATCGTCGAGCTGCGGTGCACTGGCGACAAGGCCCTGACGAAACAATTCTGGTACCGTCGCGGGTTCTGGGGCCGGCACGGGATTGTTTATGAGTCCGACTCCGAGATACTCATCCCACAGATAAAATACCTGACGAATGATTCGTGGGAGGAGCTTTCGTGTCTTACCAGCGGTGTGGGGTATCCGATTCTTCATTCCGCGGATTACGCGAACAGCCGGCTATATATCCTGACTATTCCTGATAATTTTGGGGACCTGTACAAGTATCCTGCCGAGGTGCTTGGGCAGATAAGGGAGGTTCTGACGCCGGACTTCTACGTCCGGCTGGACAGCCCCAGTCAGGTCGCTCTGTTCGTTTACGACAACGGCACGTTTATCGTGGAGTCGTTCCGTCACGAACCGGTTGACGTCAAAGTCGTTCTCGACAGGCGATTCGGCACGCTTCGCGACCTGGTTTCAGGCGATGACCTTGGCGGGGAGGTAACGGCCAGTCAGCCGAGGTGGGGCGGGCCGGCGGCGCCGGAGAAGATGGTTTTCGATTTAAAGCTCAAACCGCATTCTTATCGTGTTTTCAAATGCGAGTAGACTGATTACCTGTCGGGCCGTGGTGGAATCAGCCCGCTGGACTGCGCGACAATAGGCCGCAAAATACTGGTTTTGGGCTGGGCTGTCGCGGCGGGCGCATTTTCTCCTCGATTACCCCATCTAGCCATCGTGAGGAAGCATAAAGCACGGAATCAAGAAAAATATTCAGTCGAGGCCTCGGCGGCCATCAAGACTTCCTGATAAGCAATCTGAGGCGGCGGAGGCTTCTCCGCAACAAAGGTCAGCTTGAGGCGGTCGATGATTCGGTCCACCGCAGCGTAATCCGTGATAAAAGCAATGACCTTCATTGTCCCGCCGCACCTGGGGCAGGTCATCGGGTCGACCTCGTACACTTTCCGGATCATCTCGGCCCAGCCCTTCGAGGGGATCCGCTTCTCTTCCTCCTCGACTATCCAGAGGGCCAAGCGAGCGAGGCCCGCCTTCCTCACTTTTCCCCGGTGAGCATTGGCATAGATGCCATAATTGACCTGCCCCCCTCAAATCGATCCAGCCGATGCGCTAAGATTTTGTTGGACGAAAGGAGTTGAATATGGGCAGGAAACGGTATTCTCCGGAGCAGATCATCACCATGCTCCGAGAGGCGGAGGTCCTCCTCAGCCAGAGGACTGCGGTCGCTGAGGTATGCCGCAAGCTAGGGGTAACAGAGCAGACCTACTACCGCTGGCGGAAGGAGAACGGCGGGATGAGGGTCGACCAGGCCAAACGCCTCAAGGAGCTCGAGCAAGAGAACGCCAGGTTGAAGAAGCTGGTGGCCGATCTGGCTCTGGATAACGCCATCCTCAAGGAAGCAAACCGGGGAAACTTCTGAGCCCGGCCAAAAAGAGCCGGGCAGTGGACCATGTGTGTGAGGTTATGGGAGTATCCGAGCGGCGTGCCTATCAGGTGTTAGGTCAACCACGTTCGACCCAGCGGCATGTGCGGAAGGTTCCCGAGGACGAAGAGCTATTGATGGAACAGGTTGTTGCCCTAGCCAGTCAGTATGGCCGTTATGGCTACCGAAGGATTACGGCGTTGCTGAGGAACGAAGGTTGGAGAGTCAATCATAAGCGGGTGGAGAGGATCTGGCGGCAGGAGGGGTTGAAAGTGCCTCAAAAGCAGCCCAAGAGAGGCCGGTTGTGGCTCACGGATGGATCGTGCATCCGTCTCCGACCGATGAAGAAGGATCATGTCTGGAGCTATGACATGGTTATGGCCAGGACATCGGACGGAAAGCCACTCCGGATCCTGGTCATTATCGACGAGTACACTCGGGAATGTTTATCCATGTATGTTGCCCGGAGGATCAGGTCCCGGGAAGTCTTGGATCAACTGTACGAACTGTTCCTTAGCCGGGGGATACCTGATTATATTCGGCCCGATAATGGCTCAGAATTCACCGCCAATGCGGTCAGAAGCTGGCTGAAAGATCTTGGCGTAATCACACTCTACATCGAGTCCGGAAGCCCTTGGGAAAATGGCTATGTCGAATCCTATATCGGGAAGCTTCGGGATGAGCTTCTCAATGGAGAGATCTTGGATACCTTGATGGAGGCAAAGGTCCTTGTCGAGAGCTGGCGAAAAGAATACAATCGATTTAGACCGCATAGTTCCTTAGGCTACAGGCCGCCGGCTCCAGTGGCTTATGAGGTTGAAAAATTCACTCTAGGGCTGGTACATTGATCGGGGTCGGGTCAGAGGTTCTTTACATTGGAACGCTTGAAGTGGTAAAAAAAATTGCATAACAATACGCTCCAGCGGAACCGCTGACGCGGTCCGCTGAGCTTGAACGTTAGACGGCGGCCTTAGTTATGCGCGACCCGAGTCGCCATGCATAAGATATGGATAAAAAAGGAGGCTAATATGGGAGATCCGAGATTGGAGCTGCTGACAGCTCACAACAGCATATTGCTCCTGGTGGATTACCAGCCGACAATGTTCAAGGGGGTGGGCTCGGGCGACAGGAACGGCATCGCCAACAGCGCCATTGCCGCGGCGAAAGCAGCGAAGATCCTGAACGTGCCGACGATCCTGACCTCCATCTGGCCCGAGGGGAACGGAGAGTTCATCAAAGACATCACCGATCTCTTCCCTGGCCAGGAGGTCATTGCGCGCAAGGTACCCGGCTTCGATGCTTTCGAGGACGAGCGAGTCTTGCAGGCCGTGAAGAAGACCGGACGTAAGAAGCTCGTCATCTCGGGCCTGTGGACCAGCATGTGTTTTGCGTACACGGCCATTCATGGATTGCGTGAAGGCTTTGATGTGTACGGCCTGATCGATGCCGGCGGTGACGCCTCGCCGGAGGCTCACACCTATGCGATCCAGCGCATGTTGCAGGCGGGCGTCGTGCCGCTAACGTGGATGCCCCTTGTCTCTGAGTGGATGCACGACTGGGCCAATCCGAAAGCGGACGAGCTCAAGAAGAAAGTCTATGGAAGGTACGATGTCGTGCTTAGCATGTGGTAAAAGCTCGTGGTGTCGGTTCTAGGCATCCACGATCGCATCATCTTGTATGTCACGCGACTCACAACGCTCACGTACCGGCTGAGTGTATTGAGAAATCCCTCCTTCCCGCGTGCCGCAGCCTCAAGGGTTGAGCAGGCTGCCGCCCAAAAAGTCGCTTTACCCGACACGCCGCCTTACGGGAGCGGGTGAGCGACACCGTAGGAGACGGGAGACTACACATGATTATCTCTAATTACAACAAAACTCCGGTCATACACCCAACGTCTTGGGTGGCACCCGATGCTACGATCTGCGGTGATGTCACCATTGGCGCTTATACGCGCATAATGTGGGGAGCAAGGGTGATCGCTGAAGGCGGCCAAATCGAAATTGGCGAATACTGCATCATCATGGAAAATGCGGTCGTTCGAAGCACGGCACGTCATTCCCTTCAAATTGGACATTATTGTCTCATTGGGCCGAATGCTCATGTTGTTGGCTGCCTCATTGAAGATGAAGTGTTTATTGCAACCGGTGCGGCAATTTTCCATGGTGCGAAGCTAGGTAAAGGATCGGAGGTAAGAATCAACGGCGTAGTTCATCTCAAATCGTATCTGACTGCGGGTGCTACAGTGCCAATTGGCTGGGTGGCAGTGGGTGACCCGGCCAACATTCTCCCGCCGGATCAGCATGACAAAATCTGGACAATTCAAAAGCCGCTGAATTTTCCTTTGGAGGTTTACGGAGTTGATCGTACTGAAGCAGATATTATGATCAAGGTTACGAAGCGCTTATCTGAAGCACTTGCTGGGCATAAGGATGATGAGATCGTTTCCTAACAAGCGCATTAACCTGGACGTCTGTTCCACGGCCGCCCTTTAGGCGAGACGGTATCGAGACGGTAGCTTGGCTTCCGTAACCGATTGATTAAAAGTCGAGACGGTAGCTTGGCTTCCGTAACCGATTGATTAAAAGACATATCCGCTTTTATTCATCCTAATCGTATTGCTTAGAGTGCTGTTTTTGCGCTCAAAAACGTTATTGTAAGAAAGCCTCTATTAAATTAAAATTCTCAAGGTGATCGGTAACTCCTGCTTCTTGCCGCCTGAGAGGACCAGCAGCCGGATTTTTGTGCCGGAGGGATCCAACCTAAACTCGGCGCATAAATGCTCACTCAGCCATTGGTGATGAAAACGAAATCCTTATCTCTCGGTTATTGGAGAAGGATGATAAGATGAAGGAGTCTCAATACGGGCCCTGTGGGCTTTTTTGTGGAGCGTGTGGGGCGATGGATTGTGGCGGCTGTGGCAGTGACAATATCGATGATTATGTAAAGCAGTGTAAGTTCAGACGTTGCGCTAAAGAAAAAAGTATTGATTTTTGCAGCTTTTGCGGCGACTATCCGTGCAAAGAACTTGATAAGTTCATGAACGACGAATGGCCGCATCATTGGACGATGGGGCCAAATCTTGAGTACATCAAGAAGAATGGGCTTGAAAGGTGGCTAAGTGCCCAGAAGAAAGAATGGTCGTGCGACAGTTGTGGCGCCAGGATATACTGGTATCAGAAGAGCTGTAGTTGTGGGCGGCAGTTGGAGGGGTGGGCTCTGCCGGAGTAGTTTTTCGCCTGAGAGGTACAGCCCAGCATGGAACAAAAGGGACGAGTATATTTTATTGGATTTGAATTCTTGCAGTTGGCGGATTCAAGATGACCTTTGTCGCAGCCAAGCCCTCATCGCCTCAGTTCGCTTTTCAAGAGCTTCTGATGGCTGCCGAGACCTCGGCCAGCGGTGCTGGATATCATGGAAATCAAATATACGGCCTGCAATCTAATGTGGATAATTTTAGGATAATACTGCAATTTTGCGGGGATATTAGATGGAATCACATCATATAGCGCTCGGCCTTGGCCACGCCATCCTGAAGGCCGAGAATTTTGCCGCTGGCGAGCCGGTGGCCGCCCTCACGCCCGATGATATCTACGACTGCTCTATCCCGTGCCTCAAACAGCTTATTGACAAATTCGTTAAGCTTCGAGGTGCTGTGATTGTTTTGGGATGCGTGGATAAAGAAGGGACAAAAAAGTATGGCATCATCAAGGTCAAAAAGCAGGTCTCAGACCGGGTTTTCGAGGTTGCGGATATGATGGAGAAACCCGGGCCAGAGAAGGCTTTCTCAGATTTGGGAATCCTCGGCCGCTATGTTTTTGCGCCCGAGATTTTCGAAGCGATAAAAAAGACGCCGCCTGATTCGAGAGGTGAGATTCAAATCACGGACGCCATCCGGGTCCTTCTCTGCAGCCAGCCTGTTTATGGGTATCTCTTTGAGGGGAAGCGCTATGACTGCGGAAACAAGCTCGGGCTCCAGGAGGCCACTATCGCCCTTGCCCTCAAACATCCGGAATTCGGCCGGCCTGTAAAAGGGATCATCAAGTCGCTCTTGCGCTGATTGTCCTTGCGAGGAACGGAATTGAGGCCCCGATTACTTTGACTCGCCCAGGCGGAAGTACTTCCCGATTTCATTAAGCAGTTTATCCCGCTTGTACGGTTTTGAAAGGAAGCTGATCAGGTCTTTCTTGCTGCTGATCTTCTCTTCTTTTTCTGAAATAAGGGAAGACAGAAATATTACCGGAATCTGGCTTGTCTTCGGGTCGTTTTTGAGAATACTGGAAACCTCGCCGCCGTCAAGGCCGGGCATCATGATATCGAGAATGATCACCCGGGGAAGCGTCTCTTTTGCTTTCGTTATTCCTTCTTCGCCGTTGGAAGCTAGGATAACAGAATACCCGGCGTTGGTTAAAGTGGACTTCAGCATATTTTGGGCAATGATGTCATCGTCAACAACGAGAATCTCTTTCTCTTCCATTTTTCTCACCTTCAAAAGTAATATTTTTATATTCCGTTATAGGCACAACTCCCCTTCTATTTAGACGCTTGAGAGTCAAAAAACTTCTTAGAGGAGGGAAATTTTGAGCTGTAATCACGATGAGCCCATCCGCCATCTGTTGACTCTCTCCCACTCAAACCGCACCGTGCGACCGTTCTGGTATTTCCCCTTCTCTAGCAGCCGGAGCTTTTTCTTAAACAGCCGCCGGTTGTGCCCGTTCTCCCGGTTCAACCCGGGCGTTGCGGCGTCGTCAAGTTCGAGAAGCGTCAGCTCCTCCAGCCGCATGATCCTGCAGGCGCTCTTGAACTGCAGGTGCAAGAATATATCGTTTTTCCCGTGTGATGACCACAGAAGTCCTCGTCATGCCCGCCCACCCTCCAGAACATTTTCCGATGGACCAGGAAGGAGTGCGGATGCGGGCATTTTGTCGAACCATCCTCACGCTTGCGGCCGAGATTCCGCGCTCCGGGCTGACTCCAAGGAATGTCCTCCTTGATCCGCACCAGCGTCAGGTTCATTGGACAATCGGGTGCAACCATCGCAGGTTGCGGTGAGCCGTCGTCCACAAGCACAAATTCAACCCGCCGGGCCAGCTCTCGAGGAAATTGGGTCCACACTTGCAGTTGGCGTTCAAGGCAGACTTTATTGTCATAATACGGATAGCCTAACATGAGTTCAATCATTTCTAGGAATTCCATTGAATAAGCCTAACATATTAAAAGCGGTGCGGTCAATAAATAGCCGGATACTAGAATGGGGGGTTCTCCCGGAGAACCGTCCCCGGCTTTTCACTTGTGGACACTGTGTCCACTTTTTTGCCGTTATAGCCTTCTTGTAATCGCCTAAATTTTCTCATTTTTTCGCAATATTTCATTAGCAGGAAACAAGGCTAACTATCTGATATTCAAAGAAATTGAATAAGCTAATATGCAAAGACTTTCAAAGAATTCAAGGAAGCCATGTCTACGGCGAGGCCTTCTTTGAAAAAGGCCTCCTCGCCTGCCGGACCCCTTCCCCTTTTTCCAGGGCGATATGGTCATTTCCGTGGCCATGGCCCGTTTCTTGAGGCCATTCTCCCAGCATGGCGGAAGTCTATCGTCCTCGGCGTCCGGAGCGGACTGTCCTCTACCGGGTGGTATTTCATTACTTTGACAGGTTCCTGGCGGAGTACGAGAGCCGCTTCGAGAAGGAGTACGGCTACCTGCGGCTCATCATCAAGGACGTGGTCGAGCGCTACCTCGACTGCGGCAATCCGCGCTGCGGCTTTGCCCGCATTCGCTGTCCGGACTGCCATGTGGAACACCTCCTGATGTTCTCCTGCCGCACCCGCGGCTTCTGTCCCTCTTGTCATGCCAAGCGGCTGGAGGAGTGGGGCGAGTGGATGAGAGAGGAGCTTCTTCTGGATGTCCCTCACCGCCAGGTCGTCTTCATCATCCCCAAGATGCTCCGGATCTTTTTTAAGTACAAACGCCGGTTGCTGGGGTCACTCTGTCGCTTGGCTCTCCGTTCATTGACTCGTTATTTCGAGGTTTTAACCGGGAGCGAGCTTATGCCGGGAGTGATTGCCGCCATTCAGACATTTGGAGACTGGATAAATCTCCACCCGCACCTCCATTTCTTGGTCACCGAGGGCGGGGTGGACAAAGCGGGCCTCTTCCATAAGGTTCCCCGGATCGACGACTCGCGACTGGCCGAGATCTTCGGCCAAGAGGTTCTCGCTGATCTTGTCGGCCGGGAACTCCTCAGCCCCGAATGGGCGGAACGCCTTCTCTCCTGGCGGCACACGGGGTTCAATGTCCATAGTCGGGTCCGGGCTAAGACAAAGACCGAGGCCGAGCGGGTAGGAAAGTATATGATCCGGCCGTTGCTCTCTCTGGAACGCCTCTCCCTCGATGAACGAGCAGGCAAGGTCTGCTACCGGTATGGGAAAGAGGCCAGAGAGATGGAGTGGATGGACTACCTGGAGTTCATCGCCCGGGTCACTTCCCATATTCCCGACAAGGGACAAGTCACTGTCCGTTACTTCGGCCTCTATGCCAACGCTCATCGAGGGAAGGTCCGGAAGGCAAGCCCTGGGCCTTTTCCTCTCCGGACGCTGGAGGAGCTGCGGCCTATCCCTTCCAAGGGCTGGGCAGAGATGATCCGTAAAGTCTATGAGGTTGACCCGATGGTCTGCCCTCAATGCGGCGGTACGATGAAGGTCATCGCTTTCCTCACCGACTATGCCGTGGTGGACAGGATCATCGACCACCTCAAGCTGACGTTTGTCGCTGACAAACCCCCGCCACCGCATATCGCCTACCAAGAATACTTGATGACCGCCGAGACCTCGGCTGAGTATTTTTTCTGACTGCTTCTTTACCCGAGAGGAGAGGTCCGGCTGATTTCAGGGGCTTTATGGCGCCAGGACGGCCTCAAGCAGATATCCCCGACCCCTCAAGCCCACATTGACAGTGATTGATGTCTTGATCTATGCTTCCTCACGATGGTTGGAGGGGCAAGAGAGGCAAAAATGCAATCGCTGCCAGCAGACCCTAAAAACCAAATTCCTATATTTATTAGGACTTCCTGATAAGCGACCTGAGCTGGTGGAGGCTTCTCGGCGACAAACATCAACTCGAGGTGACGGATGATCCGATCGACCACGTCATAGTCGGTAAGGAAGGCGATGACTTTCATCGTTTCCCCGCACAGAACTTGCCTTCCTTTTCATCAAGGGAGAGGCGCTCCAACGAAAGAAGTGGTCTGACCACGTCCTTTCCCACCCGCTCGGCCTTGTCCCTGGTCTTGGCCCTTGCCAGGCTGTGGACGTTAGTTGACCGCTGGGGTCATCGGGCCCTTCTAAAAAAATCGCTCGATGAGATCTTCGAAACCGACTACAGCCCTCTGCAGATGAAAGATTCCCTGGACAGGGTTCACATCGCCCTGGATTTCTTTGACGGGAGCATGAATCGCGTTGGCGCCTGGGTCCTGGGAACACGAGCAGTCCTCAAAGGCCTTCTGGCGGCGATGCTCGAACCGCGCGAAAGACTCCTAGATCTGGAATCAAGCCGTAACAACTTCGGTCGGCTGGCCATGATGAAGGAGCTGAAGGCAATGCCCATCGGCGCGGTCTGGGACCGCTATGGTCTGGAGATGGGCGTTCCGCTCCTTTTTTCAAGACCTTTTCAAAATCACGGATCTGATGAGGCTTCCTCTCTGCATTTTTAGGTTGACGAAACAAAAAAAATCGTTACACTTAAGAAGGAGTGATTGATTTTTCAAAAAAAGACGCCCATGAGTCCTGATAATAAGAGCCGCCCCCTGGATCCAGCGCCGGAAGAAGAGATTCTCAGCAGCCCCAAACAAGTTGAAAAAGCCAGGGATATCTTCCAGACCTTTGCCAACACCGTCTCAGCTATGAAGATCTTTCCCGCCGAACATGCCACAGTCAAGACATTTGTCGATGAGCTTTCCCAGAAGATGATAGCGTATCTGGACATGTATCAAAAGCTGGAAATCGGAATCGCAGAATATACGTTCACGTTCATGGGGAAACCCATCTACCGTGATGAACTGACCATTAAGAGCTTACCATTCGTTTTCTTCAAAGACGGCATGCAGATGCTCTTCTTCTATCAGGGCCTCGACACGGACGAGATTTTTGATTTCCTTGACCTGATCAAGAGAGAATCGCAGAAACCTCCGGATGAAAGCGATATCGTCACCGCCCTCTGGGAAAAAGATCTGGCCAACATCCAGTATTATGCGCCCGATGACTACATCGAGACAAAAATCCTCGAGGAACGCGGCCAGACCGAAGGCCGACCTGATATGCCTGTTTTGCCCGCTGAATTCGCCCGTGAAATCATAGAAATCAAGGTCGACACATCCAAGTTCTCGACCGGAAAAATCAGCCTCGCCCCTGAAGACAGAAAGGAAATTCAGATGGCGCCTTCCCCAGAGGCAAAAGAAGAGCAGGAAGATGCCATCGAAGAGGATGAGCGCGGTTTCGAGAAAAGTCCGGCCGGGGTCATGGATCCGACCCTGACGGAAAATGAGCTCGGAACCCTCGAATCAATGATCCGGACGAACAGGACAATATCCCCTGAAGAGGAATTCATTGATTTGATGATTGAGATACTCAATCTTGAAGAAGACATCAAACAGGGTTCGGCCAGCCTGGATGTTCTGACCGACTACCATCTCAGCCAGGTTCAAAAGGGGAACTTCCACATCTCCATCATGATGGTCCACAAAATCCAAGAACTGAGAGAATTCCTGTCCCAGCGGCAGCCGGAAAAAGCCGCCCTTCTCGAGACATTCCTGAGAAAAACGGTCAGCGAAAAGACACTGGGGGCGATGAGAGAACTCCTGGAAAAAAAACAGCCCTTGGACTTCGACTCCCTTTTTGACTTTTTGAAGCTTCTCGGCAGCCAAGCGTTTTCTTTGGTCGCCGATCTGTATGAAACCATTCCTCCGTCCGAATTTCGGACAAAAATCTTAGCCTATCTGAAAGACCTGGGCGAGAAGGATTACGGGACTCTGGCCAGCCTGGCCGACGATTCCAGGCCTAACGTCTCGAAAGAGATCATTGCCATCTTGAGCCGGAGTCCTGACAAGAAGGCGGTCCAATACCTGGCCATATTTTTGAGCCTTCAAAACAAGGAGATCAAGCTTGAGGCAATCCATGCCTTGGGCCAGATCAAGGACGAAATGGCCAACAAGATCCTGATGGGCTTTCTCGGCGACGGCGATGAAGAGCTGCGCATTCAGGCCGCCTTGAAGCTCGACTACTATGAAGACAAGGCCAGGCTTGCCCAAATGATCCAGAATGCCTCGTCCAAGAGTTTCGGGAAAAAAGGCTATCAAGAGAAAGAGGCCATTTTCAACTTTTTGGGACGGACCCGGACCCAAGAAGCCTTCGTTTTTCTTGAAAAAACTCTCCAAAAAGCTTCCTGGTTTCCGAAATCGGCCCGGAACGAGCTGCGGCTCTGTGCTGTCGCCGGGCTGGAAAGCATGGCCACGCCTCAGGCCATGAGCCTTCTCCAAAAAGGGGCGAGCTTCAGGGCCAAGAAAATCAGGGAGGCCTGCCTCAAGGCCCTCGAAAACATGTCGACGCGGGTCAGCCACGATTTCGAAAGACAGAGTTAGGGACTATGAAAGACAATAAAGGGAATTTAGAAAGCCGGCGGCGATCGAAAAAAGACACCAAGATTCTCCACAAAGTGGCCGTGGACCTCCTCATCCGCTTCCACATCGTTTTCAAACTGGCCAAGATCTTTGCCCTCAATAATGACAGCTTTCAAGAACAGGCCAGGCGTCTTTTTGACTCTCTTGAAGCCTTCTTCAAAGGGGCGGAAGAAGCCACCTTTCACATCCGGCAAAGCTCCCTCTTTTTCAACGGCGTCAGGCTGAAATTCGGCGTGGGAACCTACCCGATCTTCAAATTCATCCTCGAAGAGTTTAAAAAACGAAACCTGAGCGCTTTAACTTTCCATCCCGGCTTGACGTATGACGAGCTCATCCAATTCGCGGCCGTCTTTGCCCGGAAGGAGAAAAAAGCCCGGGTCACTTTTGAAGAGATCCTCCAGGATTTGGCCGATGTAAATATCAGTCATATCAGCATCGAAAAAATCCCGCCAACAGAGACCCTGGCTAGCCTAGAAAAGAATACGGCTAAAATGTTCTTTCTCAGCATCCTCCATCTCAAAGACTCCTTTGAAAAAGACCAGAAAAATGAACAAATCCGGATCAACACAACCCGCCGGCTGATGCAGTCCCTTTTTAACCACATTGTGGCCAACGAGGCCTTTGTTTACGGCCTGACCAATATTAAAAATCATGATGAGTACACCCTCAACCATTCGGTCAATGTCTGCATGCTTTCCATAGCCCTGGGGAGACGGCTGGGGCTGTCGCGCGGCGAACTTATCGACCTCGGGATTGCCTCCTTTTTCCATGACCTGGGGAAACTCGACACACCGCCAGAAATTTTGAACAAGCCTTCACAGCTGGACAGTAAAGAGCGGGAGATTATAGAACAACATCCCTTCCACGGCGCGGAAAAGCTCGTCCATCTCAAAGAATTCAAACGGATGCCACTCCGCGCCATCCATGTCGCGCTGGAGCACCATATCAGGGAAGATTTTTCGGGCTACCCGAAATATTTCAAAAAGGATGACACAAACCTCTTCAGCAAGATCGTCAAAGTCGTTGATTATTTTGACGCCATCACGACCAAACGAGTCTACCGGAAAAAAGTCTTCACCAGGGCAGAAGCGCTGAGCCTGATGCTTGAATCAACCGGTACGGAATTCAACCCGACCATCCTCAAGGCATTTGCCAACCTGATGGGGATTTTCCCGGTTGGGTCTCTCGTCGCTCTCGACAGTGGCGAGATCGGGGTCGTGTTTGACACCAATCCGGATAGCAAATTCATGCTCAGGCCCAAAGTCAAGCTCATCTCCGACCCAGAAGGCAATAAAATCGACGGCGATGTGGTCGACCTTGTCGAAAAGAACGCCGAAACAAATAAATTCAGACGGACCATTGTCAAAGCCCTGGACCCGGACAAATACGACATCCAGGTCTCAGATTACTTCTTGGCGCGTGCCCAATGATGAATACAGCTCTGGCCCATCCAAGACGAGGCCCTGGCAGAATAACAGGGAGCTCAACAAGAGTTGGAAATGACGATGAGCCAATTCAACAAGGAGAGTTGTGAATGACTCTTTCGCCTCCCTTTGAACTCAGATGCGAAGACCTCCAAGATCCCATCGGGATGGAAAGCCCCCAGCCCCGTTTCTCCTGGAAGCTCAGAAGCCAAAAAAGATAAGCATTTCCTTTTTGGCTGCGCTGTCTGAGTCAGCGTTCATGGGTCGATTTTGCCCCGTCCCATCGTCAGGGATGATAAATCGGGGTGTGAAAGGATGTCAAGTCGAGCTAAAAGTAGCTGAAGGCGCGCCTGGAAGCCACGGGCAAGCTCAAAAGCGCCGGAGCTTGTCCTCGGAGGCAAAGCCGCCAGGCTCGCCTTCTTGATTTTCCCCCGATGGGCATTGGCGTACAGCCCGTAATAACGGACCATCACCTGGCCCTTGTCCGGGATGTGGGAGGTGACCCGGGCGATGAACTCCAGGTAGTCCATCCTCTCCAACTCTGCTGCGCCTTTCCCATATCGGTAACAAACCTTGCCTTCCTTTTCATCGAGGGAGAGGCGCTCCAACGAAAGAAGTGGTCTGACCATGT
>CAZOKP010000047.1:0-2727 GCA_964580435.1 uncultured Eubacteriales bacterium
GGGATGCCCAAGCAAATGATGCCCAGCCCGATCAGGGATTTGACCGGCTGGGCCATGATCGTATTAAAGAAAATGGCGATATTGATCAGGACGAAAAGCACGGGGATAACAGGGTAGCCCCAGGCTCTATAAGGCCTTTTCTTTTCAGGCAGCTTGCGCCGGAGCACGATGACCGAAAACCCGGTGGCCGCAAAAAAGATCACGAGCGCGAAGACCACGTATTCGTAGAGCGCCTGGTAGGTCCCGGTGAGACAAAGAAGGCAGGACCAGACCGCTTGGCCCAGCAAGGCCTTGTCCGGAACATGGTGGCGCGGATGAATATGGGACATGCTCTTGAAAAAGGCCCTGTCCTCGGACATGGCCAGATACACTCGAGGACCATAAATGATCGTGGCGCTCAAACAGCCGAAAATGGAGACCATGACCGCGGCCGAAAAGACCAAAGTGGCGGTCGTCCCAAAGAGCTGGGTCGAGGCCAACTCTCCGACCCTGGTGACGCCTTTAATTTTTTCAACAGGGAGGGCCAGGATATAGACCAGGTTCATCGAGACATAAACCACGGTCACGGTGAGCGTGCCCAGGATGAGACTGAGCGGGATATTTCGCTCGGGCTTCTTTATTTCTTCGGCCGTGCAATTCGCGGCATACCATCCGTCATACGTCCAAAGCACGGCGATTAAGGCCAGCCCGAAAAGTTTTAAAGTCGAAAGCCCCCATCCCGGACCGCCCGCAAACAGCTGATCGAGATTCGTAAGCCCGGCTTTCTTTCCCAGGGTGAGCCCGAAGATTACAATGGCCGCCACGGAGCCCAGTCTCAAAAAAGTAAAAATATTCTGGACAACACTTCCGCTCTTGATGCCGAAATAATTCACCGCCGTCAAGACGACAATCGAGGCGATGGCGACAAGCTGTCCGGCTGCGAGCGAATACGCCAAACCGAAGATTTTCATATGAAAAATGACGGTCTGGGTGGAAAGAGCAGGAACAAAATAGCCGAAAAATTCAGCGAAACCGACGGCCAGCGTGGCGATGCCGCCGCACATGATGAACCAGAAAAATCCCCAGCCGAAAAAGAACCCGGCCCAGTGTCCATACGCTTCACGAATATAGATGTATTGGCCCCCGGCCTCGGGGAACATGGCCCCGAGCTCGGCAAAAGAAAGTGCGCCGCAGAGCGTGAACACCCCTCCGGCCAGCCAGACGAGCAGAATCAAGCCCGGCGAAGGAAGGTATGCAGCGATGAACCCCGAAGTCATAAAGATGCCCGAGCCGATGACCGAGCCTATGACGAGAAACGTGGTATCGAGAAGATTGAGTTTTCTGAGGAGCCGCGGCTCGGCTGTTTTGTTTTGATCGTCCATTTTTCGCTCAGCTCACTTTTGCCTGAATTTGGCCAGTTCAGAGACGGGGATAGTCTGAACAACTCTTCCTGATTTCCCCCGGACGGGAGTCGCCTTCAAGAGAGAATTCAGTACGGCCTCTCCGACCGCTTCCCGACCCGCGCCGGAGATCTGGGCCAGAAAAGAATCATCGATCATCTGATAGTCAAAACCGCGAGGCCCCTCATTCTCCATGCTCATGGGGTTAGCCGTCGAAAACAAAAGGCAGGTCACGGTGTCTGCGAAATCCGGCTGCACCGATGAGGGAACGCTGTTCGCCAGGCTCTGGACGATTCTTTTGATCTGATGTGGAAGAACCGGGATGTCAGTGCCCAGGATTATGGTCAAGGAACCCCTGTCTTTGTCTAAATCCTTGTGGCCATGGTTCGATGCCACGAGGGCGCCGAGTTTGAATGGCTTCCCCGAAATGGATAAGATTCGAGAAGCAGAGCCGATGCCTCCTTTCCAGCCGAGCGCCGTCAATCCCAGCCCCGCGCCCAGAGAGCCTTCTTTGAGAGGCCCATTCGACGCTGTGCGGAAAGCTTCCAGTATTTCCTCTTCCTTAAAAACATAGCGAGTCATATCACTCAGGTAGGAATCATCAATTCCGATGACAAGGGGGGGCCAGATCTCGACCCGTTTCAGAGCCAGGGCATAAGAAAAAAGAGCGTTGTAGACCGCCCCGACATTGAAGCCGTTGGTGATGACAATGGGCGAATTAAGATAACAGAAATCATCCAACACTTCGTACCCGGTCAGCTCTCCCCTTTCGTTGAGGATAAAGCACCCGGCAAAAAGCCTCATCTCCTTTTCCATAGCATAGGGAAGAACGGCAGTGAGCCCCGTTCTGATCGAAACCGGCTTTCCCGGCCCATCCTCGAAATCTCTTTGAATCGTGAGGTGCCCCGCCTTGACTCCCGGGACATCGGTGATCGAATTTTTCTTGCCTCTGGGGAACTGAGTAGCTCTTTTCCACGATTCCTGCAAATTTTCTTTTCTTGCCCTCATAATCTAATCACCTTAAGCAAAAAATAGTGAGATCGCCACGTCACTTCGTTCCTCGCGATGACACCTAGTCTCTCTGCCATGACGATGACATCTTGTCTGTCTGTCATTGCGAACCTTAGTGAAGCAATCTCTATTGTTTTCGCGATTCGCTAGCGATGAAACCATCATGCCCAATCACCAAGAATATTTCTTCATGATACCCTGGACCTGGTCGAGGGGAATGCCGAAGGCCGTGTTACCATCGCGGCCGACAGTCGTTTGAGCCATGGTCAGCGCATTCAGGATGGCCTCTTGAGTCGCTTCAACAATGGCTTGATAAAGAGGTGTTATCCAGAAGTCG
>CAZOKP010000047.1:2827-20515 GCA_964580435.1 uncultured Eubacteriales bacterium
GCCATCGATTCTCAGCTCTTCGCGGCTCGCGGTGTTGGCCATAACGAGGACTCCTACGGTAGACCCATCCTCAGTCCTGCGGGAAGAAGTGCCGATTCCTCCCTTGAACCCGAACGCCGTCATGCCGGTGCCGCCGCCAACGGCACCTTCAGCCACCGTGCCGCCTTTGGCTTCTTCGATTGCCCTTAAAATATCCTCTTCGCCGATCGGCCGGCTGGGAGTGTCACTTAGAAAATCATCATAGCATTCAGCCACAACCGGCCAGGCCATTCCGTCCGTCACTCCCATTTTGGGATTGACCCGGCAAAGATATTTCATGGCGGCGCCATAGACGATGCCGACATTAACCGTTCCGGTCAAAAATATGGGCGTTTGGAGCAAGCCCGTATTTTCCACCGAAGCAATCCCAGTCATCTCCCCCCAGCCGTTCAGGTCAAAGAAAGAGGCGAAGAGGTTCTCTTCGTAGATATTGCCGGAATGGGGAAAGATGGCCGTGACCCCGGTTCTCGCAGCTCCCTTCCCTTGGCCTTTGATAATGGTCGTCTGCCCCACTTTTATTCCTGCCACATCCGTCAGAGCATTGAGCGGCCCTGGCTCCAAAGTCCCTACCTTTATTCCGAGCTCGCGCAGCCTTTTTCGGGGCTCAGCCTGGAGCTGTCTCTGGAGCTCCCGATCAGACGTTATGAGTTCAACAAGGCCCGAAAACGGCAGAACAGAAAGCCCGCCGAGAGACGTCCTCATGAAATGGCGGCGATTCATTGAATTCTCCTTGTTTCTCCAATGCCTTCCTCTTTTTAATTGCCAAGAACGTTGGCAATATCTTTGAGCTTGGAGATGACTCTTGCGAGCGCTTCTTCAAGATGAGTTATGGCGACAGCAACCCCCTTTTCATTTCCCGCTTCGGCCGCTTCTTGAAGCTCCGGAACAAGAAGGGCGGCGTATGTGGAGCGGGTCCCAAAGATGAGATGCTTAAACCAGGTTCTGTTGGGAATACCTTCGGGATAAGAAAAATCTCTTTCTATTTCCAGCAAGAGCCGATTGGCTTCCTGCATTTTTTTCTTCGCGACTTCCGTCCCCGAACCCGGTCCGCTAAAAATATGAGGATTGAGCGCAGCCGCCTTTTTTCTCATTTCTTCAACAAGCCCGAAGAGTTGCTTAAGCCTCTCCTTTGATGGGTCGAACTGTTTGGCCCATTCCTCAAGATATCCCTTTAGCTCTTCGGCGTAAGCTTCAAAGTCAAGGGGGAGCAAAGGTTTCGATGCCAGGTCAATAGATTGGTGCGCCCAAATCCTGGCCAGGGCAGCGCTATATTGCATTCCCGGGTCGCCGAAATGGGCCATCCAGTAATAATCATCATACATCGAATGGTAGACACCATAGTCTCCCCCAAAGCTCATGTCCAGGACCGGGGCGCAAATATGATTAAGGAAAACAGTGTGGTCCGAGCCGCTGCCGATCGGGTTAATCCGGGCGCTTCCTCCAGAAGTGACGATCGTCCCTTTCTCCAGCGGTCCCGCTTTCCAACGCTCGTAAACAGGTTTGCCGGTGGCCGGGTCCGGGACTTCCTGAAGAGAACGGAGGATAACGCGGGAAAGGTTGGGCACCGCCGAAACGCTGAAATCTTGTCCTGAGGCGGAGCTGTCGACGTTGAGATAGGCAACTAGATTCTTGGCCAGCCACTCCCGGTTTTCTTCTCCCCATTCGGTTGAGCCGGTGAGGGTGAATTCCTCGGCATCCCAGCTGGCGAAATAGATCGAACGCCGGGGGACGAACCCGGCCTTTTTGGCCTCGCCAAAAGCCCGGGCCAGCTCCATCAAGCAGGCCGTGCCGCTCGAAGGATCCACCCCTCCAAAGACCCAGGCATCGCGGTGGTTTCCGACGAGAACAAACTCATCTGTGCCGTCAGCCCCCCTGATGCAACCGATGACATTGCTGATCCTTTTTATGGAATTATCCATTTTGATATCGATATGGACGAGAGGGCTCTCGCCTCCGAGACGATAAGCAACGGGCAAAGCGCCTTTCCATTCTTCCGGCGCGCTCTCTCCCTCCATGACCTCGAAAAGCGGGAGCGCATCTTCAGCAGAGATAGGTACGCTTATAATTTTGGGAATGGCCTGAGCTTCTTCGGGCGAAATTCTTCGGCAGCCCGGAGTGGAAGCCCATCCGGGAGTCAGCGGGTCACCGGGATAGATAAAATCGAAGGGGATGCCGCCTCTCTGGATATGGCTCATCGGGCCCCACGGCCCGCCAGGAAAGACCGGACCCCGGGCAAACCCGTCATCCTTGGGGTCAGAATAGATGAGAAGGGCGGCCAGTCCCCGCTTCTCAGCCGTCAGTGCTTTAAAACCGCGGTAGCTGTAGGGAGCAGAATACCGCACCAAAGCGATTTTGCCTCCGAGCTTGATTCCTTTTTTCTCAAGATAATCAAAGTCTTGCGGGTTGCCGCTATTGGCATAGACAATTGGTGCGGTTATATCGCCGGAGCGCGAATACGCATTATAGGGGATCCCAACATCCTTCTGTGTGTCCGGGTCTTCCGGATAGGGCGCCTCGGCCAGTTTCAACCCGTATTTCTTGGGCGAGACCATCTCTACAGAAATTTTCTCGGGAAAAGAAAGGAGGACATCATATTCTGAGATGCGGACATCCTCCAGCCCGAAGGATTTCCACTCCTCGAAGACAAATTTGGCCAGGTCGTTATTCCTCGGAGTAGAGGCGACATGGGGTTCTGCGGTAAAGAATTTCAAATATTTGTCCATCTTTTGTGGAGAGATCGCCTGATCGACATAATTCTTGTAGGCGAGAATGGAGTTTACTTTTTCTCCGGCAGCAACACTTTTATCTTGAGAAAGGGAATAGATTCCAAAAGCCGTGAAGATGAGGATAAACAAAACCGCCGGCAACCGGAATTTGCGGCTCATCAATTTTCCAGGGTTTTCAATTGTATGACCTCGTTCAAACAAAAGTCAAAACCTATTTTCTCGCCCAAAGGTTTTGACTTTAAATTTGATAATGAGAATAATAATTCAGAGATCATGAGACTTAAAAAATATCCCCAGGGGTCTGTTTTCTACCGTAATCTGCATTATTCTTATCCCTTGATTGAAACAGGGCAGGGCGCTTATCTCTTTGACCGGAACGGCAAGAAATACCTGGACGCAAGCGGCGGGGCCGCCGTCGTGAATATCGGGCATGGGGTCAAGGAGGTCGCCGGCGCGATCTGCCTTCAGGCGCGAAAAGCCGCTTACGTCAGCGGGATGCACTTCAGCCACGCGCCCGTTGAAAACCTGGCCGTGCGGATCTCTGGATTCCTTCCTTTCCGCGATGGAAAGGTCTATTTTCTGAACAGCGGGTCGGAAGCGGTCGAAGCGGCCCTCAAGCTCGCCCGGCAGTATTGGGTCGAAAAAGGGCAAAAATCAAAGCGCCATTTTATCTCCCGGACCCCAAGTTACCACGGCAACACGCTTACAGCACTCTCTTTGTCGGCTCGCAAGCACTATCAAGAGATTTTCCGGCCCATGCTCACCAAAAATCCCAAAATTCCCGCTCCCTATTGTTACCGCTGTTACAAGAACGAAGTGTATCCTGCCTGCGGGCTAAAATGCGCCCATGAGCTGGACACGTCCATAAAGAAATTGGGCCGGGAAAACGTGGCGGGTTTCATTACTGAGGTCATCGGAGGCGCGACAACCGGGGCCGCCATCCCTCCACAGGAGTATTTTCGGGTCATCCGGAAGATCTGTGACCGGAATGACGTTTTGCTCATCACGGATGAAGTGATGACCGGAGTGGGTCGGACCGGAAAATGGCTGGCCTCGGACCATTTTGACCTAATCCCGGATATCATCGTCCTGGGAAAAGGCCTGACCGGCGGCTATTTTCCGCTGAGCGCCGTGGCCTCGAAAAAGGAAATCATTGCTACTCTTTTCGAGAAAGGGAAAAGTTTCCTCCACGCCCAAACGTTCTCTCATCACCCCGTGGGATGCGCCGCCGGAGTTGCCGCCTTAAACTACATTGAAAAGCACCGGCTGGTGGAGAGGTGCGCCAAGATTGGGAAAGACCTCTTAAGAAAAACCGCCGCTTTCCTCTCTTATCCGCAGATCGGAGATATCCGAGGGAAAGGGCTTCTCATCGGGGTCGAATTCGTTAAAGACAAGAAGAACAAAAAGCCGTTCCCGCGAAAACAAAAATACGTGGAAAATTTCCTGGCCAGGGCGATGGAGAAGGGGCTCGTATTCTGGTGGAACACGGGACAGGCCGATGGCCACAACGGAGACCTCATCCTCCTCGCTCCTCCATACATCATCACGGACAAGGACATTGCCCTCATCCACGAAAAGATGGAAGAAGTGCTCGAGGAAATGGCCAGAATTTTTTAAGGAAAAACAATGGAAAAAATAGTCATTCTCAGTGCTGTCAGAACGCCCGTCGGCAAATTTGGGGGCGCGTTCAAGGATACGAACGCCGTCTCTCTCGGAGTCATCGCTTCCGAGGAAGCGATCCGGCGCGCCCGGATCTCACCTTCTCAGGTCGATGAGGTCGTCTTCGGCCATGCCCGCCAGGCTGGTAATCGGCCCAACCCAGCACGGCAGGTCCTCATCCGGTCGGGCATCCCGGCCGAAAAAACGGCCTTCACCGTCAACAAAGCCTGCGCCTCGGGGATGGAGGCCATTCATCTCGCAGCTCAGTCGCTCCTCCTCGCAGAAAGCAAAATCGTCCTGGCAGGCGGCATGGAAAATATGTCTCAGATTCCCTATCTCCTGGACGGCGCCAGGTGGGGTTATCGCTTGGGAGACGGCGTGATCGTAGACGCGATGTACCGGGATGGATTGTTTTGCCCTCTCGCCGAGATGATCATGGGAGAGACGGCGGAGCTCCTGGCCGATAAATACGGCATCTCCCGCAAAGAACAGGATGAATACGCCTATGACAGTCAGATGAAGGCCAAGCGAGCCATAGAAACAGGAAAGTTTGCTGACGAGATCGTCCCGGTCAAGGTCTGCGAAAAAGACCGGAAAGAGACCGTCATCTCTGTTGATGAACATGCCCGTCCGGACACGACCCTGGAAAAACTGGCCAAACTTCCTCCTGTGTTCAAGAAGGGAGGAACGGTCACAGCGGGAAACTCGTCCGGGCTCACAGACGGAGCCGCGGCAATGATCTTGACCACAGAGCGCCAGGCCAAAGAGCTCGGGTTCGCCCCCCTGGCCCGAATTCTCGGGTTTGCTTCGGCGGGAGTTGACCCAAAAGAAATGGGTCTCGGCCCGGTGCCCGCAACCAGGAAACTGCTCAAGATTCTCAAGATCACTCTCAAAGACCTGGATCTCATTGAGATCAACGAAGCCTTTGCCGCCCAGGTCCTAGCTGTCGAGAGAGAGCTCGCCTGGGACAAGGCCAGAAGAAACATCAAGGGCGGAGCGATCGCCTTGGGACACCCCATCGGCTGTTCGGGGGCGAGGATCACCGTGACTTTGCTCCACAGTTTGATCCAGGAGAAGAAGCAGATCGGCCTGGCGACGCTGTGCGTGAGCGGAGGGCAGGGGATGTCTCTCGTGCTTGAAAGAATCTAAGAAAAGGGGATGACCGATGAGACCACAAGTGCCTGATATCAAAACGCCGCTGCCGGGAAAACGAGCGAAAAAGATCATCGCCAGAGACAGGCGCTATACCTCGAGCTCCTACATCAAAGAGTATCCTCTGGTTATCGCGCGCGGAAAGGGAGCGGTCGTCGAAGATGTGGACGGGAACCGTTTTCTGGACTTTATGGCCGGCATCGCTGTCAACATAACCGGATACAGTCATCCCAGAGTCGTCCGGGCCGTGAAAGCCCAAAGCGAAAAATTCTTCCATATCTGCTCCACCGACTTTTATTACGAATCCTTCGCCAACCTGGCCGAACGCTTGGTCAAGATGATTCCTATTGAAGGCGACAAGAGCGTCTTCTTCACGAATTCCGGCGCCGAAGCAATCGAGACGGCGATCAAGCTCGTCCGTTATTACACCAAAAGGCCCTACATCGTTTCCTTCCTCGGCGCTTTTCACGGCCGGACCATGGGCGCCTTGAGCCTGACGGCGAGTAAAGCCGCGCAGAGAAGCCGTTTTTCCTCCTTTCTCCCCGGCGTCTACCATATTCCCTTCGGCTACTGTTTTCGCTGCCCTTACAACCTCATTTACGGCTCCTGCGGCATTCATTGCGCCGAGGCGATCGAAAAGGTTTTCTGTCAGACGCTGATGGGCCCGCGGGAGATCGCCGCCATCTTCGTCGAGCCCATCCAAGGGGAAGGCGGGTATATCGTGCCGCCCCCGGAATTTCACCAAAAGCTCAAAGAGTTTACCGCCAAGTACGGAATCCTCCTTGTTGTGGACGAGATCCAATCCGGGATGGGCCGGACCGGAAAATTTCTGGCCATTGAAAATTTCGGTGTGGAGCCCGATGTCGTCGTCCTGGCCAAGGGACTGGCTTCCGGTCTTCCTCTCGGCGCCGTCGTCTCCAAGAAAAAGTACATGTCCTGGAAGGCCGGCACTCACGGCAGCACCTTCGGCGGAAATCCCTTAGCCTGCGAGGCCGCCATGGCCACCCTGGACCTTCTGGAGCAGGGGCTGATGGCCAATGCCGCCAGGATGGGCGCCCGGCTCCTCTCGAAACTGAAAAAGATCAAAAAAAATCATCCCCTCATCGGCGATGTTCGCGGCCTTGGACTCATGGTCGGCGCGGAGCTTGTCAAGGACCCGATGACGCGCGAACCAGCTGCCAGGGAAGCCCATGAGATCGTCCAGAGGGCATTCCGTAAAGGCCTCCTGCTCCTTCCCTGCGGTGAAAACGTTATCCGTTTTTGTCCTCCGCTGGTCGTTACGGCCCGCGAAGTGGATAAAGCCTTGGCCATCTTCGCTGAAGTCCTGGGCGAGTTCCAAAAGGAGAGTAAGTCGATATGAAAACTAAGCTCAGGACGATGGCCGAGGCCGTGGCGGAGTTCGTCAGGGACGGCGATACGCTGGTCATCGAAGGGTTCACTCATCTCATCTGCTTCGCCGCCGGTCATGAGATCATCCGCCAGAAGAAGCGGAACCTCACCGCCTGCCGCCTGACTCCGGACCTGATCTATGACCAGCTCGTGGCGGCGGGCTGCGTTAAAAAACTCGTTTTCAGCTGGGCGGGAAACCCGGGAGTCGGCTCGCTCTTCGGGTTGAGAAGGGCCGTCGAGCAAGGAATTCCGCGACGCGTCGAGATCGAGGAATACACTCATTTTGGGATGGTCGCACGATTCATGGCCGGCGCCGCCAAGCTTCCTTTTATGCACCTCAAGAGCTTCGAGGGCAGCACTCTTCCCCAAAAAAATAAAAGGATCAAGTTCATCAAATGTCCTTATACCGGAAAGCGCTTCGCCACGGTCCCCGCTCTCAACCCGGACGTGGCCGTTATCCAGGTGCAGAGAGTGGATGAAGAGGGCAACGGCCAGATCTGGGGGCTGATGGGCGTTCAGCGGGAAGCGGCCTTTGCCTCGAAAAAAGTCATCCTCGTGGCTGAAGAATTAGTCCCCAGCTCGGTCATCCGTGCCGACCCAAACAGGACCCTCATCCCCGGGATGATCGTCGCTGCCGTTGTCATCGAACCTTTCGCCGCCCACCCCAGCTACGCCCTGGGATACTACGACCGAGACAACGAGTTCTACGTGGAATGGGCCAAGATTTCGAAGGACCGGTCCGGCCTGGAAAAATACCTCGACGAGTGGGTCTATGGGTTGTCTGGACGAAAAGAATACATGGAGAAGCTCGGCCCCGATTATGTGAACAGGTTGAAGGCCGACAGCCGGCCGTCCGGGTCGGTGAATTATGGATTTTAGAATAGTTGGGTCCTGTCATGGCGCGTCCCCGTCCGTCCTCGCTAAAGACCCCCCCACCCACCACCATTCGCTGCGGGCGTTGCGGGGACTGGCGCCATGCCACCCATCTATTTAATGCGACTGCGTGCTTGGATGAAGGATAAAAAAATGACTGAGTACTCTCCCTCGGAAATTATGGTGGCGCGGGCGGCCCGAGAGCTCAAGAACGGCGAGGTGGTCTTTGTCGGCATCGGACTGCCCAATCTCGCCTGCAACCTGGCCAGACGGCTCAACGCTCCCGAGCTTGTGCTGATCTATGAATCCGGAGCTGTCGGAGCCGTTCCCGACCGGCTGCCTCTTTCTATCGGCGATCCCTGTCTCGCCACGGATTCTATTTCCGTCTGCTCGATGGTCGAGGTTTTCAATTACTACCTCCAGGGAGGGCTGATCGACGTCGGGTTCCTGGGAGGAGCACAGGTTGACAGGTTCGGGAATATCAACTCCACGGTGATCGGGGACTATGACCAACCGAAGGTCAGGCTTCCGGGCAGCGGCGGCGCCTGCGAGATCGCCATTCATGCCGGCAAAATCATCATCGTCCTCAGGCAGAATCAAAAATCGTTTCCCGAAAAGATCGATTTTCTGACCAGCGCCGGGTTCATCGATGAGCTCAACGGGAGAAAAAAATACAATATGCCAGGCCGCGGGCCTGCCCTGGTCATCACCGACCTGGGAGTGTACGGTTTTTCCCCAAAAACCCACGAGATGGTCCTGACCGAGATACATCCCGGTGTTTCCATTCAAAAAATCAGGGAAAATACAGGCTGGGATATAAAAATCAGCCGGAAACTTATTCCGACGATCCCGCCCTCAAAGGAAGAGCTGCGGATAATCCGGAAGGAGCTCGACCCCGAGAGAATCCACCTCGGCTGAACCGCGACCGATTTACCATTCCCCACGATGGGGTGAGGCAAAATTGATGTTTGGACGATCGTTCAGCCGCTTTCTTCTTGACTTGCCTCCTTGCTCTTTTGTATATGAGAGAATGGGTGATGATTCCCGTTCAGGGATAAATAGTTTTAATCTGGAGGAATCATGCAACACACGGTGAATTTGATTATTCAACTGATCAGCGGCGCTCTGGGAGGAAATCTGGCCGGCGCTTTGTTTAAAAAACTCTCCCTGGGCACGGTGCTCAACTCGATCCTCGGCATTTTGGGCGGCGGACTGGGCGGCCAGCTTTTGAACGCGCTGGGGTTCGGGGATACGGGCGGCCCCGGCACGGACATCTGGAGCGTCATCGGCAATATCCTGGGCGGCGCTGTCGGGGGCGGAATCCTGATGGTCATCATCGGGGCGATCAAAAAAGCTATAAGCAAGTAAGCCTCTCGCTTTTTTCAGACAGTTTAGGAGAGCGTTATCCGGGTTACATGCTCATCTGATCGATAACGCGCAGGGAATCCTTAATATTTGAGTTTGGACACAGAACTGTGTTATTACTCCTGTGAAAGTCTTAAGACCATAAAGCGCTGAGTGAATCCTCCCCCAATTAGAAAATGAATTTGACCTTTTTTTCGTAAATAACTATCCTTTTTAGAAAAGGTGCCTCACTGCCATTCCTAGGAGGGCCGGATGAAAGAGAACATCAAGTTTAAACTCAACGGCAAACCCGTGAGCTTGTCCGTGGATACGGACAGGATGCTCGTCTGGGTCCTGCGCACAGAGCTCGGCCTCACCGGGACCAAATACGGCTGCGGCGAAGGTTTCTGCGGCGTCTGCACGGTGCTTGTCAATAACGAACCCGTTCGATCCTGTCAGCTTCCTGTCAAAAAAGTCGGCGGAAAAGAGGTCGTAACAATCGAAGGACTGGCCGCCAACGGAAAACTCCACCCTCTCCAGGAGGCCTTCATCAAGCATAGCGCTATGCAATGTGGGTTCTGCACCTCGGGCATGATTCTCGAGGCTTACAGCCTTTTGCGGAAAAAGCCCAAGCCGACGAAGAAAGAGATCATCGAGGGTCTGGAAGAGCATTTTTGCCGGTGCAGCAGCTACAACCGGATCATCCAGGCTGTGGAGACAGCGGCGCAAGAGATGAGCAAAGGAGGGAAGTGATGGAAGAGAAAAAGGACGCGCTCAACCGCCGCGAATTTATAAAACTACTGGGCGGCGGCATCTTCGTCTTCTTCACCGTCGGCGACCCCTGGGCCATGCTCCAGGAGGCCCAGCGCCGGGGCTATCCGGCCGATTTCAACGCCTACCTGAGAATCGCCGAGGACGGAAAAGTGACGGGGTTTGCCGGCAAAGCCGAGCTCGGGCAAGGGCCCATGACTTCCCTCGCCCAGATATTGGCCGAAGAGCTTGATGTCTCGCTGGATAGGGTGGATATGGTTCTGGGAGACACAGCTCTTTGCCCGTGGGATATGGGGACTTTCGGATCGAGGACGATCAAGTATTTCGGGCCTCCTCTGCGGCAGGCGGCAGCCGAAGCCCGGGCGGTCCTCGTCGAGCTCGCTTCAGAAAGCATGAAGGTTCCTGTTGAGCGACTCGCAACCAAGGACGGGTTCGTCTTCGAAAAAGCCAGCCCTCAAAATAAGATTTCATACGGAGCGCTGGCCAAGGGAAAAACCATCGAAAAGCATCTTGAACCGAAGCCACCGGCAAAACCGAGCTCGGAATATGCGATTTCAGGCAAACCGGCCATCCGCAAGGACGCCAGGCTCAAAGTCACGGGCAAAGCGGAATATGCTGGTGATATTCGCGTTCCGGGGATGGTGTCCGCCAGGATTTTGAGGCCCCCGGCTCATGACGCCAAGCTCAAAAATGTCGACCTTTCTGAAGCGGAAAAAATGGCGGGCGCTCAGATCATCCGTGACGGAGATATGATCGCCGTTCTTCACGACTCCTTCGACCAGGCCGATGAGGTTTTCTCCAAGATAAAAGCGGAATTCGACCTGCCGCAGCCCGAGGTCGATGACGAGACCATCTACGAGCATCTGGTAAAAGTGGCGCCGCAGGGCGATGTCATTGAGGAGAAAGGAAACCTGGATGAGGGCAAGAAGCTCTCCTCTGTCCTCTTCGAAGAAACGTACCTCACCCCTTACGTGGCCCATGCGCCCCTCGAGCCCCACACGGCTGTGGCAAAAGTCGAGGGGGACAAGGCAACCGTCTGGGCGTCCACGCAACGGCCCTTCGGCGTCCAGGATGAAGTTGCCCAGGCGCTCGGCATCCCGGTCGAAAACGTTCACGTCATCACTCCGTTCGTCGGAGGCGGGTTCGGCGGAAAAAACCGGAACCGGCAGGCCGTCGAGGCCGCCCGACTGTCCAAGCTCGCCGGGAAGCCGGTCCAGGTGGCCTGGAGCCGCCAGGAAGAATTTTTCTACGACACCTTCCAGCCGGCCGCCGTGGTCAAGATCATCTCCGGGCTGGACGCATCGAACCGGATCGTCCTCTGGGATTACGTGGTCTTTTTCGGGGGCGAGCGGACGTCCCAGCCGTTTTATAACATCCCGCATTACCGCATTCTTTCGCGCGGAGGATGGGGCCGGGGCGCCGGCGGCGCACATCCTTTCGAAGTCGGAGCTTGGAGGGCACCGGGAAGCAACACCAATACTTTTGCCCGGGAAGCGCATATGGATATTATGGCGGCCAAAATTGGAATGGACCCGGTCGAATTCAGGCTGAAAAATCTGACCGATGACAGGATGAAAAAGGTGCTCGGGGCTGCCGCAGAGAAGTTCGGTTGGTCTCCGGCCAAAGCGCCCAGCGGCCGGGGCTACGGCGTCTCGCTCGTCAATTATCTCGGAACGTATGTCGCCACAATGGCTGAAGTTGAAGCCGACAAGACCGGCGGGGCCGTCCGGGTTAAGCGCGTCGTCTGCGCTCAGGACATGGGACAGGTCATCAACCCCGACGGCGCCAGATCCCAGATAGAGGGCGGCATCACCATGGGCCTGGGCTACTGCCTAACAGAAGAAATCCATTTCAAGGGCGGAAAAATCCTCGACCTCAATTTCGACACCTACGAGATCCCCCGCCTATCCTGGCTGCCGAAGATCGAGACCATCCTCATCGACAACCCGGACATGCCGGCTCAGGGCGGCGGAGAACCGCCTATCGTCAACATGGGCGCGGTCGTCTCAAACGCCGTTTTTGACGCCATCGGCGTGAGGCTCTTCCGGTTGCCTTTGACCCCCGAGCGCATCAAAGACGCCCTCAAGAAAATGAATGAGTGACGGGAAAATGAATTTTGGATACAGGGGAAAATGGGCCTGGGTCGACCTCAGCGGGCGAACAGTCCGCATCGAGCCGGCCGACCCTGACCTCTTCCGCGATTATGTCGGCGGCCGTGGCCTCCAGGCCAAGCTGCTGTCCGAGCACCTGAAAAAAACAGGCCCGCTCAAGGACCCCCTCAGCCCGGAAAACAGGATCATCATCGGAAACGCAGCTGCCAATGACACGCCCATTCCCACGGCCGGCCGCGGATCCTGCTCTTTCATCGGGACGATGACCCGGTCACCTCATCCTGTCGCCTGGGTGCCGGGCCATAAGCCGGTCTATGGGATGATCACCCATTCGAGCTGCGGAGGGCTCTTCCACAACATGCTCAAGAGAGCCGGTATCGATCATCTTATTATTGACGGAAAGGCTGACCGCCCTGTCCGCATCCAGGTCAGCGCAGGCGAAGTGCGGATCGTCGACGCCGAAGAGGACTTGTTTCAGATTGTCGACGGGAAAAAAGTCGCGCGCACGGCCTCTCGAATCATCGATTATCTTTCCGGTAAGCTCAAAGGCTCGTCCACGGTGTGCGTTGGGCCGGCAGGATGGAACTTGGTCAACTATGCCTGCCTCACCGCTGACTATCACCGGAATTTCGGCCGGGGCGGGGCCGGGGCAATTTTCGGGTCGAAAAATCTGGTGGCCGTCACAGCCTACGGGAAGGAAGGCGTCTCCCCTTCTGACTCCGAAAAATTTAAAAAGTTCAGCCAGGAACTCGACCGCTTGATCAAGGCCAGTGTCGAAGACCCCAGCCGGACAGCCTCTTTCCGGCCGGCCACAGGGACGACATGGTGGCTCGACCGGGCCTTCAACGGCAGGTACCTGGGCGTGAAGGGCGGCTATCTTCCATGGCACAACTTCGATGAGGGCGACTTTGATCCCGATGATTACGGCCACGTCTCCACGGACGCATTTCTCGAGATTGCGGGAAAGCACAATGTCTGCAACAAGTGCCGACACATCTTCTGCACCCGGGCGGCCAAGGTCGACCACGGGCCATATGCCGGCGCAGGAGTCAGGCCCGAGTTCGAGACCATTGCTCTCTGGATCAACTGCTGCATTCTTGACCGGGAGGCGATCTTCCACCTGAACCGTCTCTGTAACGAGCTGGGTGTAGACACCATGACCTTCGGCAGCGTCATGTCGGCGGCCATGGAGCTTTCAGAGAAAGGGTTCCTGGAAAAATACGGCAGCGCCTTGAAGTTCGGGAATGCGGCCGAAATGATCAAGGCTCTGAAGTCCATTGCCTATCAATCCCATGACCTGGGCAAGCTCCTCGGGAACTACACAGATCGCCTGATCGCAGAGGTTGCCGCCAATGGCGGCGCCGGCAACCTCGACGATATTGCCTATTGCTGCACAACGGCATACGCCGGGCTCGGCTACGCCGGCATCAGCCCCAAGGCTTTTCCCGGCATGTTCACTGCCTACGGAACATCAAACCGCGGCCGCGGCGACCATACCTATGCCTGGACCATCCAGGCTGAGGAAGGAGGACTCAAAGAATCCCGGGAACTGGCGGGATATGTGGCCGAAGGCCAGGCCGGGAAAGCCCTCGTCGACTCCCTCGGCCTGTGTGACTTTTTCACGGCCGATGTTGCCGCCGAGCCTTTCCTTTCGCTCTATCATGCCCTGACCGGAATCGAATATACTCCTGAGTCTCTGAAGGAGTGCGGAAGAAGGATTTATGCTCTTGAGCGGCGCCTCAACAACCTCCAGGGCCGCGACCGAGCTTATGATGCTTTTATACCGCCGAAGTTACGGATCCCGTTGACGAGCGGCGCCCACAAGGGCAAGGCCGTCAGTGCGGATTTCTACAACTCTATCCTGGACGCGTACTATGAAATCCAGGGCTGGTCAAAGCAGGGGACCGTCCCCTGAGAAGACCCCCTTGCTCTGCCATTCTCTACTCCTTAAGGGTGAGTTAGTAATCCCAAAAATCACCCCTCGAATCACACCCAGCGGCGATTACATTTTTCTTCCTCTCGCCTCACCATAATCTCGTCGGAATCCAATTACGAGGAGAAACCCGGACTATGCCCAAGAACTATAAAACAGAAAGACCCTTGAAGGCCCAGGCAAAAAGCGGGGCATCCGAACTCCATAAACTGAAGGAGCGGCTGGCGCGGCTCGAAAAGAAAGAGGCCGAACACGGACGCACAGAAGAAGCTCTCCGCGAGAGCGAGGAGAAATACCGGACCGTCGTTACGCGGGCCAACGATGGGATCGCCGTCATCCAGGACGAGATCATTCAATACGCCAACCCCAGGCTAGCCGATATGAGCGGTTACGCACCGGAAGATCTCGTCGGCCGCCCTTTTACGGAATTCCTCCACCCCGAAGACCTTCCGACCATGCTCAAGGTTTATGAAAACCGCATGGCCGGAGAAGCGGACCAACCCAAATATGAGGTCCATCTCCAGAAGAAGGACGGAGATTTTATCTTCGCTGAAATCAATACCAGCCTAATCCCCTATCAAAACAAGCCGGCGGTTCTTGTCATCATCCGCGATTCCACCAGCCGCAAAAGAATAGAAAAACTCAAAGATTCCATTTTCCGCATTTCCGCAGCGGCGATCTCCTCGGAAACCCTGGATGAACTTTTCCAGTGTATCCACAAGGTCATCGCCGATCTGATGCCCGCCAACAACTTCTACATTGCTCTCTATGACGCCGCTACCGATACCCTCAGCTTTCCCTATTTTGTCGATGAGTACGACCCGACCCCTGCACCGAAGAAGCCGGGAAGGGGCTTGACCGAATATGTCCTTAGGACCGGCAATCCGCTTCTTGCTTCACCGGAAGTCTTCGCCGACCTCGAAAGGCGCGGGGAGGTCGAATCAGTCGGCGCGCCCTCGATCGACTGGCTGGGCGTACCCCTGAACATCAGCGGCAAAACCATCGGAGTGCTGGTCGTCCAAAGCTACACGGAAGGCGTCCGCTTCAGTGAAGAAGAGAAAGATATCCTCAAGTTTGTCTCGGACCAGGTGGCCATGACCGTGCACCGCAAGAAGGCCGAGGCCCAGATCAGAGCTTCACTCGAAGAGAAGGATGTCCTTCTCAAAGAGATCCACCACCGGGTGAAGAACAACATGCAGGTCATCTCCTCCCTCCTGAACCTCCAGTCCCACCATGTCACCGACCCCTTCGTCCTGGATATGTTCAGAGAATCCCAGCGCCGCATCCGTTCTATGGCCCTCATCCACGAGCGTCTCTACCAATCCTCCGACCTCTCCCGGGTCGAATTCTCCCAGTACCTTCGCAACCTGGCTATTCATCTCTTCCACTCCTACCAGGTTGACTCCAGCCGCGTCCATCTGACCATGGACGCCGAAGAGGTGTCCTTAAATATCAATACAGCCATTCCCTGCGGATTGATCGTTAATGAACTGATCTCCAACGCGCTCAAGCATGCTTTTCCGAACGGCCGGAACGGGGAGGTCGCTATTGAATTGCACCAGATCGAGGGGGACGGGTATTGTTTACGGGTCAGGGATAACGGGGTAGGGTTCCCGGAGGGGCTTGATTTCCGCCAGACCGGCACTTTGGGGATGCAGATCATCGCCACCCTCGTCAACCAGATCGACGGACGATTGGACCTTCAAAGTCAGGACGGCACATCGTTCACCCTTGAATTCAACGAGCTTCAGCGAAAAAAGAGCAATTAAGGCTATGGAACGCATCCGCATCCTGATCGTCGAGGACGAGGGCCTCGTGGCTCGTGACATGGAGAACATGGTCATGAGCCTCGGCTATGAAGTTTGCGGTATGGCCATAACAGGCGATGAAGCCGTCGAACATGCGGCCCGTTTTCAACCCGACCTCATCCTCATGGATGTCGTCATCAAGGGGACATTGGACGGCATCGCTGCGGCGGAAAAAATATGGGAGGCTTTCCATATCCCGATCATCTATGTCACCGCTTATGCGGATGAGCTGACCTTAAAACGCGCCAAGACCACAGAACCTTTTGGCTACATTCTCAAACCGTTTGATGAAAGGGAGCTCAAGATCGCTATCGAAATGGCCTTCTACAAATCGCGGATGGGGATGAAATTGAAGGAAAGAGAAGAATGGCTTTCCGCCCTGGTCAAAAGCATAGCCGACGGCGTCATCGCCACCGATAAGGAAGGCCTGATCACCTTCATGAACCCACTGGCCGAGAGGCTGACGGGCTGGAGTCAAGAAGAAGCCTTGAGAAGATCCCTGTCCGAAGTGTTCACCGCCATAGAGGTTCCCGAAGAAAAAGAAGAATCGCGAGAGCACGAAGGGGAAGTCCTCGCGGGTCAGAGTATCGTCACTCCCGAGATCATTCTCTGCTCCAAGGACGGGAAAAAATTCTCGATCGAAGAAACGGTTATGCCTCTCAATAGCTCCTCAAGGGGGGGCGGCGGCCATGTCCTAGCCTTCCGCGACGTTACCGCCCGCAAGCATACCGAGATGGAGCTCAAGGAGAGTTGGAAAAAGCTGCACCAGGCTTTGGAAGGAACGATCCAGGCCATGGCCGTGACCGTTGAAATCAGGGACCCCTATACGGCCAGCCACCAGCGCCGCGTGAGCAAACTCTCCTGCGCCATCGCGAGGGAACTGGGAATGCCGGAGGATCAGGTCGAAGGCATCCGTGTCGCCGGACATATTCACGATATCGGCAAGATCTATGTTCCGGCCGAGATCCTCAGCAAGCCTGGCCAGATCACAGAAATCGAGTACGGTATCATCAAGATGCACCCTCAAGTCGGGTTTGATATTTTGAAAACCATCAAATTCCCCTGGCCAGTGGCCCAGATCGTCCTTCAGCACCATGAACGCCTGGACGGCTCCGGATATCCCTTGGCCCTCAGCGGCGACAAGATTCTCAAAGAGGCAAGGATCCTGGGCGTCGCGGATATCGTCGAAGCCATGTCCTCGCACCGTCCTTATCGGCCGGCCCAAGGAATCGGCAAGGCTCTTGAAGAGATCATCCAAAACAGGGGCGTTTCTTATGACTCCGATGTCGTCGATGCCTGCGTGAAGCTTTTCCGAGAGAAGGACTTCCGGTTCGACGAAAAAACGGCGCTGATTCCATAGCGGCCGGGAAGCCAAGCAGTCCGTCGTAAACCACCGCGCATCGCCTATCGATATGTTTTGCTCAACTTGACATCCAATCACGCTGCGGTTTTATCATCCCTCACGATGGGACGAGGCAAAATTGACGCATGAATGCTCATTCAGCCGGCGCAGCAGAAAAGCAGTTTCTTATCCCAAAAAAATGAGACGCTTCATGGAACTTGTCATGGTCGTTGCCTCCGGCTAAGGGCTGACGTTGTTTATATTAATCCTGTTAATGGGACTCTGTGCCCGGCCGATGTCCGGATCGGCTTACGTCATCTTGTTCCGCGACGCACCTCTCGGGCCCAGATCCTCGACAAGTGCTACTTCTTTCCCTTTGCCTTCCACTCCTCAGCTAAGCGTTCGGCTTCTTTGAGCTGATCCGCATTCAGCTCCTTGCAGAGCTTGTCCCGCTTTTCAGTCATGCCCTGCTTCTGCGCTGGATCGTCGACACCATCGATAGCCGCAGAAAACAAGGCGCATGCCTGGACGATATCTTTCG
>CAZOKP010000048.1:0-20191 GCA_964580435.1 uncultured Eubacteriales bacterium
GGGGGGATGCCGCGACAGGACCCGTTAGCGAGTCTTAGCGGCAATTTTTTGTCTCCTCTTGATTCTTGACGGCCTAAAAAGTAAGATGAAATCAATATTGGTGAGGGAAAGGAGAGGTCATGGATTTTTTATTGACTGACGACCAGAAGCTTTTGAGAGACTCGATTCGGGACTTCGCTCAAAACGAGATCCAGCCATTGATAAGGGAGACGGATGAGAAAGGGGAGTGGCCCCAGGTGTTCACGAAAAAACTGGCGGATATGGGGCTCCTCGGCATCATCATCCCACCCGAGTACTCAGGGGTGGGATATTCCAACCTGGATTATGTCATCATCCTGGAAGAGCTATCCAAGGTGGACCCGTCGGTGGGGCTTGTGGTAGCCGCCCATAACTCCCTTTGCTCTAATCATATCAATCTGTTCGGGTCGGAGGCTCAGAAGAGAAAATACCTGTCCCGGCTGGCATCCGGCCAGACCCTTGGCGCCTGGGGGCTGACTGAAGCCGGTGCCGGCTCCGATGCCGCGGCGATGAGAACACGGGCCGAAAAGAAAGGGGATCAGTGGCTGCTCAACGGCTCAAAGCTCTTCATCACCAACGGCTCTTTGGCCGAAATTTGCGTTGTGATGGCCGTAACAGACCCGCTCAACAAAAGAAGCGGGATCTCGGCCTTTATTCTGGAAAAAGGGATGGAAGGGTTCCGGACGGGGAAAAAGGAGGATAAGCTCGGGATTCGGGCAGCCGACACTTCGGAGCTCATTTTTGAAGACGTGAAAGTCCCTGCAGAAAACCTGCTGGGCAAAGAAGGGGAAGGATACAGAGGGGCCATGTCCATACTTGACGGGGGCCGGGTCAGCATCGCCGGTTTTTCTTTGGGAATTGCGGCGGGCGCCCTGGAGACAAGTTTGAAATATGCCAAAGAGAGAGTCCAATTTGACCAGCCCATCGCCAATTTCCAGGCGATCCAGTGGATGCTCGCCGACGGTTTCACCGAGCTCGAGGCGGCACGGCTTCTCACATATCGGGCGGCCTGCCTGGAAGACCAGGGAAAAAAGATCCCCAAGGAATCGGCCATGGCCAAGCTCTATGCCTCGGAATTGGCTGTCAGAGTTTCCTCTGTGGCCGTCCAAATCCTGGGCGGCTATGGTTTTTCCAAGGATTACCCCGTGGAGAAGTTCTACCGCGATTCGAAATTGGCCACGATCGGCGAAGGAACTTCTGAAATCCAACGCTGGATCATCGCCCAAAAAGTCCTGTCCGAATACTGATGGACCTGATCAAAGAGATAAGACGAGGAAACCCGCGGGCTATCGCCAAAGCCATTTCTCTCGTCGAAAATGAGGGGTCGGCCGCCCAGCAACTGATGAAAAAGATCTTTTCCTGCCGGAAAGACGCGGTCGTGCTGGGCATTACCGGGGCTCCGGGAACGGGCAAGAGCACCCTGGTCGATCAAATGATCGGTTCTCTCCGGGGAGCGGGGAAAAAAATTGGCGTTGTCGCCGTCGACCCGTCCAGCCCGTTCAGCGGCGGCGCTATCTTGGGGGACAGGATCCGGATGATGCGGCACAGCGTCGATGCGGATGTTTTTATCCGGAGCATGGCCACGCGTGGGCATCTGGGAGGCCTGGCCAAGGCGACGGGCGAAGCGATCGCGATTTTTGAGGCGGCGGGGAAGGACTATGTGCTTGTCGAGACGGTCGGAGTCGGGCAGGACGAAGTCGAGGTCGTGAAGCTTGCCGATGTGATTCTCGTTGTCCTGACTCCCGGAGCTGGCGATGAGATTCAGGCTTTCAAAGCAGGGATTATGGAGATTGCCGATATTTTTGTCCTCAACAAGGCAGATTCTCCCGGCGCGGAGAAGATGGAAAGGCAGCTCAAGGCCATGATCGAGCTGGGTCTTCAGAAAAAGGACACCCCTCCGGTCGCTAAAACCGTGGCGACGAAAGGTCAAGGGATCGATGCGCTGATGGCCGAGGTTTCGAGGCTGACGGGCGCGCGGAATCGGAAGGAACAGGAGGTGCGGCGAAAAAGGCTTCTTTCTTGGATGTTAAGGGACGTGATGAAGGAAAAAATATTCGAGCTCATCAGCCGGAACATTTCAGATTCGTCCTTCGAAAAACTTGTGGCTGAAATTTATGATCGTCGGACCGATCCTTATACGGTCGCCGATGAATTCATCGCCTCGTTAAAAGACAAATTGTAGTCATGGGGGAGGCGGCCGCATGAAAATAAGAACGATTGAGCACATCGGGATTGCCGTCCGGGACCTGGAAAAGAACCAATCCAGATGGATGACTTTATTTGGAGCCAAGAGCGGTCCGGTCGAAGAAGTTAAGGAAAGGGGTGTCAGGCTCGCTAAGCTGGATTTTTCTGAAGGGCCGGCTGTAGAGTTGATCTCTCCTTTGGGGGAAAATTCTCCTCTGGCCAAGTTCCTTGAAGAACGAGGTGAGGGAATCCATCACTTCTGCTTTGAGGTTGAGGATGTCGGGGCGATGATGAATGAGCTGAAAAAAGCGGGTCTTGAATTCATCTCGGAATATCCTCAGAAGGGAGCCGCCGGGAGCCTGATCGCTTTCGTCCATCCCCGAAGCCTAAACGGTGTCCTTGTGGAGCTCAGAGAGGCCAAGCCCCGTCGGAGGCGATGAAAAACATCGGCAATTTCCTCATTATCGCCGGCGTCGCGTTGATTCTTCTCGGCCTTCTTTTAAAGCTGGGGCTCCGGTCGAGGTGGCTGGGGAAGCTTCCCGGTGATATCATCCTTCACCGGGGCAGTTTTACCTTCTATTTTCCTCTTGCGACAAGCCTCCTCTTGAGTCTTGTCCTCAGCCTGCTGCTTTTCCTGGCCCTTAAGATTATCGGGAAAGACTAGTCTTGACGGCTTAGGGTGAGAGCCCATCTCGCAAAGGCGCGCGCTTCTTCGAGATCTTGTTCACTGGGGTGGGCCCGCGCAGAGGCCGCCATATCCGTCCAGGCCTCGTGTTCGGGCGATCGGCTCAAAACCTCAGCCGCCTCCGGCGATACTTTTCCTCGGCAGGAAAAAGTCGATACGATCTTGGCTTGAGAAGCGACGACAACGGCGTGCTCTATGGCTTCCCTGGAGAGACGGCTTCCCGTTAGAGAACCGTGCGTGGAGAAGAGAGCGATTTTCTTCCCCTTGGGAAGGCTCTTGAGAAATTTCTCGACTTTGAAGGGAACGCTGTGAGAATGGACCGGAAACCCGACAAAAACAAGATTATATTCGTCCGCGGCTTGGACTTCGTCCACGGGTTTGATCGTTTTTATGCCAGGTAAGGCCTCGTAGATGGCCTCGGCTACTTTCTTAGTGTTCCCAGTCCTGCTGTAATAGGCAACGAGAATCTTGTCCATGGCGCTATTTTTCCATAAATCCTGATAAAATTCCAGACCTAGCTTGAACGGGGCAGACGGATTGTTATCGTCGTGCCCTTGCCGATCTCGCTGTCCACGCGGATTGACCCGCCGTGGTCTTCGATGATCTTCTTGGCGATGGGCAAGCCGAGGCCCGTGCCGACGTCTTTAGTTGAAAAATACGGGTCAAAAATCCTGTCGAGCAGGTCTTTTGTCATCCCCATCCCCGTATCCTTAATGATAAGAAGGAGAAGCTCCTTCTCTTGAGCGAGGCTGATTTCTACGGACCCCTTGCCGCGAATGGCCTCGATGGCATTGATGAAGATGTTTCGGAAGGCGATTTTAATCTTGGATTTATCGGCGCTCACGGGGAATGACCCGCCTTTATAGATTTCTCGGAATTTGATTCTCTCGGAAAGCATTTTCTTGTATGGGGCAATGACATCCTCGACCGCTTCTTTAAGGTCAAAATGCTCTTTGGCGAGGCTTGTTTCTTTGGAGAGTTCGAGGAATTCTTGAGCGATTTTTCTAAGATTTTCCACTTCGCGGATGATGTAGGAAGTCGATTCTCGGAGCGCCCGCTCAAAATCTCCTCTTTTGTCTTCGTAGACACGAAGAAGATGTTCCGCCGAGAGCTGGATCGGAGTGAGCGGGTTTTTGATCTCGTGCGCAACCTTTTGAGCCATCTCTGCCCAGGCAGCCTTCTTGCCCAGTTCGGCAATCTCCTGCTGGTGTTTTTTCAGGTTCTTGATCATCGTGTTGAACCCGTCGATCAATGTTTTCATCTCATCATGGGAGGTATGTTCAATCGAGATTTCCAGGTTTCCCAGGCTCACTTCTTTTGTCCCGGCCAGGAGTTTTTTGACGGGGGAAATTATCATCGCACCCATACCCCGGGCGAAAATGAGCACGATGGCGATGAAGAAAACCGAGATGAAAACAAGGAACTCGACCAATTCTCCCGTGGCCTTGGTGATTTCCTGCCTCTCGAAGGGGAAGGGGAGCGAGATCAGAAAATGAGATTGAGAGATCGTATAAGGGATGGTCAGGCTCTGGAACGAGAAGTTCCCGATTTTTTGCCTTTGGGTATAAAAAGGCATATTTTCGGTTCTGATTTCGTAGTCCGCTTCGCCGTCTATGAGCTCGGGAAGAAGACCCCAATCGAAGAATTCCCGGCGGCTGGAAGCAACCAGCCGGCCTTCCTTATAGAGATTGACGTCGTTCGCTATGGCCGAGCTGATCCAGAAGACCAAATCGTCAGGGGGGACAACGGGGGAGGTCTTTTCCTCCTGTTGTTGGAGCAGAAAATCCTGGTAATCCTGCATGATATTCCGGGCAAAATTAGCCTGGATTCTTGCTTTCTCAATAAAACTCTGGGTAAAAACCCCGTTGAAAAAGCGCTGCGAGAAGAGGCTGAAGAGGAGCAACGCAGTCACGGTTATGGCGATGAAGGCGGCGTAGACGCGGCTGGAAAAGGACCAGAGAATGTCCTTCATCTTTTTCTTCCCAAAAAAGGCGGGCAGGAAGAAGAGGAAAAGAAACGACAGGGCCGCATAAAAAAAGAGAAGCTTCAAAAACTCCACAGCATGGCCCTGGACATTCTTTTGCGGGATGAAGAGAGAATAGACCCGGTTGTTCAGGCGAAAATAAAAAGCGGCGTAGCTTTTCTTCTTATCGCTGAAAGAAGACCAGATGGGGTCCGGAGCCTGCTGGATTCGTCGCAAGAGATCGAAAGACAGGCCCGCTGAAATCTTGCCGGGATTAAATATAAGCCTGCCGGCCTGATCATAGATGGCGAAGCCGAAATCCTGTTGATTGAGCGAAGGAAGAGAGCTCATCTTCAGCAGTTCAAAATAGGGATTGGCCGAATAAAGGAAGGGAAGCATCTCGGGATCGATCGTCAGGTAAAAGGCGATCCTCCCGAGATATTGACCCGGGGAGAACCAATCCTTGTATCCGAGGATAAACTCCCTCTCTTTTCCCAGGGAGGGAACGATCACGCGGGAGACCGCCCAAGTCTGGCTCAGGGGGAGCGTCAGCTCAGGCCCAAAAAGTTGGGGAATATTGAGGGAAAAACGGGAGAGGATTTCGCCCTGGGGGTTGAGAATTTCCAGGGTGGAATACCAGTTAAATTTTGCTACCAGCGTATTTTCCCAAAGGGATCGGGCAAACTGCGGCTGACCGGGACTTTGGAGATAGGAAAGAACGCCGTTTTTTCTCTTTTCAATCTCCGGGATGGATTGCCGGACCAGAAAATCGGCCCAATTTTCCTGGGCGACGATGGTTTCGTGGAGAAAGTTCTGGATAATTGAACGCAGATGAGAGGAGGACTCGAGACGAAGAAGATTATAATTGAAAGCGGTTATGAGCATGAGGCCAGAAAAGAGAACCTCCTTTTTCCTTAGCGCTGCGGGCCGGCGCGCCAGGAAAAACAGGAAGGCCAACGTTACGGCCTGAAGGATGGGCACGAGGGGGTTTTTCCATTGACCGAGGAAAACCAATAGAGAAAAAACGGCGAGAAAAAAGACAAGAAGAGCTCCTCCCCCGTGGGGAGAGTTCACATGCACCGTCCGAAAACCCAAGAAGACGAGAAGTGCGACGCTGAGATAGAGAAGAAGTAGGCTCAAATGAAGAAGGAAAAAAGGAAGGCCCGCGGCAAAGCGAAGGAGGTTGATATTCGAGTTGAGGACAACGCTGGAAAGGATTTTTTGGAAGGCCAAAAGCAAGAAAAAGGAGGCGCCGCTGAGAACGATGTTGACCGGCCAAGCCACCATCACAGGCAATTCCAGCCGGCTTTTCCTGAGGAGATCCAGGGCGGCGATAACCAGGCTTCCGATGATCAAAAAGAGAAATAGAGAGGTCAAGAAGATGTCAGCCAGCGATTGCGTCAACCCTCCTATTGATAAGAAGCCGGCCAGGGAAGGTGAAAAGAGGGGCAGCGCCTGAATTCTTTCCAGTTGGCTCAGCGGGAAAAAGATGAGTCTCAGTCCGGCGAGGGCAAAGATAAGAAGAAGGACAACGTATCCTTTTTTCCCTAAAAAAGTGAAAAAAAAGTGAGCGAGGTAGATGACGAGCAGGAGCAACGACGCTCCGAAGAGGAGTGTGAAGAGAAGGAACAGGTTTTCCTGGAGACGAGACTGAGAAGAAAAAAGAGAAGGGGAACTCAGGTTGACTGTGGCGACGATCCTCTTTTGCGCATTCCGCAGGGGGAAAAAGACGGTCTGGATCTCATTCTGGAGCCGCGGCTGCCCGATATATTCATCCTTGTGCCGGGAAAAGAGCTTTTCAAACCCGGACACTTCTTCCCGGTAGTCCCAGTAATTGATAAGGCAATTCTTCTGGAGTTTCCGCTCGAGGAAATGATAATCCGTTAGATAGGGCGCTCTGATCTGCGGCGCAAAGGTCAACAGCTTGAAGAGGACGACGGACTCAGACTGGCGGATTCTCTGGGAGGAAACCAGATAAAAAGAGGCTTTGTTGCGGACAGGAAAGGATGAGCCAGGCGAGGCTGGCCTGAAATCGGTGACATTTCCCAGCCACACCGCCAGCGCGCCGTTTTCGTCATAATAGGCCACACCCTCGATCTCGGGATTCAACTTCATCGCTTTGAAAAGCTCGAAGATTTTATCTTTGTCCCGGGGGAAGGAGGAGCTGAGGAGTGCTTTATGTTTGAGCTGGAGGCCTGTCTCAAGAGCGGCAAATTCGTTTTTTATGGATTCCGTTTGTTCTCTTAAGGCTCGGAGGCTTCTGGCGTAGTAGTTTGACGTGAGGAGGGATGGCAGAAGAAAGGAAAGCCCGAGAAAGAGAAGTGATAGGAGAGTCCCAAAAGTGAACCCATATAGAAGTTTGTTCTCGCGGAAAGGGGGAAGGTGCCGCATTAAAGCTTCTCGGCTTTGATTTCCGTGATTCTCCAATCCATGTCTTTGACCAGATAAAAAAAGACCTGGAGGACGTACTGATTGTTGTTTTTCTTGTTTTTAAAAGACCACCTTGCCTTGAAAATAAGGCCGTTTTTTTTCGCGAAAACGGGAAGTTCGCTATCGGCATAAAATTCAAATGTTAGAAAAGTCGAGTAGATCCGGCGGAAAAGGAAAAAGGCCTGCTCGGAGGAAACCTGGTCGGAGAATGAGATCGGCTCGGGCAGAGAGATGTTGATCTGATTTTTTGGGGAGAGGAGAGCATAGAGGAGTCTGGCGTCGTTCTGAAAGAACGCTCTTTCGATGCTTTTTTCAGTCTGTGAGAAAAGGGAGAGGGTCAGAAGGATCGGAAGAATGCCGACAGAAACCACATCAGAATGGTATCACAGATTTTTCGGTAGAGGCAAGCCAGCCTATTCTTTGGCCTGGGTTTCGCCGTGAACGATCGTCTTGAGCTCCTCTTTGATCTTGTCGATCGTTTCCAGTTTGTCCTTTATCTTGGCAAAAAGATCATCCTGGCCCTTTATCCCTTCCTCGATGAGGAACGCCGCGCTTTCGGAGCGGCTCTTGAACAGGCCGGCATCGACCAACATGTTCAGTTTTTTATTGCTCTCTTCGTTGACCCGAATGGTTAGAACCGTATTTCTTGAGGAAAGCGCCTTGTCAATGGCTTTCTTGATGGATTCTGCAGTCTTGACAGCGAATTTTTCCATCTGGTCGCCGATTTCAGTGAAGGCTGCTTCAACCTGGTTCTTTTCTTTTTTTCCCGAGGGCTTTTCTTTTTTGTTTTCCATAATCACACCTCGCATACTATTGTAATTAGATTACAAATTACAAACTAAAGAATATTACGAGGTTTGTCAAGAACTTTTTCCAGAAATTAGGCGCGTTCCAGAAACGATGGAGGCCGGGATTTATTCTAATTCGGTTGTTTCTTATTGCGCTTCTTTCTTCTCTTCTGCCTGGGTTTCTTCCTCGAGCTTTTTTGTCCTTGCGGCATCCCTGATGCTGCTGATTCCGGCGATGAGGGCGATAAGTCCGCCAAAAAAGAGGATAGGCGGGATGCACCCAAAAACGAGCTCATAGAACTGACGCCACCAGACAAAGATAACAAGCCAGAGGCCTAACGCCATGGCGATCAGGCCCGCGATGATGGCCAAGTATTTGCCCATAAAAACACCTCCTCTTTTTTTGGGTTTATTCGAACTGGATTATAACAAAACTCATCCGGAGAAGCAATAATTTTTCTTTGAAGATCAAGCTCGTGATATGGACTCGATGGGGGCCGTCATAGCCCTCATCAGCAGCGCCGGCAGTAAGGAAGGCAGATGGCGCCTAATCGGGCTGCTTTTTTCATAGACCAAATCTTAGGAATCGTATAGAATCTAAAAACGAATAGAACAAGAAGAGGAGGTCCCATGATAGCATCCCGTAGTCAAAGCGCCGTTTTCTTCTTCGTCTTTTTTCTGTGTTGGGGGTTGGGGCCGTGTCTTCAAGGCTCTGGCGAACGAGAGCCATTTTCTTTGGGCGCCACAAAAGTTGCCCCGGGGGCATCCGCCTCGGGTTTCCTTCAGGTGCCTGAGCGGGACGGAATCGGGACATCTATTCCATTCACCGTAATTCATGGATCCAAGAAGGGAAAGACCCTGGCGCTTGTCGCCGGTATTCATGGCTATGAATATCCTCCCATCCTGGCTCTTTACCGCCTGAAGAACGCCATCGACCCGAAAGACTTGGCCGGAACGGTCATCTTCGTCCATATCGCCAACTTGCCTTCCTTCCAGAAAAGAGTGATTTATTACAACCCGTTTGATTGGAAAAACCTTAACCGGGTCTTTCCGGGAAGCTCAGAGGGCACCCTCAGCCAGCGAATCGCTTTTGTTCTGATGGAGGATGTGATCAAAAAATGCGACTATCTCATCGACCTTCACTGTGGAGACGGGAACGAGGCTCTCATTCCTTACACGTACTGGATGATCAGCGGCGATAAAAGAATGGACGAGGTCACAAAAGACATGTGTCTCGCGTTCGGCATAAAATATATCGTCATCGACGAAACCAAGACAAAGGACCTGGCCGATTCCAAGTACCTGGGCAATACGGCGGTTCTTCTCGGCAAACCGGCCATAACCACAGAATCAGGGTACCTCGGAAAAACCGATGAAGAATCCATCAGCCGGAACGTCAACGGGATTTTGAGTGTCATGAGGCTCTTCAAGATGATCGAGGGAAACCCTGACCTCACCACTGACCCTGTCTGGATTGACCGGTATGAGGTGGTTTATTCGAAGACCGACGGACTCTTTTTCCCTCAAATCAAGATGGGCTATTATGTCAAGAAGGGTCAAAAAGTCGGCATTGTAACCGACTACTTGGGGAATCTTAAGGAGGAGCTGCTGGCCCCATTTAGTGGAATCATGCTCTATATCATCAACACTCCCCCGACAAGCACGGGCGAGCCGCTTTTTGAGGTCGGAAGGGTCAGGTCGATGGAATAAACCTGGCTGGTCATTGTCCTAATGATTGAGAATATCCATGGGGCTTAAAGGCGTCATTTTTGACCTGGACGGAACCGTTGTCGAGGTCGCCTATGACTGGAGCCGGATCAATGCCGAGTTGGGTACTCGGGGAATTCCTATTCTAATCTATTTGAGCGGGCTCAAAGAGCCGGAAAAGTCGCGGAAGCAGGAGATCCTGGAGAGGTATGAATCTGAGGTTACCAAAAAGGCTCAGCTCAAGAGAGGAATGAGAAGATTCCTGAATTTTTTATCTCAAAGGGGCGTCAAGAAGGCTCTCGTTACCAACAACAGCCGGGAGAATGTGGAGTTCCTGCAGCGGAAGTTCGACCTGAAATTTGACTGCGTCATCTCGCGCGAAGGCGGACTCTGGAAGCCGTCCGCTGCCCCGTTTATTGATGCCTTGAATAAGCTCGGGCTCATGAAAGAGGATGTGGCTGCAGTCGGAGACTCTGTTTTTGACATCAAAGCCGGCCGGGAAGCGGGAATCGAAAGGATTTTTTTGCTCAGCCAGGATGAAAAGAAGTTCGCCGGCACCGGGGCAGAGGTTTTCCAAACGGTCAGGGCTCTTCAACAAAGAATTCAAGACTTGTTAACTCGGGGAGGGGACCGGGAATAGCCAAAGTCTTGGAACGAACGCGTGGGAGCGGAGTTTATAATAATGGGAGCGTTAGAGAGAAGTTAAGGAGGTCGGATATGCGCAAGATTCGTCAGTATTGGTTCTATGGACTCGGTTTCAGTGTCCTTCTTTTTGGATTGGCTCCGCAGATCTATGCCGACGGTTTCATCATCCCCAACCCCCGGCCGGGAGAGGTCATCCCCCCCCTCACTGTCAAATACCACAGGGTCACAGTGGAGATTCGCGACCAGGTGGCCAAAACTTCCATTGACGAAGTCTTTATCAACAATTTTGACCGGGATATCGAGGGGACTTTTATCTTTCCTTTGCCCGAAGGAGCCTCCATTTCCCAGTTTGCTATGTATATCGGAGATAAAAAAATCGAGGGAGAGGTTTTGGATAGCGCCCAGGCCCGCAAGATCTATGAAGATATCGTCCGCAGGCTGAGGGATCCCGCACTCCTCGAATATATCGGCCGAAATATCTTCAGGGCGAGGGTCTTTCCCATCCCGGCTCGAGGTGAGAAAAGAATCGAGCTTTCCTATTCTGAGATCTTGAGGGCAGAAAAGGGGTTTGTTCGCTACCTCTATCCTTTGAATACGGAGAGGTTCTCATATCGGCCGATCGAGGAAGTGACCATTGCTGTGAAAATCGATTCCAAAGTCCCTCTCACCAACATCTATTCTCCCTCGCACAAGGTTTCTATTAGGAAAGAAAGCCCGAACAGGGCCACTCTCGGTTTGGAAGAGAGAAACGTCAAGCCGGACAAAGACTTTGTCGTCTACTTTGCTGTCTCTCCGGATGATATCGGGATGACATTCCTCAACTATTCAGATAAAGAGAACAACTATTTCATGCTCCTGGCTGCGCCGCGCTATGTTGAAGCCAGGGAGAAGATCATCAACAAGAACATCGTCTTTGTCCTCGACAGCTCCGGGAGCATGAGTGGAAAAAAGATCCAACAGACCAAGGAGGCGGTTCGATTTATCATCAATCACCTGGATGAGAAAGACCGCTTCTCCGTCATCGACTTTGACGATGGCGTCAGCCTTTTTTCCACCGAGCTCGCCCCTGCAAACACGGAAAACAAAGAGAAAGCCATCAAGTTCATCGACGCCGTTGAAGATTCGGGCGGGACAAATATCAATGAGGCTCTCCTCAAGGCGTTGAGCCTGATGTCGCAGGGGGAACGGCCCAATTATATCCTGTTCTTGACCGATGGCCAGCCTACGGTCGGGATCACCGGAATTGGAGAAATTTTGAAGAATATCGCTGCCGCCAACACGTCCAAATCGCGCCTCTTTGTGTTCGGCGTCGGCTATGACGTCAATACGGAGCTCCTGGACACGCTGTCCACGGAAAATCGCGGGACTTCCGTCTATGTCGGCGAGAATGAAGACCTCGAAGTGGCCGTCTCCAGCTACTATGAAAAGATCTCCTCACCGCTCCTCGCCGACCTGGCCTTGAGCTTCAAGGGAATCGAAACACTCCAATCTTATCCCCAGACCCTGCCCGATCTGTTCAAAGGTTCTCAGCTTATCGTCCTCGGGAAATACAAGGGCAGTGGCCCTCTTTCCATCGTCCTTACAGGAAAAGTGGGCAAAGAGGAGAAGAGGTTCGTCCTGGAGAGTCAAGAGCTTGTCCAGGATGAATCCTATAATTTCTTGCCTCGGCTTTGGGCCACCCGGCGCATCGGCTATCTCCTCGAGCAGATCCGCCTGCAGGGCCCCGAAAAAGAGCTGATCGATGAAGTGCGGAACCTCGGCGTGAAATATGGCATCGTGACACCCTACACCTCGTTTCTGGTCACAGAAAAAGAAAAACTTTCCATCGCCGCTGCCTCGCCAGCAGCCCAGGAAGCTCTTGACGCGCGAAAAACAACAGGAGCGGGCGCGGTCAAGCTCGCCCGGGCCAATCAGCAGTTCAAAGCTCAGGAACAGGCCCCTGAAGTGAGCTCTCAGCTTATCCGCTATAAGGATGACAAGACGTTCTACCTCAAGGACGGAGTCTGGGTTGACAGCGTCTGCAAAGAAGGGAGCCCCGCCGAGGAGATTCGGTTCAATTCAGAAGGATATTTCCGCCTGATCAGCGAAAAACCAGGAATCGCCAAATACCTTTCTGTGGCCGAGAACATGATCGTGACCTTTGAGGGCAAAAACTACAAGATCACGGGAGAGCCGAAAAAATAGCAAAAACCCCACAATTCTCATTTCCTCGCGTTATGATGCCGAGCTTTCTGCACGCAAAGCCTATAATAAAGAGTACCGATTAAGACGACAGCAAGCCCAATCAGCCAGGATTGGTAGGGGAGGCTGAACATCAACATGAGGCAGAAAGATAAGCCCAGCAGTGCCACCATTCTCATCTTGCCGCTAAAGATTTTCAACCCGCTGAAATCTGTCGCTGCGTAGTAGAGGAGAAGCGAAAAACTGCTGATATAGGCTATATGAGGCAAGTCGGCGAAAAGCCCGATCAGGATCATCAATGCGCCGCTCCAGACGATGGCATTTCTGGGCGTGGAGTTTTTAGGGTCGACCCGGCTGAAAAAAACGGGGAGTTCGCGGTCTTGAGCCATCGTCTGTGCCAGCCTGGAAACCCCAAGAATGGAGGCGAGAATGACCGTCCCTGTGGCGACGAGCGCGCCTGCACCGACCAGGTTGGCTCCAAAATTCCGACCTTCTGCCTTTATAGCATCCACTAATGGTGAACCGGATTTTGCTATCACTTGATAACCAGCCACTCCGACCGCGGCCACGGCTACCAGGATATAAATCAGAGTGGCGATAAGAATAGAAATCAGGGTAGCCCGAGGTACCGTTTTCGATGGATCCTTGATCTCATCCGCAATGACGGAAACCCGGGCGAACCCGGAATAGGCGAAAAATACCGTCGCGGCGCCGGCCCAGACTCCGCTGATACCGAAAGGCAGGAGGGGCTTGAAATTGGCCAATTTAAAGAAGGAAACCGCGCTCCCGATGAAGAATAACAGGATGCAGACTTTGAAGATAACCAGGACGTTGTTCAGCCGGCTCGACTCCTTTGTACCAAGGAGCTGAATGAAGACGGCGACCACAATTATGAATACGGCCCCAAATTTGGTCGGGACGGCAGGAATAAAAAACTTGAGATAGTAGCCAAACCCCACGGCCACTGTGGCCCCGGTGATGGTGTTGGAAAAGAGCCAGACAAAACCGATGATAAACCCGGCAGAATTCGAGATGATCTCTCTGGTGAAATTGTAGGCGCCGCCGCTTCGGGGATAGCGTTTGCTCAGCTCTGCGGTCGTCAGGCCGGTTAATAAGGAGACCACGGCCGCAACCATCACTGAAAGAAAAATAGCCGGACCGGCGAGGGCTGTCGCAGCCCCGATAATAACAAAAATGCCGGCACCGATGATCGTACCCAAAGCGATATTAATAGCATCGAATAAAGAGAGGCCGGATTTTAATTCGACCGTTTTGGGTTTGTTTTTTGAGGCCATCTTGAAGATATTTTACTCTCCTTTTTGGAACCTTGAAAGCAAGGACTTGCAGGACATAATCCGGAGAAAAGGGTGTCTGAACCTGACGAAATTGGCAGAGTTAGCAGGACGCGATGGTGCTGTTTATGATAAAATGCCTGGACTTCAAATACAGGAGACTGCGAATGGAAAGGTCCTTGACCCTTGCAGGCAGCGGCTGGCGGCGCTTCTGGAGTTTCATTGCCGGAGCGGGCATGATCGCCGCCTCGGTGCTTACGATCCGCCATTTTTTCAACGCCAATTTTCCGGAATCCATTTTCATGGGGTCTTTTTGCGATATCAGCACTTTCTTCAATTGCGACAGCTCCGCCTACTCGTCCATCGCCCAGTTCTGGGGAATCCCGATGGGGTATTTCGGCCTTATTGTCGGCGCGCTCGTGGTGCTGGGAGCATTGTTCCCGTCGGCAGCCTTTGAACAGACCAACAAATCTCTCTCCCTGCTCAATGCTCTCGGCGTCATCGGGCTTTTCGTCTACTCCGTGTTCTTTCTAAAAAGCCTTTGCCTTCTATGCAGCGGCTATTATCTTTTTTCTCTGCTCAGTTTCGCTCTTTTTTGGAAATATGGCCTGGCCGGAGTTAGGAAGAGAGCCGGCGCTGGCGTGCATACCTTTCTTTCCCCTTCGATTAAATATCTAGTGGTTTTCGCGGTGGTCCTAGCGACGGGAGCCTATGGTTTTCATCTCTTTTATCAAGCTAAGAAGGAGGCTCAATTGGGCGGAGTGGCAACCCGAGTCGTCAAGGAATATTACAGCCTGGCCGAGGTCAGCAATCCGAGCTTTATTTCGCCCTTCTGGACGGCCAAGGCGACCGAACGTTTTGAGGATGCGCCCATTCGCGTAGTCGAATATGTAGACTTTCTCTGTCCCGACTGCCTGTTCCTCTACAAGCAGCTGAAGCTGCTTAAAAAAGAGTATGAGGGAAAGACCAATATCGCTTTCCAGTTCTTCCCGCTCGATGAGTGCAATCACGTTGTCCCGGAGAAGAGCAACCGGCATCCTGGCGCCTGCGACCTCTCTTACATGGCTGCTTATAATTCGGCCAAATTCAATGCGATTCATGACGAGGTCTTCGAGAACTTTGCCAAGGCCAAGACGCCTGAATGGCGGACATCCTTGGCCAATAAATACGGAGTGGAAGGCGCCCTTAACGATCAGGCCACTAAAGACCTCGTCCAGAAGATCATCAGCACGGGGGCCGAGTACGAAAAAACCTCTGACCAGTTTACCTACGGACTCCGGTCGACCCCGACGCTCATCATCAATAACCGGATGATCATCGGCACTCTGCCTTATGCCCACCTCAAGGCTATTTTCGAATCGCTGCTTGCCGAAGGCGGCCCCACAACCGGCGGAAAGAGGTTCATGGAGAATTGGGTTGACTTTTCGGCTCCCCCAAAAAAGCCCGCGGAAAAACCTGGCTCCAAAAGATAATCGGCCGCAGCTCCTGGCTCCGAACAAAAAATAACGCTTTATCGTATCCACAAATTGACCTGAGTTTCTGGCTGTGATATAAAGCCAAAAGCCATGAACAGAGCCTTGTTCAGGACACAACCACTAGTTGAGCTCCTCACGGAAACAACCGAATCCGGGGCCGCTGATTGAAGCTCCGGACAATCCGAAAAATTCCCAAGTGACCTTGCTAAAGTAAGTCGCTTTTGACATCATTTTTTCGAATGTGTTATAAATGGGGGCTCATCCGACAGAGGAAAAGGAATGGGAGACATAACTCTTCTTGTGCTTGCCGCCGGCATCGGCAAACGCTACAAAGGACTCAAGCAGATCGACCCTGTTGGCCCATCCGGGGAGATCATTCTAGATTACTCCCTCTACGACGCCATCCAGGCCGGTTTCACGCGGGTGGTCTTTGTCATCAGAAAGCAGATCGAGGCAGCGTTCCGCCAGGCCGTCGGAAGCTACTGGGAAACGAGGGTTCCCATCGAATATGCGTTTCAAGAGATTGACTCGGGACTCCCGAGTTCTTTTCCTCTTCGCGGGGGGCGCCAAAAACCTTGGGGCACAGCGCATGCCGTTTTGGTGACGCAGGCCGCTGTTCGCTCGCCCTTTGCCGTTATCAATGCCGACGATTTTTATGGCCCGAGGGCCTATCGTGCGCTCAGCGCCTGGCTCCAAAAAGGAATCTCCTTCAGCGGAGACCGTGATGAATATGCTTTTATCGGCTATCGGCTCAACAACACTCTTTCCGAATTCGGCTATGTTTCCCGGGGTGTTTGCGCGCTCGATGAGAGGGGCTATCTCGCCGAAGTTGTTGAGAGGGTCAGGATCGAAAAGGATGGACAGGGAGCCAAAACTCTTGACGAGAACGGCCGCTGGCTGAAGTTGAACGGGGATGAGATCGTTTCGATGAACTTTTGGGGGTTTACTCCGACTCTGTTCGGTCACTTGGAGTCGGGCTTCAGCCAATTTCTTGAACGGGAGGGCCAAAACACTGAAGCCGAGTATTACATTCCCTTTGCGGTCAATGAACTGGTCAGGTCGGGAAAGGCCCGGGTCAAGTACATCTCTACCGCCGAGAAATGGTTCGGCGTGACCTATCCCGAGGACGTGCCCTGCGTCCGTTCCCGCATCCGGGAGCTCGTCGGGGAAGGGATCTATCCAAAAAAAATCAGAAAGTGAGGAAAGGTCGGATTGAAAGAGAAAGAATCTGATTTGGAGGGCGTTTTCTCCCAGTTTGCCATCGAAGGAGACTATGTCAGCCATAAGTTTCTGAAAGTCGGGCATATCAATGACACGTATCTTGTCGAAGCCCGCTGCCATGGCGCTCTTGAGCGCTACATCTTCCAGAAGATCAACCACTATGTCTTCCGCGACCCGGAGAAGCTGATGTCCAATTTCGAGAGAATCACCAGGCATATCCGGGCCAAGGTCGAAAAGATGCCGGGAAGGAATCCCGAGCGCGAGACCCTCAACCTGGCTCGGTCGAGATCCGGCCAGAGCTACCATCTTTCTTTTGACGGCGACTTCTGGCGCGCTTACCGGTACGTTGGCGATTGCCATATCATCGAGATTGCCAAAAAACCGGAGCAGGCTTTTGAGGCCGGCCGAGCCTTTGGCTGCTTTCAGAAACTCCTGGCAGACTTTCCCGCTTCGTCCCTTCATGAAACAATTCCTTTCTTCCACCATACACCCCGGCGTTTCGCCAGGTTCAAGGAAGTCCTGGAAAAGGACTCATATGAGAGGGCCGACGGAGCGGGCGAGGCCATTGCCTTTGTGCTCCAGCGTGAGCCGATGACCTCTGTGATCACAAGAGCCCTGGAGGACGGGAGCCTTCCCCTCCGCATCACCCACAACGACACCAAGATCAACAATGTCCTCTTCGATAACAGCACAGAAAAGGCCATCTGCATCCTCGACCTCGACACGACCATGCCGGGCTCAGCCCTTTACGACTTTGGTGATATGGTTAGGACAACAACGAGCTTTTCTGCGGAAGACGAAAAGGACTTGACCAGGGTGAAAATGGAAATGGAAATGTTCCGGGCCCTGGCTGCGGGTTATTTGGAGGAGGCGGGTGATTTTCTCACCGAGAGGGAACTCGAGCTTCTTGTTTTTTCGGGCAAGCTGATCACTTTGACCATCGGTCTTCGCTTTCTCACGGACTATCTCGAGGGCGATGTCTATTTCAGGATCCATAGGCCGGGTCAAAACCTGGACAGGGCCAGGGTGCAATTTGCCCTGGTGAAATCGATGGAAGACCAGGAAGAGGAGATGGCAAAGTGTATCCTTTCCCTCCGCCAAAAAGCGAAACGCTCTTCCCCCGGCTGCCTCCCCTGATCTACGGCTTCTTTTTTCCCTTTATTTTAGGAAAAGCCATTGCGGGGGAAGGGTCTGCTTTTCCACTCCCGGACCTTCATAGAATATTTCCAGTTTGCCTTCTTCAGATTTCTGAAAATAGGAGATCTGGAGAGGGTATTTTCCCGCAGCGAGGTTGATCTTGCCGCAGACTTCCCTGAGGACGAACACGCCGTTGTTGCGGACGACCTCAGCATCTCCGATGGAAAGGGAGGCTCCAGCTTTGGCCATGATTGTAAAAATATATTCGCCCGGCTTGTCAATCTGAATATTTCCTTTGAACAAAAGTGCGTACCCGCCTTCCTTTGACCCGGCAGGTTCAAGGCTGATATCGAAGACCCGGCCCGTCTTCACCGGAGTCAGGCCGGCAAGGTCGGGAAGCATGGACCAGCTGCCCTCGTAATAGGAATACTCCAGGCCGTTTTGCTCTGGGTTGATCAGGCTGATTGAGGTTTGGGCCACACGGCTCATCCTTCCACTCGGCAAGATTGTGCGTGCCTTTAGGATAGCGCTTCCAATGAGATCGACCGGATTCGCCGGGTTAAGGAGCGGAGATTCCCGCGACGGCTCCGTTCCGTCCGTGGTGTAGCGCACTTCTGCCTGCGGGAAGGGCGGGTAGACCCTGATCGTTGTCGGGGCCTGGATGAGCTTTTTTCCTCCAAGACCTTCAGGTGGAGGAAGCCTGAAGTTGACTTTCTTGGCCGCAAGGCGCTCGTAGTGGGAAACGATGCGGCTGCTGAAATCCTGGAAATTGCGGAGCTCTTTTTTTGACCAGACGACCTCGCTCAGGGCCAGCATTCTGGGCAAAAGCATGTATTCCACCTGGGCAAAATCGTTCATGTATTCAGTCCAAACATTCGCTTGGGCCCCAAGGATATGCTTAGCCTCTGCGGCGGTGAGCTCGGCGGGAACGGGTTCATAGGAATAGACTTTCTCGATCGGCAGATATCCTCCGATCGCTCTTGGCTCATCGAACTGACCCTGATAATAGTCAAAATAACAGTGGGTCGTGGGCGTCATGATGACATCATGGCCGGATCTGGCTGCTTCGATTCCTCCGATAATCCCTCGCCATGACATTACCGTAGCATTGGGGGCGATCCCGCCTTCCAGAATCTCGTCCCATCCCACCAGTCTTTTTCCTTTCGAGCTGAGGAACTTTTCGATTCTTTTGATAAAGTAGCTCTGGAGTTCTGTCTCATTGGCCAAGCCTTCGGCTTTGATCCTCGCCTGGCACTTGACACAGTTCTGCCAGCGGAGCTTGGGCACTTCGTCTCCGCCGACGTGAACGAATTGGCCGGGGAAGAGATCGATTACCTCAGAGAGCACATCCTCGAGGAATTCGAAGGTTTTTTCGTTTCCGGCGCAGTAGACATCATAGATGATTCCCCATTCCATGCCGACCTTTAACGGCCCTCCGAAGCAGGAGAGCTCCGGATAAGAGGACAAGGCCGCCTGGCAGTGGCCCGGCATCTCGATTTCCGGGATGACAGTGATAAAGTGTTTTCTTGCATAATCAACGACTTCCCGGACGTCCTCCTGGGTATAAAATCCACCATAAGGCGTTCCGTCAAACATCGTCTCTCTTCTCCAAGCTCCGGTTTCGGTCAGCTTGGGATATTTCTTGATCTCGATCCTCCAGCCCTGGTCCTCGGTCAAATGCCAGTGGAACGTGTTCATTTTGTACATGGCCAGGTCATCGATATATTTCTTGACTTCATCCTTAGTGAAGAAATGGCGGCCGACGTCAAGATGCATTCCTCGCCACGGAAATCGCGGCATGTCCTCGATCCTGACACAAGGAACGGACCAGGGAATCCTGCCAGCGACGCCGGGCGCCTCGATCTGAGGCGGCAGGAGCTGGTAGAAGGATTGGACGCCGTAAAAAAGCCCGGCCGGGGCCAGGGATTCGATTATGACCGATCCTTTGCTCACGGAAAGCAGATATCCTTCGTTTCCCAATCTAGCCAAGCTGTCGCTCGTCCTGAGGATGATTGCATTTTTTAATGTTTTGCCGGCTGTTTTCAGTACTTCAACAGGGAGACCCGTCACCCGACGCAGTTTCGCAGCCAGCTCTTCTCCCACGGCCATCCCTTCATCGAACGCCGTTTCAATCACGATCTTGGTTTTCGGCCCCAGCTGGAAGTAACCTGAGCGCATCTCGATTTTTGCGGGTTTGGGAATAATCGACACTCCGGTTTGAGCCGGTTTTTTTTGCCCAAAACCTGATGAATGAAGAAGAAGAACACAGAGCGCAGGGATGAGCAAGGCCTTGATTTGCCTCATTTTTCCTCCTTTTTGTTTTCCTTCGGTTGGATTTTTTTCGGACACACGGCGCCATTCGATTATTCCAAACCTGGCGGCCTTGTCAACAGAATTTTGCTTCGGGATCGCATCTCTATTTCCGTGATGGGGGCGGGTCCTGTCGCGGTTCACCCCCGGCGCCC
>CAZOKP010000049.1:0-19677 GCA_964580435.1 uncultured Eubacteriales bacterium
GATTCGCTCCTCGCTCTCCTCTTCGAGGAACCGTGCCCGCTCCTCGCTCATACGGGCTTCTCACCACATCATCCCTCCCCTCATCCTCCAGGCGGGGACTAACGTCGTGCCACCCCCCTGGATCATCGCCCCAATCACGGAAACGAAGATGGCTCCGAGAAAGAGTGGGCTGATATTAGGGCGATCGTGCGAAGGAGGCTTAGTTCAGGGCGACAACGGCGTCGATGCCCATGGTGTACTTGAGCGGGCCCGATGTTGGGAGTTCATACGAAACCGCGGGAATTCTGGGGGGTTTAAAGATAATCAGGATTTTTTTTATCGAGGAGATACTGCCAAGGTCAAATTTCTCCGGGCTGCCGATCCCCCTGCCCCGGCCGATTTCCTCCCAATCGCCGCTTTCGTTCATCCCAAGAACGCCATACGACATAATTCCCTGCGCAGGATCCAAAGGCATTTCTTCTGGGCTTCCCAGCATCCCTTCCTGTCCGCCTGCCCATCTGGCGTAGACGGCGATATCATCTCCCGGACCATTCTTGGCGTTGACCTCAAGGTCAAGGGCACCATTAACGGATATTTCCGCATATTTCCCGTCCGGCATATAGAGCGCCGCTTCGGGGTTATTGACCAGGAACGTTTCCGGAAGCACTGCCCGGGCAAAGTCTGGCTCTCCACGTCCTTCGGCCTCCTGCTCTTGCGACCCCGGGGAAAGAGGCGCCTCGGGTTCCTGCGGCGACTCAGTTGCGCCGGGCTCGGCGCTTGCTTCACTCGAGGACTCGGAAACGGTCGTGGTTACAGCCGACTTTTTGGTCATCTGCTTAAGGTCAGCGTTCGTGATCACCTTGACGTTTTTCCCCTTGAGCTGCTCCCGCCGCTCCTTTTCTTTTTTTGAGACCTCGACCAGGCTTTGAGAGACCAGCACCGCAGAACATAATAAAGAAACTAGAACCAAAAACAGAGTTTTTTTCATTTTCCGCCTTTAATAATATTATACCCCCGTATTGAAGAAAATCAAATTTTTCCTTATGTTAGAATAGGGCGAGGTGTGTGGGTGAAGAAGGCCGTCCGGAAGCGGAGCGGGCGTCGCGAGGCATCGAAGATGCCGTGGCGATCTCAATTTGGGATTGCTTCGCTGTCGCTCGCAATGACAATTTGCCTCGCCGGGAGAAAATTCGCGTGCCTTCGAACCCACACTCCGAGCCCCTTTTTCGTTGACAAGAAGGCCGGTTTAGGCTACAATCTGCCCGCTTCTCATGGCCGAAAAAAAAATCCTGATCGTCGATTATGACAACGCCAGTCTGGAGTCCTTGACCGCTCTTTTTGAGCCCCAGAAATTCCAGGTCATAAAAGCCGGCGACGGCCAGGCCGCCTATGAAAAGTTCAGGGAAGAAAAGCCCGACATTGTCATCCTCGAGGCCATTCTGCCCAAAATACACGGGTTTGACCTGACCAAGAGGATTACTGACGAAACACACGGCCGGGTTCCCGTGATCATCGTCACCGGCCTCTACCGCGGCCCTCAGTACAGGATGGAAGCGCTGTCCACGTTTGGCGCGTCGGATTATTTTGAGAAACCGGTGGATAAGGAACGATTGTTGCGTTCGGTGATGAGCCTTCTAGAAGAAGAGGAGGAGATCGAGGAAGACCTCCCCGACTCCGCAGAGGTCCTCCGGAACCTCTCCCAAAGAATAAAGAGTTAAATCGTAATATCCTAAAAAGATATAGTCTTTGGAGAGGCGAACAACCCGGGCGATGACGAACCTCTGGACACGGTGCAATAATTGTCAGAAGATCCTGTACAAGCAGGATATCCTGGACAATAAGAACGTCTGCCCTGCCTGCAATTTTCATTTCCGACTGACCGCGAAGGAGCGGCTGGAGATCCTTTTCGATGAGGGCAAGTTCAAGATCCTGGATGAAAATATTTTCCCCCTTGACGTGCTCCATTTTGAGGATACTCAAAAGTATACGGTCCGGCTTGCGGAGAACAAGAAAAAGACGGGGCTCAATGAAGCGGTTATCAATGCCCGAGGTAAGATTGGGGGGGTCGAGACGATCGTCTCGGCCATGGACTTCTTTTTTATGGGCGGGAGCATGGGCTCTGTCGTCGGAGAGAAGATTACCCGGGCTATCGAGAGAGCCTGCGCCGAGAAACTCCCCCTGATCATTATCTCCTGTTCAGGCGGAGCCCGGATGCAGGAAGGAGCGCTCTCCCTCATGCAGCTCATGAAGACAAGTGCCGCTCTGGCGCGCTTGGGTCAGGCCAAGCTGCCTTTTATTTCGCTCTTGACGGACCCCACCACCGGAGGGACCACTGCGAGCTATGCCATGCTGGGGGACCTGAATATCGCCGAGCCCAATGCGCTGATCGGGTTTGCCGGGCCGAGAGTCATCGAACAGACCATCAAGGAAAAATTGCCCAAGGGATTTCAGAAGTCGGAGTTCCTTCTTAAACACGGGCTCTTGGATGATGTGGTCGAAAGACGGAGCGTGCGCAATTATGTCATCAAAACGCTCAGGCTGTTCCTGAACAGGTATCAATGAACTATGGGCAGTGTCAGGAATATCTCCAGGGAATTCAAACGACCGGGGTCAAGTTCGGCCTGGATAATGTCAGGACCGTCCTTTCGGGCTTAGGCCTGCCCCACGAGAAATATCCCTCTGTTTTGGTCGCCGGGACAAACGGGAAGGGGTCGGTCTGCGCCATGCTGGCCAAGATCCTGTCTCTTCATGGCTTTCGGGTGGGACTCTATACCTCCCCGCACCTGGTCAGGATCGAAGAACGATTCAGGATTGGAGAAGAGCCCATCTCCCCGCGGAGATTCTGCCGGCTGCTCTCACTGCTTAAAGAAAAAGTCGAAAAGCTCGTCGAGGCGGGAGAGCTATCCTCAACTCCAACCCATTTCGAGATCCTGACCTGCCTGGCTTTTCTGTATTTCGAAACACAGCCTGTCGATATGGCCGTGCTCGAGGTGGGGATGGGCGGGCGGCTGGATGCCACGAATGTCGTTGCTCCCCTGGTATCGGTGATCACGACGGTTTCCAAAGACCACCAGGAATTCCTCGGCAGAACCCTGGGCCGGATCGCTTTTGAAAAGGCGGGAATTATCAAATCCGGCGTCCCGGTTGTCTGCGGCCCCTCGAAGGGACGGGCCTCTGAGGTCATCAAAAAGAGGGCTGGGGAATTAGGAGCGCCCTTCTTGGGAGTCTTCGATGAGCCGGGCGCGTTTCGTCTGCAGAAAGCCCGGACAGGATATCGTTTTTCTTACCGCCGCAATGGGAAGATATTTCGCTATACGCCTGCGCTTCCGGGAGAACACCAGGGAAGAAACGCCGCTGTGGCCATCGTGGCGGCCCTGGAACTAAGCAAGCGGTGGAAGAAACTGGAAAAGGAAAAGATTCTCCAGGGGGTCAGCGAAGCCCGCTGGCCTGGCCGCCTTGAAATTGTCTCCCGTCGGCCGGTGGTCATACTGGATGGAGCTCACAACGAAGAAGGAGCCAAAGCCGTCCGAGCCTACGCCCGAAATTTCCTCCCCCGGCCCCGCACCCTCGTTTTCGGCATCATGAAGGACAAGGAAATCCGTAAGGTGGCGGGCCTCCTTTTTCCTCTGGCGAAGACGATCTTTCTCACCAGCTTTCCCTATAAAAGGGCGGCCGCTCCTCGACGCATCAAAGCGCGGGTCGCGGCGATGGGACGGAGGGTTTTCCTGGAGCCGGACCCCAAAAAGGCTATTCTAAAAGCCCTTGAGCTCACTCCGGACCGGGGCTCGCTTCTGGTCACAGGCTCTCTCTTCCTGGTAGGAGAGGTCAAAAAGCATTTTCCCAAGTGGGCCTTTCTGAGGAACGGTTCCCTCGAGGACCCGCCCCAGTGAGCTTGCTTTTTTGGGGTAAAAATGGTAAATTTTTGCCCTAATTTTCCGTCTGGGCTTTTAAAATATGCTGTCCATCAGCGGCAATGTCATTATTGTCTTTCTCATCGTCTGGATCCTTGTTTTCGTCCTTACCAGAGTGTTTTTTAACCCGGTCCGGCGCGTCAGGGACGAACGAAGAAAAGAAATCCAAGGGAACAAGAAGGCCTACGAAGACGCCGTTACGTCCCAACAAAAAGGCATTCAGGAGATCGAACTGGCCATTAAACAAGCAAAAGCGGCGGCCGAGTCCGCAAGGGAGACGCTCCTGGCGGAAGGGCTTAAAGAGAAAAACCGGATGCTTGCCGAGATGAGCGCAGAGTATAAGGGCCAGGTGGAGAAGGCGCGAGCCGACTTGGACCGGACGATCAAAGACCTCAAAGGGAAGCTTGAATCAGAGACCTCGGCTCTGGCGGAAGCCATAGAGAAGAAGTTTTTAAACTGATGCCGCGAAGAATTCAGACCATTTTCCTCTTGCTTGTTCTCCCCCTCTTTTTGTGCTTTTCTTTATCCGAGGAAAAGGTCCAGAGCTCGGCTTGGATCGATTTCCTGGCGAAAAGCGTAAATTTTGTTATCCTTTTCGGAGGGTTGGCCTTTCTTCTGGCCAAGCCCCTGCGGAAGTTCTTGGAGGAACTTGCGCTCTCCATTAAGAAAACAATCCAGGAAACAGAGAGAGCGAGAAGAGAAGCCGAGGAAAAGTTTGAAGCTATAAAGAAGCAGATTCAGGGGCTGGGAGCAGAAATTCAAGCGATCAGAAAGGACGGAGAAGAAGCAGGCCGGAAAGAGAAAGAGCGGATTCAGTCTTTGGCCCGCCGGGAAGCGGAGAGAATCAAGGATTTTTCCCGGCAGGAAATCGAGGCTCATGCCCAGAAGGTCAGGCGGGAACTTAGAGAATATGCGGCCGAACTGGCCGTCTCTCTGGCACAGGCGAAAATCGAGAGGCGCCTGACGCCGGACATCCACGCTCGTCTTATCGACGAGTCCATCGAAGGATTAGGGAAGCTTTATGAGAAATCAGATTCTGGTTAAAAGATATACCCAGGGGTTGGCGAGCGCCCTCGGGGATGAGAAAGAATACCACGCCGTCAGCCGGGAACTGGCCGAGTTCTCGACGCTCCTCTCCACGCGCCAGGACCTGGCAGACGTTCTGGCGAGCCCCTTTGTTGCGGCCAAGAAAAAGGGGCAAATTATCATGGAAATCCTGGCCGCCTCTTCTTTCTCTGAAAAGACGAAGCGGTTCATTGGCCTCCTGCTTGAACACAGTCGCCTCCCTCTTCTCGGCGATATTCTCCAGGCTATTCCCGTATTCTGGAACGAACACAAAGGAGTGTCCACGTTTGAGGCATGCTCTGTGGTCGCTCTGACCGGAGCCCAGAAATCAAGGCTCAAGGCGCAGCTTGAGCGCATGGAGAAGAGACCGGTTGACTTGACCTTTAAAATCGAGCCCGGACTCGTCGCCGGGATTTCTCTCAAGAAGGGGAATATCGTCTATGATGCTTCCATAAAGGGGCACCTATCGAAACTCAAAGAAAAAATTAGCGAAGGGTAAAAGAACAATGGAAATCAAAGCCGATGAGATCACCAAGATAATTCAACAGCAGATAGAGGGATACCGGGCGGAAATTGATATCAGAGAGGTCGGAACAGTCACCTCCGTGGGAGACGGGGTGGCCCGGATTTACGGTCTCGACCGGGTCATGTACAACGAACTGCTCGAGTTTCCGGGCAATGTCTTCGGTCTGGCGCTCAACCTGGAGGAGGAAAGCGTCGGCTCCGTCCTTTTGGCGGAAAGTCATCTTGTGAAGGAGGGCGACCTCGTCAAGAGAACCCACAGGATCATGCAGGTTCCCGCCGGCCCTTCTCTCATCGGACGTGTCGTTAATCCGCTGGGCCAGCCCTTGGACGGGAAGGGCGCCATCAAGACAGATGATTTCATGATGGTCGAACGCCTGGCGCCCGGAGTCGTCGACCGCCTGCCTGTCAGGGAACCTCTGCAGACAGGAATCAAGGCCATCGACGCCCTGTTCCCCATCGGCCGCGGCCAGAGGGAGCTGATCATCGGCGACCGCCAAACAGGGAAAACCGCCATTGCTCTCGACACCATCATCAACCAGAAGGACGCTAACGTCGTCTGCATCTATGTGGCCATCGGGCAGAAGAATTCTACGGTCGCCTATAGCATCAAGACTCTGGAAGACTACGGGGCCATGGATTACACCATTGTCGTGGCCGCATCGGCCAGCGACCCGTCCCCGGTTCAGTATCTGGCGCCGTACAGCGGCTGCGCCATGGGCGAATATTTTCGTGACAAGGGCAAGCATGCCCTTCTTATCTATGACGATCTTTCCAAACATGCAGCGGCCTACCGCGAGATCTCCCTCCTTCTTCGCCGGCCTCCCGGACGCGAGGCCTACCCGGGGGATGTTTTTTATCTTCACTCGAGGCTGCTCGAGCGGGCGGCCAAGCTCAATGACGAGCACGGCGGCGGGAGCCTGACGGCCCTGCCCATCATTGAGACCCAGGCCGGTGATGTTTCAGGCTATATTCCCACCAATGTCATTTCCATCACGGACGGGCAGATCTACCTGGAGCAGGAGCTGTTCAATGCCGGGATCAGGCCGGCCATCAATGTCGGGATCTCGGTCTCCCGCGTTGGGGGGAACGCGCAGATCAAAGCCATGAAGCAAGTCGCCGGCAAACTGCGCCTTGACCTGGCCCAGTACAGGGACCTCGTGACCTTTGCCCAATTCGGGACCGAGCTGGACCGGGCGAGTCAAGCCCAGCTCGACAGGGGAGAACGGCTGACAGAGGTCCTCAAGCAGAGCCAGTATGCTCCGATGCCCGTCGAGAGACAGATCCTCGTCATCTATGCCGGAAACAGAGGCTTTCTGGACGAGTTTCCCGTAAACAGGATCAGAGAGTATGAAACGAAGCTCTTTCAATATCTGGGAAAAGAGCATCCTGACATTCTCAAGAAGGTCGCAGAGAAGAAAGCTTTAGACGCAGCGCTCGACGAAGCTATTGCCTCCGCTCTGCAGGAATTCAGTCAGGTGTTTAAAAAAGAAGAATAAAATGCCCGCTCTTATCGACCTCAGAAGACGAATCAAAAGTGTTAAAAATACGCAGCAGATTACCCAGGCCATGAAGACGGTCTCAACGGCTAAATTCAAAAAGGCCCAGCGCACCGTCTTTGAGGGGAGGCCGCAGTGGCATAATCTGCCCGGTTTGCTTGAGAGAATCTCCTCCTGGGCCGGACGGCAAACGTCGCCGCTTCTTGACCGCCGCGAAGAAAAAAAAGTGCTGATCATGGTCATCACCTCGGACAAAGGACTGTGCGGTGCCTTCAATTCCAACCTGCTGGCGAGAGCGCACGCTTTTATCGGAGAGAAGGCCGCTCATTCTGAAATCAGCCTTGTCTTGGTCGGAAAGAAGGCGGTCAATTTCTTTAAAAAGCACCCCTACCGCATCCAGCGGGCCTATGCGGATAGAGTGGAAAAGCTCACCCTGAGGGATCTGAAAGATATCGCGCATCTTCTGATGCGGCAGTACGTTTACGCCAAAGTGGATGCCGTTTATGCCGTCTATAACGAGTTCAAGTCCATCCTTGCTCCGCGGATAACGGTAGCCCAGATCCTGCCTCTTGCGCGACCGGGAGAGGAGAGCACCGTCGATTCGTGGCCTCCCGATTGGGAACCAGAGCCAGACCTGCTTCTTCGGTGCCTCTTGCCTCTTTATCTCGAGACTCAGGTCTATCACTGCTTTTTTGAATCTTTGGCTGCCGAACAGGCCGCCCGGATGATGGCCATGGAGAACGCGACCAAGAGCGCGGAAGACCTCATCTCTGACCTGGTGCTTGACCTGAACAAGATTCGGCAGGCTTTGATCACCAAGGAGCTTCTCGAGATCATGACGGCCGTAGAAGCCATGGCCAAATAGGGCGCATTTGGAGAAGAATATGACCGACGAAAAAAAATACAAGAGAGCGGGGAGAGTCGTCCAGGTTATCGGACCTGTGGTGGATGTCGAATTCAAGGAGATGCAACTGCCTGAGATCTATAACGCCATCAGGATCACCAGTGAAGGGTTCGAGACGCCCATGCCGGTGGACATCATTGTCGAAGTCGAGCAACATATCGGCGAGGACAAAGTCCGCTGTGTCTCCATGCATCCCACGGATGGTCTGGCGCGGGGCATGAAAGCCGTCGACCAGGAAGGACCGATCGAAGTTCCCGTGGGCGAGGAAACCCTCGGCCGCGTGCTGAACGTCATCGGCGAGCCTGTGGACCACCTGGGCCCCGTCGCGGCCAAGAAAAAATATCCTATTCACCGGCTGGCGCCCACGCTCGAGCAGCAGAACACCAAGCTGGAGATGTTCGAAACAGGGATTAAGGTCATCGACCTGATCCAGCCCTTCTTGAAGGGCGGAAAGATCGGGCTTTTCGGCGGCGCGGGTGTGGGAAAGACGGTCATCATCCAGGAGCTCATTCACAATGTCGCCCTGAAGCACGGCGGATACTCTGTTTTTGCGGGCGTCGGCGAGAGGACAAGAGAAGGCAATGACCTCTGGCTGGAGATGAAGAAGTCGGGCGTCCTCGGCAAGACGTCGTTGATCTACGGCCAGATGACCGAGCCTCCCGGGGCCAGGCTTCGAGTGGGATTGGCCGCGCTGTCGGTGGCCGAATATTTTCGCGACGAGATGAATCAAGACATCCTGCTTTTTATCGACAATATCTTCCGGTTCGTCCAGGCCGGCTCGGAGGTATCCGCGCTCCTCGGCCGCATGCCGTCAGCGGTGGGTTATCAGCCCAACCTGGCTACCGAGATCGGAGAGCTGGAAGAGAGGATCACCTCCACCAAGAAAGGGTCGATCACATCCGTCCAGGCCATCTATGTTCCGGCCGACGATTTCACCGACCCGGCTCCCGCCACGACGTTTTCTCATCTTGATGCTTCGACCAACCTCTCCCGGGCCCTGACAGACATCGGCATCTATCCGGCTGTCGACCCGCTGAATTCCTATTCCCGGATTCTGGACCCTCGCGTCATCGGCGAGGAGCATTACCGGGTTGCCCGGCGGGTGAAGGAAATCCTGCAGCGGTACAAAGACCTTCAGGATATCATCGCCATTCTCGGCATCGAAGAGCTTTCCGATGAAGACAAGCTGATCGTGGCCCGGGCCAGGAAGATCCAGCGGTTCTTCTCTCAGCCTTTTCATGTCGCCGAGGAATTCACCGGACGGGCCGGCAAATACGTCCCTATTGAAGAGACGATCAAGGGATTCAAGGAGATCGTGGACGGGCAGCACGATGACAAGCCTGAGCAGGCGTTTTATATGGCCGGGACGATCGATGAAGTCGTCAAACGGGCCGAGGAACTGCAAGCCGCATGAGCCAGAATCTTCCTTCTTCCCTATACCTTAAAGTCATCACGCCCAAGAAGCTGCTTGTAGACGCCCAGGTCGATGAAGTGACCCTGCCGAGCCTGGAGGGTTCCCTGGGAATCCTGCCGGGCCATCGGCCTTTGGTGGCTGCCTTGGGGAAGGGCGTCCTGTCCTATCGGATGGCCAAAAGAGAAGAGGAATTTGTTGTCCGGGGGGGATTCGCCGAAATCCAGCCCGAGAAGGTGCTGGTTTTCACCGAATTGAACCAAGATGAAGAGAAAAAGTCTTCGCGCGGCTGAGGATGAGACGCTCGACTCCTTCTACCACGGCCGCATCCGCGTCATCCAGAAAAAAAAGGGCTATCGCTTCTCGGTAGACGCGCCTCTTCTCGCGGACTTCATCGAGACCAAAGCATCCGACCTCCTGCTTGACCTCGGCGGGGGGAACGGCATCATTTCGCTGCTCCTCAGCCGGAAGCCTTTCCGGCGGATCGTTTGTTTGGAGATTCAGGAAAGCCTGGCCGATCTGGCCCAGCGGAATATCCGGCTCAACCGGCTTGAGGAAAGGATTATGCTGCTCCAGCAGGACCTAAGAATGTATCACCCCAGAAACAAGTTCGATGTCATCTTCTCCAATCCTCCCTACATCAGCAAGATCAGCGGACACCTGAGCCTGTCCGAAGAAAAATCCGTCGCCAAACATGAGATTAAATGTGATATTTTTGATATAATGCACCTCACCGGAAGGCTCTTGAAGAAGAACGGCCGCGCCTATTTTATCTATCCGGCCAAGAGGAAAGAAGACTTTGACAAGGCCCTCACGAGGAACAACCTGAACATCAAGACGCTTCGTTTTGTTTCTTCGAGGAGCGGGAGTGAAGCCCGCTGGTTTTTGGCCGAGTGCGGCCTGTCCCCATCGTGTCTCAAGAATCTGCCGCCTCTTTTTCTCTATGACGACGGCGGGGAATACACAGCGGAGATGAAAAAAATTTTCGCAGGAGAAACCCGTGGCGCGCTTCTTTAAGAATCTTGGAGAATTGTACAAATACCGCGTCCTGATCCAGAATCTGGTCGTCCGGGAGCTCAAAGCTCGGTATCGCGGGACCGTTCTCGGGTTCCTCTGGTCCTTTTTCAACCCCCTCCTTCTGATGCTCGTCTATACCGTGGTCTTCGGGTTCATCCTCCAGCCCCGCGACCCGACGCTCGGGAGCTCGCCCAAATTCTATGCCCTTTTCCTTTTTTGCGGGATTCTGCCCTGGACCTGGTTCTCCTCATCCTCCCTGGAGTCGGCCAATGTCCTGATGACCCACGGCAATCTGATCAAGAAGATCCTCTTTCCCGCCGAGATCCTCCCCATCGTCGCGGTGACCAGCAACTTCGTTCACTTCAGCCTTGGGCTTCCGATCCTTCTTTTGTTTATTCCTCTCTTCGGCAGGGCGTATACCGTTTTTCTGCTCTTTCTGCCCGTTGTGATTCTCGTCCAGTATGTTTTCACCCTCGGGTTCAGCCTCCTGATCTCCTCTCTGACCGTTCATTTCCGGGACATCAAAGACCTTTTGTCGAACTGGCTAACGTTCTGGTTCTTCGCCACTCCCATCGTCTATCCGATGACCTTCGGCACGATCCAGAGCTCCTCCTGGCTCCGGGCTTTCCTCAACATCAACCCCATGACCCATATCATGATGGGCTACCAGAACTGCCTTTTTTATGGAAGCATGATTCGCTGGAAGAAGCTGGGCGTGACGTTCCTGGCTGCGCTCGTCCTTTTCATCATCGGCTACACCATTTTCGACAGACTTCGGGATTCCTTCCCGGAGGAGGTGTAAATGCCGGCCATCGTCGTGGAAAATGTCTCCCGCGTCTACCAGAAATATTCTGCCCGGCACCGCTTTCAGACGTTCAAAAGCGCCCTAGTCAAGGGAGACCTCTTCAAGGCGCTCCGAGCCGACGAATTGGTGACGGCCCTTGACGGCATCACTCTCCGAGTGGAAAAAGGCCAGACGTTCGGGGTGATCGGGGAGAACGGGTCGGGAAAAAGCACCCTGCTCAAGCTTGTCGCCGGGATCGCCAAGCCGACTCAGGGAAGGATTAAGACGGAAGGAAAAGTCTCGGCGCTGATCGAGCTCGGAGCCGGGTTTCATCCGGAGATTTCGGGACGGGAGAATGTGTATATCAACGGGATCATGCTGGGTCTGACCAAAAAGGAGATCAGTGCTAAATTCGACGAGATCGTCGAGTTCGCTGAGCTTGAGAATTTTATTGATGCGCCGGTCAAGACCTATTCTTCGGGCATGTATATGAGGCTCGGGTTCGCCATCGCCATCAACGTCAACCCGGACATCCTGCTCATCGATGAGGTCCTGGCGGTCGGCGACGCCTCCTTCGTTCCCAAATGCTTGGACCGGATCGATGATTTCCGGCGCCGGGGAAAGACCATCCTCTTCGTCAGCCATGACCTGAGCACGGTGGACAAGATTTGCGACCGTGTCGCCTGGCTCAAGGGCGGCCGGATCCAGGTTATCGGAGAGGCCAAGAGGGTTATCGATGCCTACCTCCAGGATGTCGCGGAAAAGCAGGAAAAAGATTTCGAGAGGCGCCGCCTGGAAACCGCCGAAGAGCAGAAATGGGAAGAAGGAAGGCGCGAAAACCGCTGGGGTAAGAGAGAAATTGAGATCAGGAAGGTCAGCCTGAAAAACTTGGAGGGACAGCCCAAAAATGTCTATTCACCCGACGAAGGAATGATCATCGAGATGGAGGTCGCGGCCCCTTCCTGCATTGACGATTTCGTCTTCGGGATCGGAATCTTCAACTCTCAGGGCATCTCCTGCTACGGCACGAACACCCATCTCGAGGACCTTGAGCCGGTCTCCATCGTGGGTGAGGGGAAGGTCACTTGCCGGATGGAGAAGCTGGGGTTTATCAACGGGACTTATTACCTGGATGTCGCGGTGCATAAAAAGGACGGCTATCCCTACGATTATCATAGGAACCTTAATTCCTTCCTGGTCGCTTCGACCTCCAAGGATGTTGGAATCAGCCGCGTCAGCCATATTTGGAGCTTTTCGCCCGGAATTCAGATGAGACCTGCCCGGGAAAAATGATAAAAAGAGACCATGGCAAAAAAAGCGAAACAAAGAAAAATCTATAAGCTCCGGGATTTTCTCCAAGTTCGCCGAAAGCTTAAGAGGCAGGGCCAAAGAGTCGTTTTCACCAACGGCTGCTTTGACCTCATTCACGCCGGCCATGTCCGGCTCTTCCAGGAGGCCAAAAAGCAGGGCGATGTCCTCGTCGTCGCGCTCAACGATGACGCTTCTGTCCGGAAACTCAAGGGGCCGTCACGGCCTGTTTTCCCGCTGGCCGAGAGATGGGAAATCCTCGAAGCCATCGAGGCCATCGATTACCTGACCTCCTTCTCCGAGGAGACGCCGCAGAAGATTATCGCCGCTCTGCTCCCGGACGTCTTGGTCAAGGGTGGCGACTGGAAGCCGGAAGAAGTCGTCGGGAAGAAGGAAGTTGAGGCGGCGGGAGGAAAGGTCGTCATCGTGCCTTACGTTAAAGGCCATGCAACCTCTTCCATTATCAAGAAAATCATCCGCGCTTCTGGTTGAGGCGGGGAGAGGGGAACAAAAAAGCCCATCTTTACGACCATTGCTCCTGGCTCAAGATGGGCTTCGTGTTGTCTGAAGAGCAGTTTGACATCGTGCTCAGGATGCGCGTTGGCAGCCGCTCTTGCAGTGCGAGACGCGAGGAATCATGTACCTTTTCATCAAAGGCTCCTTTTCTCAAGAATAAATCATACTAATCCTATAATAAAAGTATAATATAGTCAATCAACAAGGGATCACCTGAAATTGCCGCTGGGACTCGCCAACGGGTCCTGTCGCGGCACACCCCTCAATATCCTCGCGGCCCATTCTGTTGGTTAGGCAAACGAAAATTCCGGAGGCGTCAAACGCTCCGGGCGTTGAGGGGCCCCCCGGCCGCGCCACCCGTTGGGTGTTGCCCTGATTACCGGTAACGTTTTGAAAACACCTCATCTAGGGGCAGCCAGAATTTTCTATTGGCAATTTTTGGATACTCGAACGGATCCGGTTAGTTTATTGACCTGTCCCCTTGGGACGCGTCCCCGTCAGGTTTTGAGAGAACCAGGCCCAGATTTTTTGGTGGAATGCCAGGCTGGGAGGATGTTCCTCCAGGAAAGTTCTCGGGTTCACGCGTTCCCTGTCCTCCGGCGTGAACCTGACGCGGGCGGCAGGATCATACAGCTGAGGGGCTTCGGGATGGAATTGCACGCCCAGAACATTGGGATAGCGCTCGTGCTCTATGGCTTCCACGACTTTCCCGTCCAGTGATGTGGCGATGACGCGGAGGCCTTGGCCCAGCTTTTCCGCCTGCTGATGATGGGTGGACAAGACGTAAGGAGTATCCTTGGGGTCAAACCCGAAAGGGGTGCAAAATTTTCCTTTTCCGTCAAGCTTGACCGGATGGAGAGAGACATAGTCATCTTTTGGAGTGAGTCTGTCAAAGGGGCTCTGGTGCCAATTTTCATAGCCCAGGCCGATGACGTCCTCGAGATAGGTCTTGCCGTAGATTTCCGACCAGATGTCCTGGGTGAGCGTGCCTCCTGTTCCGACGTTAAGAGTCTGGCTTCCGAGGCAAATGCCGAGAATGGGGTATTGTGGCCGGGATTCCAGGAGAGGTTTGAAGGACTGGTCCTGAGTCCCGCCCAGGAGATGGAAAATAAACGAGACCTCGAGGAAATGACGGTAGGGATCTTCTATCCTTGCCAAAAGACTTGTTTTTTCCCCGTAAAGGGATGGCGGAATGTCAGGCCCGCCGAAAAAAATGATGCCGTCGGATTCTTTGAATATCTTTTCAAACTCCGCGGAGCAGGAATTTCTTTTAAAAAGATCGTTCGGGGCGAGTGGCCCGGAGACGGGATGAAAAATGATCCAATCCAGGTTATGAGCACTTACGTATTCCTGCGCTTTTTTATAATCGGTGAGCTCCTTCTCATGATAAACGCCTAAAACCGCGAGTTGCGGAATATCGATAAGACCATTCTCCCTCAATGCCACCAAATCCTTGATGGTGTCCTCGGATGGGAAAAGAACAGCCAAAGTTATTTTTTCTTGTGGGAGCAAGACGCTTTCAACGCCGCGCTCCAAGGGCAAGCAAAAGAGAGCGGGTTGAGAGGCCCCGGCCGCGAAAAGAATAAAGAGAATAAGAAGAATAAAGTTAATCGGTTTAGGATGCCTCATTTTTTTCCTCTGGCCCTTTCCGGCCTCGATAGATTCTAAACCATGCTTACGAGCGCGCGGACGAGAGCGGCCTCGACCAGCTGCTTTTTGTAGCCGTTTTCCTCCAGTGGTTTCGCTTCCGCAAGCTCGGCTCGGGCGGCCTCCTTAATGAGAACTTCGCTGACCTTCTTTTTTCTCAGGGCCTCTTCCGCTTTTTCCAGCCTCCAGGGGATCGGGGCCACTCCTCCCAAGACGATTCTCAAGTCAACCAAGCCTGCCCCCGAACCAGTCCCCTTGACCGCGGCGGAGACAAGCGCGAAATCCCATGCCCCTCTCTCCTTGAGCTTGATGTAGGTGCTTTGATCTTCCTTTTTGGCCGAGGGGATTTTGACCTCGCGCAGGAGTTCGTCGGGGCCGAGGATATTTTCCCTCCGAACGTTTTTGGAGGGGAGGGCGTAAAAATCCGCGAGAGGCAGGGTCTTCTCCCCGCGAGGAGAGCTGATCACGACTTGAGCGTCGAAAGAGATCAGGGCGGGAGCGAGGTCTGAGGGATAGACGATATAGCACATCCCTCCGCCGAAGATGGCATGATATTTATTCCGTCCCTTGTAGGCGAAGCACTGGCTCCCTCCCTTCTTGCGGCAGATGACCTGCGAATCCCTGTAGTACCAGCAGCGCGGCCTTTGGCAGAGGTTGCCGCCGACGGTGCCGACGTTGCGGATTTGGGGGGTGGCGACCGCGAGAGCGGCTTGGTTAAGTCCTGGGTATTCCTGCCGGATGAGCGGGTCTCGAGCCAGGTCGGCCACAGTGGTCAGGCCGCCAATCCGGACGCCGTCCTTTTCTTTTTTAATATACGAGAGCCCCGGTATTGTCTTGAGGTCGATGACGATGTTTGGCTCAGCGGTTCCTTCTTTGATTTCCGTGATCAGGTCGGTCCCGCCGGACATGAGCATGACCCTTTCTCCACCCTTGGAAAGAAGTGCCAGGGCCTGTTCTATTGACTGGGGTTCTGCCAGGCTAAAGTTTTTCATGAGGTCGCCCCCTTCACTCGCAGGGCCTGAAGTACTTTGTCGGGAGTCATCGGGATCTCGCGGACATGCACTCCAACGGCATTGAAAACGGCATTGGCCACGGCGGCGGAGCTGGGGATGCGCGGCGGTTCTCCGAGCCCCTTTGTCCCGAGGTTATTGATCCGAGGGTCAACGAGGTCGACAAAAATCGGCACGATTTCCGGAATGTCCATAGAGGTGGCGGGTTTGTAATTTTGCAGGCCCGTGTTCACCATTCTTCCCGTGTTCTCATCCAGGACGCGTTCTTCGAAGAGAGCCGTGCTCACCCCCTGGGTGACGCCTCCGACCACTTGGCTCTCGGCCGTCAGCCTGTTGATCACCCTCCCGATTTCATGGACGGCCACGACCTTGATGACTTTGACTTGGCCGGTCTCCATATCGACCTCCACCTCAGCGAAGTGCGCCCCAAAGGTGTTATAAGCGAACCCGGGCGGGAGGCCGCCTCTCTCGCCGTGAAAGACAGCTTCCCGACGCAGCTCTTTAGTGACTTCTTGAAAGGTGAGGGAACGGCCGGGATTGTTCTTATCTAAGAACCGTTTGTTTTCGATGACGACATCCGAGGCGGCGATTTTTAATTTTTCGGCAGCCAAGTTCTTAAGATGGTCGGCGGCTTTCAGCGCCGCGTCCCTTACGGCAGGGGCCACAGAAGGATTTGTCAGGCTCCCTCCGGAAAGTACAGCCCATGGATATAGCGTGTCGCCGATCCTGATGGTGATATCCTTGGGCTCGAGCCCAAGTGTTTCAGCAGCGACCATGGCCATGAAGGTCCGGGTCCCTGTGCCGATGTCCTGTGTCCCGGATATGGCTTCGACGCTCCCGTCAGGATAAACTTTGATGTCGGCGAGAGTGCCGGGGACTCCGTCGCCCCACCAGATCTGGCTGGCCATTCCCAGGCCGCGTTTGATTATTCCAGGTCCGTCACACGGTTGTTTGTTTCTCCGCTCCCAGCCAATCTTTTCCGCTCCCAGCTCGTAGCATTTGTCCAGGCCTTTAGAAGAGTAGGGGATTCCAGTCTGTCCTTCATTGGCCGTGGTGTAGTTTTTTCTTCTGAGCTCCAATGGATCAAGACCTAACTTGGCAGCCAGTTCTTCCAGGAATCCCTCGAAGGCAAATGTTCCCTGGACATGGCCGGGCGCCCTGGTCGGCCGCGATGCGCCGGTATTTGTGAAGACGGTGTACTCCTCGACCTTCACGTTGGGGCATTTGTAGATGTCGATCAAAGGCTCGGAGCATTCATCTCCGCGGGCCAGGCCGCCGCTCGTGTAATTTTTCATCGTCAGGCAGGTCAACGTCCCGTCTTTTTTCGCACCTGCGTTTATGGTGATAAGGCTCGTAGGCCGGTTGCCGACGCAGAGCGAGTTCTCTTTACGGGTGAGCACTATTTTCACGGGCCGGCCGGTTTCCTTGGCCAGCTTGGCCGCGACGATAGTATGCTCATTGACAAAGAGCTTGGAGCCAAACCCCCCTCCCATATAGGTCTTGATCACCCTGACCTTGCTGGCAGGAATATGAAGGGCCTCGGCCAGGCCGTCGCGGACGCTGAAAATGCCCTGCGTGGAATCCCAGACGGTCAATCGGTCTTCTTCCCACTGGGCGATGCTGGCGTGAGTTTCCGCGGGATGATGAATTTCTACGGCCGTCCTGTACGTGCGCTCGAAAGTGACCTCGGCCTCCGAAAATCCCTTGGCCACGTTGCCCCGGCTGTATTCCTTGATTTTCTCCACGTTGGCCGACCCGTGAACTTGCGGAGCTCCTTCAGTCATAGCTTGTTCCGGCGTGACTGCATGCGGAAGAACCTTGTAGTCGACCTTGATCAGCTTAAGGGCTCTCTCAGCCGTCTTCTCGTCTTCGGCAGCCACAGCGGCGACCTGCTCGCCTTCATATTTCACCCGGCCCTCTTTCAGCTGGAGGACAGCCAGGACTCCGGGGAGACTCCGGACCTGACTGAGGTCCATGCCGATGATTTCAGCCGAGGCATAAGGCGACCGCAGGATTTTTGCGTAAAGCATGTCTTCAAAGGACAGGTCATGGGTATATTTCGCCTTGCCCGTGACAACCAATTTTCCATCAACCCTCGGCGTGGGCCGGCCGATGATCTTGAATTCTTGTTTTTCCATTTTAGGCCTTCCTCATGCTTTTAGAAGCCGCCTCGACAGCCTCATAGATTTTAGTGTAGTTTCCGCAGCGGCACATGTTGCCGCTGAGGCCGGCCTTGATTTCATCCAGAGAAGGCGCCGGGTTATTCCTTAAGAGGGCGACTGAAGACATGATGAAACCGGGGGTACAGAACCCGCACTGATAGGCATCTTTGTCGATGAACGCCTGCTGGACGGGATGGAGCGTTTCTCCCTGAGCCAGTCCCTCGACGGTCGTGACCGACCTGCCGTCAGCCCGGCAAGCCAGAAAAAGGCAGGCGTAAACGGGCTGGCCGTCCAGGAGGACAGTGCATCCTCCACACTCTCCGCGGTCGCAGGTCCTTTTAGTCCCGGTCAGCCCAAGTTTTTCTCTCAAGACTTCGAGCAACGTTTCCCTGGGCTCCACCTCCAGCGAGACCTTTTTTCCGTTGACGCTGAAGACGACAGCCTTTTTAGAGAAAACAGGAGCGGCAGAGACGCCCGACTGAGAAGCCGGCTGGGTTTGTCCTAAAAACCTTGTGGCCAGAGCCGCTCCGGCCGCACCACCCCCGAATCCTCTTAAAAAGGCCCGCCTGGTATATGTCTTTCTTTTTTTCCGAGACGTCTTTTCCATCGGAAATCTCCTCTTGAAAGCCCTGCCCTTATCCCGCCAAATGGATGATGGCGATGATAAGCAGGCACAAGATTAGAGCAGCAGGCGTCACGATATAGCGGGAAGCCCGCATCCGGCCGAGAGCCACTTGCTTCGCCTGGGCAACTGCAATCTTTTCCCCGACCAGGAAACCCAACGGAACCGTGAGGAGAGAAAGGCCGACCGCGAGAGGGGCGTAATAAAGAGATAAGGGATAATTTGTGCCGGGGAAAATGCAGGCGGGGATGCCGGTGGCGAACTTCGCCAGAGGAAAAAGGTTGACTGCGGCAAGGGCGGAGAGACCTCCGAGGACGGCCTGACCGGATTTTTTCTGGACGAGCGTTTCTTTGAGGACGATGACGATGACGAGAAAAGCCAGGGCTTCGGTCCAGAAAGCAAAAATGGGATTGGCGACAGCGCCGTGGCGAAGCGGCAGAGAAAGCAGGAAGGCGTCAAACATCTTCATCAGGCTGACAAGGAAAACAGCGATGACGAGACCGATAAAATGGCGCGTCAGGATCCAGGTCGCGGCAATAAAAAAGAGCGCCACCGCAGTCATGATCGAGCCAGAGGCCAGGGAAGCGCATTTTTGAAGCCCCAGGCCCAGGCTCGCTTCGGCAAGACCCCAGACGGCTCCCAGGATGATGATGTTGGGAATTTGACCAGAGGGAAATTTGTTGGCCATTCTTTCCTCCTGAACTTTTGTCGAGGCGCGGGCTCCGACGACTTGGACTCATTATAATGAGGTAATTCTCATTTGACAATATGTTTTCAATCTGCGTCAACTTTCGTTGGATGCCCTCAAAGAACGGCTCAGGAAGGCTAAATCCTCAAGGTCGCTCCAACGATTTTCGTGGATTTGACGATATTGTTTACCTTTCTTTTTTGACAGCAGGAAAGACGTGGCTTTATAATGATTTCTAAAAATAGAGAATAACTTCCGTGGCCGAGAAAATCATCGTTTGTTTCTATTCCGGGTACAAAGGAGACGAAACGCCGAGATCTCTCCTGGTTGGCGGCCAAGAGTATGCCGTCGAGAAAGTCCTCTCGAGAAAAAGGTGCCTTGAAAAAGATTCTGGAAGGCACTACGAGCTCTTTGTCTGCCGGGTGTCCGGAAAGACGGTGAAAATACGAAGGGAAGAGACCGGAGAGTGCGAGCTGACTTCTTCAGCTGGAATTTTTTCCCTTCCCAAAAAATAAGAGTTCCCCTCCTCTGGCAGGTCTGGCCAGGAAGCATCTCTTTTTCTGTGATGATTGGGTAGGGGCTTTGAAAGGGCTCGGCTCCCCGCTCCGATCGGCGGCCTGAATGGGCTCAGA
>CAZOKP010000050.1:0-4293 GCA_964580435.1 uncultured Eubacteriales bacterium
AAAAAAGCCTGGAAACATTAAAGGACGAGCTGTTCAAAAAGCTCTCCGACCTGACCGAGCTCCGGAATGAAGGCGTCAAAGCCGAGAAAGAACTTGAACTTCTGGCACGACAGGATGCCAAATTAGCATCGCAGCTTGAGCAAGAAGAAGCTCTTCTCCTGGCCAAAACAGAAGCTCTGGTCAAGATCGAAGATAGCCTGACTGAGGCTCAGCAGGCCAAGGAAGAGAAGCAAAAATCGGCGGCGGGGCTGCGAAATTCCATCAAGGAAAAAGAATCCGCCATTCAACAGCTTAAGAGCCGGATTGAAGAGGCGCAGAAAGCGAGAGCGGAAGATTACTATAACCTCCAGGCCCTCAAAAAAATGGAGGAAACCCAGAGGAGGCTCGCCGGTTCGGAGGAAATCCCGGAGGCTCTGGGAAGGCTTGTCGACCTGATCGAAACATCGCCCGAGTACGCCGCGTTGATAGACGTCCTCTGGAAGGAAGAGGCCGGCGCTCCGGTCATTTCCGCTATCGATTTTTTGAAACGCGTCGCAGAGAGAGAGATCGAGGGTCGTTTTCTTCTTGTCTCCCCCGCGCGGGAACAAGCCGAGCCTCCGGTTATTCAAGACCCGAATGTCATAGGATTCTTAAAATCCCATCTCCGGCCGAGCCCTAAGATCAAAGACTTCCTGGGCCATCTCCGCGAAGCCGTCATCGTCCGGAACGTAAAGTCGGCCATCGAGCTTTGGATTCGTTTTCCCAATATGAATTACATCACTCCAAAGGGAGATGTTCTTCTTTCCTCCGGTCTGCTTAAACTCGGACGGCGGGAGGAAGGCGTTTTTGCCCTGGGCCAGGAAATCAAGGGCTTGGAGGAGAAAATTTCCCGCCGCGAAGATGAGATCGCTCCGCTTTCTGCGGAGCTTGAGAAAAGGAGCCAGGAGAAGCTAAGACTGGAAGAGGCTTGGCGCCTGGAAACTATTCTCCTGGGTGACCTTGAACTCAAGATCCATGGGCTGGGAAAGGAAAAGACCGGCAGCACGGCCGAGCAGGAAAGAATCCAAAGCGCCGTCTCTGTTTTTTCAAGAGAGCTTGAATTTCTGCGCCGGGAGCGAGAAGCCCTCAGCCTCAATAAAGACTCCCTCGCCCGGAAAATCGCCGCCCTCGAGGACGAAGAAAAAGCGGTGAAAGGCAGGCTGGAAGCCGAAGAGAATGAATTCCTGGCCAACAAGGGTAAAAATGTCCAGGATGAAAAAAACGTCATCGAGCTCCGCGCCGCAGCCGACCTCATTCAGGAAAGGGTTACAAACGTGGGCCGACAGCTCCAGGAGCTCGAGGACAAGAAAGAAAGTATCCGAAAAAGGATTTTGGCGTTAAGAGAAGAAAACCAACTCGCCGAAAAGGAGGGGTCGGAAACTCGGGATGCCCGGAGGACCCTTGAAACAAAAACCGTAAATTTAGAAGAAGAGAAAAAGACCAAGCAAGCGGAGCTGGCCCAGAAAGAATTCGACCGTCAAAAAAAGCATAGCGAAGAAGAAGAAAAAGAAAAGGCGCTCGCGCAATGGAGGGAAGAGCTGGAGCGGAAAAAAGAAGACAGGGTCAAAGGGGAGATCGCCAAGGCCGAAATCGACAGGGACCTCGTCAACCTCGAAGAAAGCTGCTGGCAGGAACTCAAGAAGACCCTCCATGAAATCAAGAACGAAAAAGTAGAGGTCGAACTTTCTGACGCGGAAATCGAGGACCAGCTGGCTCAAGCGGAGGAGGACCTCCAAAAATACAAAGCAGTCAACCTGATGGCCGAAGAAGAATACATCGGCCACAAGGAGCGCTACGACTTTCTCAGCCAGCAGAGGAACGACCTCAGAGAATCGATCGACGCCACGCAGGAGGCCATCCGCAAGATCGATGAGGAAAGCAGAACCCAATTCCTCGACGCGCTGGCTCAAGTCAACAAGCACTTCGCCGAGGTGTTCATGTCCGTATTCAAAGGAGGGAGCGCCGAAGTGAAGCTCGTGGACGAGAGCAATCCCATGGAGAGCGGCGTTGAAATCATCGCCCAGCCTCCTGGAAAAAAAGTCCAGAACATCTTGCTTCTCTCCGGCGGCGAAAAAAGCCTGACCAGCCTGGCTTTTCTTTTCGCCCTCTTCCGGTATAAGCCGACTCCCTTCTGCATCCTGGATGAGGTGGACGCGGCCCTGGATGACGCCAATCTCGCGCGCTTTCTGGACTTGATGAATAACGTCAAAAAAGACACCCAGTTCATCATCATCACCCACAACTACAAAACCATGGAGGTGGCCGATTACATTTATGGCACCACCATGGCGGAGCCGAACATCACCAAACTCTACTCTGTCAAACTGGAGAAGCAGCAGGAATTGACAAGCTAAGCGGATGAAAGTCCAACTGTTCGTCCCTCCGGGCGGCTATTTCGCCGAGCGCTGGTCTAAGGGTTCATCCATGCCTCCCCTGGGACTCCTTTCAATAGGCGCCGTCCTGGAGAAAGAAGGGATCGATATCGAGATTGTGCCCGCCGATGTCCTCAAGCTGAAATGGCCCGATATCAAGAGAAAAATCCGCGAGGCCGAACCGGATATCGTCGGCGTGACTTCAACCACCGAAAATCGTTTCCAAAGCTTCAAACTGGTGCAACTGGCCAAAGAGGCCCGCCCGCAGGCCCTGACCGTCATGGGAGGGCCGCATGCCTCCATGGCACCGGACGACACGCTCAACCACATCCGGGACCTCGATGTCGTGGTCAGAGGCGAAGGCGAAGAGACGATGCTCGACCTCTGCCGCACCCTGGCTAAAAAAGGGGAGCAAAACGGCATCTCTCACGTGGCCGGTGTCTCTTACAGACAGAACGGCCAGGTGGTCCATAACCGGGCCCGACCGCCCATCAGCAACCTCGACAGGCTTCCCTTCCCCGCTTTTCATCTTGTTCTTTTCGAAAAATACAATTTCGCGATCGAAGTCCCGGGCTTCGGACCTCTTCCCGCCGTCAACATCATGACCAGCCGTGGCTGCCCCTTCAACTGTAACTTCTGCGCCACGCCGATCAACTGGGGCCGCCATGTCCGCGTGCGGAGCCCGCTCAACGTTATCCAGGAGATCGAATCCCTTATCCAAAAATACGGCGCTCGTGTAATCTTCTTCTACGACGACACCTTCAACATCAGCCTCGGGAGGGTGGAAGAGATCTCGGACCTGATCCTGGAGCGGAACCTGCCCATCTTCTGGAGATGCGAGATCAGGCTCGACCTGATGACCAAGCCCCTCCTGGCCAAGATGAAACAGGCGGGGCTTTTCCATCTTTCCTTCGGGCTCGAAGCGGGGTCGGAGAGAGTCCGAAACACTATTATCGATAAAAAAATCAAGATCAAAGATTTTCATAGCATGATCTCCTGGTGCAAAGAGTTCGAGATTATTCCGAATGCCTTTTTTATTTTCAGCCATCCCACCGAGACGTGGGAGGAAGCCCGGGAGACGATTGAGATCATCGAGCAGTATAAAGACCAGGTGGAGGCGAGCGTCGCCATCCTCCATATCTACCCGGGCACTCCGTTGGAAAAGACGGCCAGAGAGAGCGGGCTCCTCCCCGCAGATTTCACCTGGACCAAAAAACATGCGCCGAAGATCATCACCCTGCCGACAGCCCAGGGAGACGTGCCGCTTTTCCTGGACAAGCTGACCTGGGCCCAGGTCAGTGAGCTCTTGTTCCGCTGGTCATTCTCCGGCGGAAATGTTTCTATCGCCCGGAAGATCCCCCGGCTCATTTCGAACATCCGCTCCTTCGGAGATATCAAACGATACATCATCATGGCCCTCGTCTATCTCAAGCTTAAGACGAGAAGGCGTGCAAGAAAAACCTGAGGAGGGGTTCATGCATATCTACCTTTACATCATCCTGGCCTATCTGCTCGTCCTGACCGCCTTCAACTTCATCCGGTCAAAAAAGGTCAAAAGCCAGGAAGACTTCATGGTGGCCGGCCGCCAGCTCAAGATGTCCGTCATGATATTCACCCTGATCTGCACGTGGATCGGTTCGGGGACGTTTATCGCCGGCGCCGAGTACGCGGCAAGAGCGGGCTGGTCATCGCTGTGGCTGCCAGCCGGCGCCTGGTTCGGCATCGCTGTGATCTATTTCCTGGCTGCCAAGATCCGCACGTTCGGGCAGTACACGGTCGGCGATATCCTGGAAGTCCGCTACGGCAAGTTTGCCCGCCTGTTCGGAGCCATCGCTCTGATCATCGCCTTCACGACCATCGTCTCCTACCAGTTCCGGGCCGGCGGCTATATTCTCAACATTGT
>CAZOKP010000050.1:4393-19596 GCA_964580435.1 uncultured Eubacteriales bacterium
AAGCGCGCTGTGGCGCTGTGGATCGTCGGGACGATCATCGTCGAAACGCTGGTCGTGGCCATCGCCGTTTATTCTGCGACCAGCCATTGGACAGACCTAAAAACTTTCGAGATAGCGGAAACGGTCAAGCGTGAGATCGCTACAAGTCAGCTGCCGGCGACCCAGGCCTCCAGCCGGGCCATGATCCTGGCTCAGGAGCTCTCGGCAAGAGGAGGCATCAAGCCCGTTCAGCTCCCCGCGCTGGAACAGAACCTCCAGAGCGCATTCTCCGCAACCGATACACCCGCGGCAGCGGCGGCTGTCCGCGCCGGAATCGACCCCGCCTCGGTCGTGCTCCAGGCTGCCAAAGACATCGGGACGAAGGGAGCGATCGGCCTGCTCGTAGGGCTGCTTCTTCTCGGCGCGGCCTGCGCCGTGGTCATCTCCACCGGCATGAATTACCTCCTCTCACCGTCTACTAACATCATGCGGGATATTTACCAGCGGTTCATGCATCCTGACACAGACCAGCGAAAATTGGTGGCCCTTCAAAAGGTCTTTGTCGTGGTCCTGGGCGTGGCCGCCTTCTTGATGATCTTTGTCCCGACCGTGTTGCATGCCAGAATCTCCGTCCTGAGCTATGCCTTCTTTGCCTACACGATGTACGGAGTCGCTATCACTCCGGCCCTGCTGGCTGCACTCACTTGGAAGCGCGCTACTCGAGTCGGCGGCCTGGCTTCCATCATCTCGGGCGCAGTCATGGCCATTCTTTTCGAGTTGGTCATTCCGAGGGTTTTTCCATCGGTGCTCAGGGGCGGCGACCCATGGGGAATCCCGAGCATCTACCCGGCGCTCCTCGTCTCCGTTCTTTTCCTGGTCGCAGGAAGCCTCCTCTCGCCGAAGCCGAAGCCGGAAGAACTCAAGATATTTTTTCCTAAAAAGGATTTGTAAAGCCAGAATGGGTCTTGTCACGGCGTACTCCCGCCTAGGCTCGGGCCAGTGTCTTCGAAACCGCGCTCGTTTTTCCCAGCGAGAAAAACGAGCTCGATCCGCTCCTCTCTCTCCTCTCGCTAAGCCGAGAGGAACCGTGCTCGCTCGTCGCTCCACGGGTTTCTCCAGCCACTGCCCCTCGCCTCATCCCCCCAATTATTCGCTGTGGAACGAGATACGGCGTGCCACCCATTCTGCTCGACAAAAATACTCCTTATAAGGAGGCCACATGGCCACGGGAATCGTTAAGGACTGGCGATACACGGATCACGATATGGGCGCCGGCCATCCCGAGGGGCCGCAGAGGATTGAAGCCATAAACAAAATGCTCGAGGAAGAGAAAGTCTTCTCGGCCTATACGATCATCGAACCCAGGCCCGCCACAAAAGAAGAGGTCTATTTGATCCACACGCCCTCCTATTTCAAGAAGATCAAGGAGACTTCGGGCCGGGAGCGAGTTTATCTTGACCCGGACACGTCCACTTCCGCGCGGTCCTATGAAACCGCCCTGCTCGCTGCCGGAGGACTGCTCAAGGCGGCGGACATGATCATGGAAGAGAAAATCAAGAACGGGTTTGCTTTGGTCCGGCCTCCCGGACATCATGCCGAGGCTTCTGAGGCCAGAGGCTTCTGCATTTTCAATAATGTCGCCATCGCGGCTCAATATTTGATCAACAAGTACGGCCTTAAGCGCGTCCTTGTCGTTGACTGGGACCTCCATCACGGCAACGGAACTCAGCACTCGTTTTATTCGCGAAGCGACGTCCTCTATTTTTCTACCCACCAGTTTCCTTATTACCCCGGCACGGGGCACTGGAACGAAGTAGGAAGCGGAGACGGCGAGGGATATACGGTCAATGTCCCGCTCTCGCCGGGCAAGACAGACCAAGATTTTCATTTTATCTTTCAGCAGATCCTCTCCCCCATCACTGCGGCCTATAAGCCCGAATTCATTCTTGTGTCGGCCGGGTTTGATATTTTTGAAGGAGACCCGCTCGGCGGAATGAATGTCAGCGCCAAGGGCTTCGGTGTCTTGGCGGCGGACCTGATGACCCTTGCTCAGGCGACGGCTCATAAAAGACTGCTTTTCACCCTAGAAGGAGGTTATAACCTTTTCGGCCTGGAAGACGGCGTGAAAAATGTCCTCCTTGTTTTGGGCGGCAAGGAAAAAGTTCGGGTTAAACAGGGACAAGCCTCGGCATCGACAGAAACGGAACTCGAGCCGGTTTTCAAGGTTCAGAAGAAATACTGGCCGGTCAGCGGATAGATCTGTCCTCTGAAGGGCCAGCCGTCCCTTTTTCAGGACAGAAAAGCCCCATGCCAGCAAGAAATATATGGGAGGCCTGTTGGCACGGTTTTTGCTCATAAAAGGATCGAAGGAGAAATAAGATGAAGAAATATCTCCCCGCTTTCATCATATTTTTCATTGTTTTCTTCTGCTCCCTCTCGCTGCTCAAGGCGCAAGAAGAGCCGAAATACACAAACGACTCTTTTGCCAGGCTGAATTATATCAGCGGGAATGTCTACATCCAGAGGGGACCCGACCTCGGGTTTGAAGAAGGCATCATCAACATGCCGGTCGAAGAGGGAGACAGGCTGGGCACGACAGACGGCCGGGCAGAGATTTATTTGGGCAAGAATAACTATCTCCGCCTGGACAACAACACCAAAGTCGATTTCCTGAATCTGCCTAAAAAAGGCTATGATCTTATCCGCCTCCGCGTCTTTTCGGGAAACATTTATCTGAGCGTCAACCGCTTGGACAAGGAGAAATCCATCGAAATCCACACGGCCGATGCCTCATGTTATGTACTCGATAAGGGCCTCTACCGCATGGATGTCAGCGAGAACAAGAAAACAGAGATCTTTGTCTTTCGCGGAGTCGTGGAAGCGGCCGGAGAAGCGGGATCTCAGCTCCTCAAGAGCGAACAGACCCTCGAAGTAGCCGAAGGCCGGTTCGACGCGCAGCCGCAGCGATTCTTGGCTGTTGCGGAAGACGGCTTCGACCGCTGGAGTGATTCCCGCGAGTCCTATCTTAGAGCCGAAATCGCTCAAAAGTATCTCCCCGAGGAGATGAGCGATTTTGAGGGCGAGCTTAGCGCAAACGGAGAATGGATCCATGTCCCGCCCTACGGCTGGGTTTGGAAGCCCGGAGGTGTTGATTCCAATTGGCGCCCCTATTACAACGGCTCATGGGTCTGGCTCACATTGGGCGGCTGGACATGGATTCCTTACGAGCCCTGGGGATGGGCGCCTTTCCACTACGGAAGATGGGGCTGGGGAGCCAGTTTAGGATGGTACTGGATTCCCTCCTCGATCTGGGGTCCCGCCTGGGTTGACTGGTGGTGGGGCTATGACTACTGCGGCTGGGCTCCCTTGAGCTGGTGGGGGTATCCTGCCGTGATTATCGACGGAGTTTTTTATGGAAACTATTATGGTCCCTACTATCCCTACAATTCCAGAGCCCTGACAATGGTCCGCAAGGACCAGCTCAAGGCCAAAAATATTTCTGCTGTTGCTCTCGGCCCTGAATCTCTGAAAGGTTTAGATAAGATCCGCCTGTCCAGCGAGGCGCCGGCCCTTAAGCCTGCCTTGAAAAAAGTCTCCGTAAATGAGATGCAGGGAAACAAGGTCTTTCTCAAAAAAGAGCCTGGAGAAATGGCTGCCGCGGCTGAAAGAAACCTCAAGCCCGGCTCCATGAAGGGCCCGGAAAAAATCGCCCCGGCGCTGACAGGAGAGAAAGGCGGCCAGAAAGCTCAGGCTCCTGAGGAAAGGAAAATCCGGAGGACAGATACAATGCAGAGACAGAGTGGTTACGAATCCAGGAGCGCTGTCCGGAAAGATTCGTTCGGCTATCCTGCTTCCCCGGATATCAGTATCAAAAAATACTCCTATCAAAGGCCCGGATCCTCATCCGTCTCTATCCGGAATCAATTCTACAAATACCTGCAGGGAGGCAGGACGTCGTCGAAGAGTTACTCCTCCGGAAAATCCATATCCAAGGGAAGCACGACCTCGTCCGGGTCGGCTGGAAAGGTTTCTTCTGGTTCGCGGAGCCCCTCTTCAGGGTCCCGGCCCCCCTCTTCAGGGTCGGGTGGCGTCAAGAAAAAGAATTAATCGTGCTCTTCTGCGGCTTTCTCGGTGCCGTAATAGTCAAGAATCTTCAAATGATCCTGGGGTGAGCAATACCGGGAGGGTTCTTCTGTCCCGGTGATAAAAGCCTCCCTGATCGGCCACAGGCAGACCGGGGTTGCCAGGAGTCCTGTTTTCCTATCGATCTCCAGGAAACCAATATTGGCGGGAACTTCAAAATCTTCAAAAAATGGCTCTCTGCCTTCCGCAGCGGCCTTCTTTTCTTCGTCCTCGATGATCTTTTTAAAGAACTGAATCCAGGCAGGAAGCGCCGCCACAGCCCCCGACTGTTTGTTGCCAATCGTCACTTTCTCATCATTGCCGACCCAGACTCCCGCGCAGAGGGAAGGCGTGAATCCGACGAACCAGGCATCCGTAAACTTGCTCGTGGTGCCCGTTTTCCCGGCTAGAGGGATCCCCAAAGAGCTTGCGGCTTGGCCTGTCCCCCTCAGGATGACACCCTGAAGCGCAGAAGTCATGAGATAGGCGATCTGGGGCGATATCACGTCTTCTGCCTCGACCTTGGCTTCCTCAAGGACATTGCCCTCCCGATCCTCGATCCTCGAAATGAAATAGGGCTTAATCCTGACGCCCTTGTTAGGGAAGGCCGTGTAAGCTGAAACTAGCTCGAGCAGGCTGACTTCGAAGGTCCCCAGGGAAAGCGAAAGATAGGGATATATCGTCGACGTGATTCCAAATCTCCGGCAGTACTCAACTCCAACCTGGGGTGAGATATAATCCAGGAGTTTGGCCGTGACGACGTTCCGGGATTCCTCTATTCCTGTGCGGAGCGTCACAGCCCCTTTGTACTTGCCATCATAATTCTTCGGAGACCAGGGTTCGCCTCGCCATTTGTCGATGAATTCAACCGGCTCATCCTGGATAATGGTGGCCAGAGTGAACCGATTCTCTAGTGCGGCCGTGTAAATAATGGGCTTGATCGCCGATCCCGCCTGTCTCTGAGCTTGTGTGGCCCGGTTCCATTCGCTCCGGCGGAAAGAGTACCCGCCGACCATGGCTTTGACCTGGCCAGAGTGGGGGTCGACGGCCAGGAAGGCGCCTTCAAGCAGGGGTTCCTGGTCCAAAGAAACAAGGATCTCCTTTTTTCCTTCATCTATGGCCTTGACTTTAACCTGGATGATATCCCCTCTCTCGATCAGCTTTTCCAGGTTATTCGTCTTCGTCCAGGCGATGTCTTTGTTCGTCATCCTGGCAGTGGACCTCTTCACCTTGACCGTCGCTTCGTTCCGGTCTACTGAAAGGACAATGGCATCCGTCACCTCATTCTCTTCCACGGAGGAAGTGACCCAGCCGTCGAGCCAGGCGTCCTCGATTTTTTCCTTCCCTTCCTTGAGCAAGTTTTTCTTGTCCCTGCGCCACCCCTTTTCCTTGTCCATTTCTCGAAGCCGCGCCAGCAGCGAGTCTTCGGCATATTTTTGCAGCGTCGGGTTCAGGGTCGTATAGACCTTCAACCCTCCCCGATAGAGCACCTCACTGCCGTAGTTTTTCTCGATATATTTTCTGACTTCCTCGAAAAAGTAAGCGGCGAAATCCGGCGTTCCCCTCTTCCAGGGGAGTACGTTCATGGGCTTGTTCGTGGCTTCCTCGCCCTGTTCTTTGGTGATGTACCCCAGCTCGACCATGCGGCTGATCACGTGGTTACGCCGCCGCAAGGTCACCTCGGGATTCGTGTAAGGAGAATAAATGGACGGCCCTCGGAATATGCCGGCGATGACCGCGGCTTCTTCCAGGGTCAGGTCCGTCACGCTCTTGCCGAAAAAGAAATTCGAGGCCGCCTCCACACCGTAGACGCCGTGGCCGAGATAAAACTGGTTGCAGTACATCTCCATGATTTTGTCTTTGGAGTAGTTCTTTTCGATCTGAACGGAAAGATACATTTCTTTGAGCTTCCGTCCGATGGTCTGCTGGGGATAGAGGAAAAGGAGCCTGGCCAGCTGCTGGGTGATCGTGCTCCCCCCCTCGGGTCTCCGGAGAAGCCTCCCGGTCCGGATATTCTCCTTGACCGCCCTCAGGATTCCCAGAAAATCGACCCCCCGATGATTGTAGAAGCGCGCGTCTTCGGTAGCAATAATGGCCTTTTTCAGGACATCGGGGATCTTTTCGTAACGGACCTCGATTCTTCTTTCAATGGCAAAATCTTTGATGACCTTGCCTTCGTCTGAGTGAACGGACGTGATGACGTTAGGCACAAAAGTCTCGAGCTCTGATACGGAAGGAAGATTTTGCTTCACCGCCCTGTAGGCGCCGAAGATAGCCCCGAGCAACGCGGCGGAGAAAAGGATAAGAATGAGGAAAAGGGTTTTAAGTAACTTTTTCCGCTCGAAGCTCTTGATTTTAACCGTCAGGAAAGGCTTTTTGCTCCCGCTCGTCCGGTTATTTTTTGGGGTCGTCATGGAATTTTAATATAACAAAAGCAGGGCAAAAAAGCCAAGCTCAGCGATTCAAAAGCCGCAGGACCGCGGCAAGGATTTCAGCGCTGATATCCTTCCTGGGCCGCGAGGCGTCGATGTGGATGAATTTCCTGCCTCGAATGCCCTTGAAGATCTTCCCGACTTTGACGAGATAACCTTCTCTTTCGAAAAGGAGGTCCTTTTTTTTCCTTTTGTGAATACGGGCCAAGCCTTTTCCGGCGTCAATATCCAGGATAAAGACCAGGTTCGGCTTAACCGCGAATTTCTCGTTCAGCCTCTGGATCCGGGAGGGGTTAATTCCCTTGGCTCCCTGGTACGCGATGGTGGAGAAATAATAGCGGTCCAGGATGACCACTTTCTTCCGGGAGAGGGCCGGTTTGAGATTTTCCTCGACGTTTTCTTCCCTGTCTCTGATAAAAAGAGCGAGCTCTTCTTCAGGCGAGAGGGAATCTGGCCGTTTGGCCAGCTTCTTGATCTCGAGGCCCCATTTTCCCCGGGTCGGCTCGCGGGAAGTGACGGCATTATACCCCAGGGATTTGAGCTTCCGGAGAAGAATCCGGGCTTGAGTGGACTTGCCCGCCCCGTCTATGCCTTCAATAACAATCAGGAGTCCTTTTTTCAAGCCCATTTTTCGGACGGACAAGATGATACCTCGAGAACGATTTTTTGGCAACTTTTCGGCGCAACCCGACATTCTATATCTTTGTGCAAGTTTTCGCGTCTCCAGGCCAGCTCCGGAGGCGGAAAATTTGAATTTTTCCCCCGAGTATGATATTTTGATGTTTAATCTCAGGAGGCTGGGAATATGAAAAAATATATCTGGATAGCTGTCATCAGTTTCTTCTTGGGAATTCTTGCTGCGGGCTACGTTTTTGTCTATCTCCCCGAAAAAAATGCTCCCGAAGCGAGCGCTTCCGATAAGATCGTCTCATCCTTCACTCCCTCTCTCTATGCCGCCCCGGCCGGCACGTCTCCGGAAGTTAACCCGGGGTTGGATTTCGTCAGCATTGCCGAGAAGGTCGGACCGGCCGTGGTGAAGATCGAAGCCGAAAAGGTGGAAAAAGTCAGAGGGTTCGGGCCTGATCAGCAGTTTCCCTTCGAAGATTTCTGGGACCGATTCTTCGGCCAGCCTCGGCAACGAGAGCAAGAGCAGCGGACGTTTGCCCAGGGAACCGGGTTTTTTCTCAGCGAAGACGGTTATCTTCTGACGAATAATCACATCGCCGAGAATGCCGTCAAGATCAGGGTGACTGCACTTCAAGGAAATGACTATATCGCCAAGGTCGTCGGCGCCGACCCCAGGTCGGACCTGGCTCTTCTAAAGGTCGAAGCAAAAAACGTTCCGTTTGCCGACCTCGGCGACTCCAATCTTTTGAAAGTCGGCGAATGGGTCCTGGCCATCGGCAATCCCTTCGGGCTGGAGAACACGGTGACAGCGGGCATCGTCAGCGCCAAAGGGAGACAGCTTGGGACCGGCGGCAATGTGCCGGAGTACCAAGATTTCATCCAGACGGATGCCGCCATCAACCGGGGGAACAGCGGCGGGCCGTTGGTCGACATGAAGGGCGAGGTGATCGGGATAACGAGCAACATCTTTACTCCGACCGGCGGAAATATCGGACTTGGGTTCGCCATTCCCTCGAGCCTGGCCCAGAAAGTGGTTACCCAGCTTAAAGAGAAAGGACGCGTGATCCGCGGCAAAATCGGGGTGACCATCCTCCCAATCAGCGCCGATGAGAAAGACGCTTTTAAGCTCAAGGATAAGAACGGTGCCCTGGTCAACACGGTTGAGCAAGGCGGCCCGGCCGACAAAGCCGGAATCAGGCAATACGATGTCATCGTCGAGGTCAACGGCCAGAAAATCAAGGACCCCACGGACCTGAAGTTCAAGGTCTCCGACATCGAGCCCGGCAAGAAGGTCGATATCAAGGTGATCCGGGACGGGAAAGAGATGACTTTCACAGTCACGGTGGAAGAGTTAGACGCCGCGGAAGCGAAAGTGAAAACCGAAGGCTCCGATAAGGACCTGGGCTTTACCGTCCGCGAGCTGACGCCTTCTTTGGCAAGAAGATACGGCTTCCAAACTCAAGAGGGACTGATCATCACCCAGGTGAAAGCCTACAGCGAAGCCGAGAGAAAAGGGCTGAACGTCGGAGACATCATCCTCGAAGTCAACCGGAAAAAGGTGACGACCGTTGACGATCTGGAGAGGATCCTGAAGAAAGTCGAATCCGGCCAGGCGGTCGTTTTTCTCATCCGCAGAGAGACCGACGGCGAATCTGCTGAGAGCATCGTCACCCTGAGAGTCCCGTAGATGAGGTTCACGAAGGTCCACTCTCTGGGCAATGACTTCCTGGTCGTTGACTCCGATGAGAGTGGAAACATCGCGGACCTCTCCGCATTCGCGAAACACCTCTGCGACCGCAACACCGGAGTGGGCGCCGACGGCCTGCTTCTCATCTCCATCAAGGATAAACCCAACGGACTCGTCGGTTTCCGCATCTTCAACGCCGACGGCTCCGAGCCGGAAATTTCGGGAAACGGGCTGAGGTGCGCCGCGGCGCACCTCTTCTACAAGAAAAGGATCGAACCGCCATCCGTCACATTCCTCACCAGCACCGGAGAAAGAGAGTGCAGCCTCCTCAAAGAAAAGAATAATCTCTTCGAGATCAGGATCGACATGGGAGTGCCGAAGCTCACTTCGAAGGATATCCCTTTTGATGACGGCGCTTTTCACGAAAGAATTATCGATTATCCCCTTTCCATCAACCGGAAGATCTATCGCATCACGGTCGTCTCCCTGGGCAATCCTCACTGCGCCGTCTTCGTCGATCACTTTCCCGCGCGGATCGAGTGGCATCAGATCGGGAGAGAGATCGAATGCCACCCCTTTTTTCCCAACCGAATCAACACAGAATTTATCCGAGTGCACAACCGCCAGCAAATCGACGTGCTCTTCTGGGAAAGAGGAGTCGGCGAAACGCTTTCCTCAGGGAGCGGGTCTTCAGCGGCGGCCGTCGCTTCCATCCTAAAAAATCTGACGGACAAAAAGGTCGTCGTCAGGACGAGCATGGGGAGAGTTGTCGTTGAGTGGGAAGAGGAAAAAGTCTATCAGTCAGGGCCGGCTGAGGTTGTTTTCGAAGGCTCCCTTCTATCTTAAGCCGAGTGCTCGAAGCCTTTTATTCCAAGGGGCCGCTTCTCCCCCTTCTCGTCGGTTAAAAAGATGCTCTTTCCCCGTTTCATTTCGCCGATCCAGTGGACTCCATATTTTTTTTGAAGTGTCTCGATGATCCCCAGGTTTTTCGGGTTGACGGTAAATAAAAGCTGATAATCCTCGCCGCCGTGGAGAGCCAGGTTCTCCGGTTTTTTCACAAAAGAGCGGATCTCCGAAGAGAGAGGCAATCGGGCAAGATGGACATCCGCTCCAACCCGGCTTTCTTCGCAGAGATGGAGCAGGTCAACCGAGAGGCCGTCGCTTATGTCGATCATCGCCGTCGCCGCCCGGCGGCCTGAAAGAGCCAGGCCGAGCGAGATCTGGGGAGCGGGGTCGAGAAAAGCCCTGAGAAGAACGTCCGCTCTCCTGTTCCTCCCGAGTTTGTAGCCTTTCTTAAGCAGCCAGAGTCCTGCGGCCGCATCGCCAAGAGTGCCGGAGACGAAAATCAGGTCCCCGGGCTTAGCACCGCCTCGCCGGATAGGGTTTTCCCCCTCGCCGACGACCGTCACAGATATGGACATCTTTGCTGAAGAGGAAATATCTCCGCCGATGAGTTCCGTCCTATTTTCCCTGGCCGCGGCCTCGAATCCAAGAAAGAATTTCGTCACGTCCTCTCGCTTCATCCCGCGTTTCAGGGCCAGTCCAAGAAGGGCGAATTTCGGCCGGCCGCCCATCGCCGCAATATCGCTCAGGTTCACGTTGAGGGCCTTCCGGCCCAACAAATACGGGGGATGGATAGAGGAGATAAAATGGACGTCCTCGATGAGAAGGTCCGTGGTGAGGAGAAGACGTCGCGAGGCGCTTCGGATAACAGCGGCATCATCGCCGATGCCCAAGATCAGGTCGCCTGTTTTCCCGGAGAACTCTCTCCTGATGGCCCGAATTATTTCTCTTTCTCGAAGGGAACGGAGGTTCATCCCCCAGCCTTTTTTTCAGGAGGCTTAATGAGAGCGTTGTCGAAGACCTCTCCAATCTCCTCGACAAAAATGAAGTCCATCTCTTTCCTGATCTTCTGGGGAATATCGATGAGGTCTTTTTTATTCGGAGCCGGGAGGATCATCTTCCGGACACCCGCCCGCTGGGCGGCCAGGACCTTCTCTTTGACGCCCCCGATAGGGAGCACATTCCCCCTCAGGGTGATCTCCCCTGTCATGGCCACATCCCTCTTTACCTTCATTTCGGTGCAGACCGAGATCAGGGCCGTGGCTATGGTAACGCCCGCCGATGGTCCATCCTTGGGGATCGCGCCCTCGGGGATGTGGATATGGAAGTCATGCTCCGAGAAAAAGTCGACGCTGACCCCGAACTCCTCGGCATGCGCTCGGGCATAGCTCAAGGCCGCCTGGGCAGATTCCTTCATCACGTCGCCGAGAGAACCGGTCAGGGACAGATTCCCTTTGCCCTTCATCTTGGTGACTTCGACAAAGAGGATCTCTCCTCCCGTGGCGGTCCAGGCCACACCCAAGGCCACGCCGACCTGGTCTTTCTTCAGGAGCTGGTCCTTGAAGATCCGCGGAGGCCCGAGGTAGCCCTCGACATTCCGAGACGTGATCCGGTAGAGTTTTTTCTTGCCCTCGGCCACCTTCCGCGCGACTTTCCGGCAAACGGAGGCAATCTCCCTCTCCAGGTTCCTGACGCCAGCCTCCCGGGTATATAGAGAAATGATCTTTTTGATCGCGCCTTCAGTGAAGGCGATCGACTTTTCGCCCAGGGCATGCTCTTTGACCTGTTTGGGCACGAGATGCTGGAGGGCAATCTGGAGCTTTTCCTCCTCCGTATAGCCCGGAAGGTCGAGGACTTCCATACGGTCGCGGAAAGCCGGCTGGATGGGGTCGAGCAAGTTGGCGGTTGTGATAAACATCACTTTAGAGAGGTCGAATGGAACCCCCAGGTAATGATCCCGGAAAGAATTGTTCTGCTCAGGGTCGAGGACCTCGAGGAGGGCCGAAGAAGGGTCTCCCCTGAAGTCGGCGCCGATCTTATCCACTTCATCCATCATGAAGACGGGATTATTCGACCCGGCGCGCTTTATTCCCTGGACGATCTTTCCCGGCATGGCGCCGACATAAGTCCGTCTGTGACCTCGAATTTCTGCTTCATCCCGGACGCCGCCGAGGGAGATGCGGATGAATTTCCTTCCCAGGGCGCGGGCGATGGAACGGCCGAGAGACGTTTTGCCGACGCCGGGAGGTCCAACAAAGCAAAGGATTGGCCCCTTGATTTTCTTTGAAAGAGACCTGACGGCGAGATATTCGACGATTCTCTCTTTCACTTTTTGCAGACCGTAGTGGTCCTCGTCCAGAATCTTCATCGCCTTCAGGAGGTCAAGGTTATCCACCGTGGTCCTGTTCCAGGGCAAAGAGAACATCCAGTCCAAGTAGTTCCGGACGACAGCCGTCTCGGCCGACTCCGGATGCATCTGGGCCAGCCTCGAGATCTGTTTGTCGAGCTCCTCCCGCACTTCCTCGGCGACCTTGAGCTTATCCAACTGGTCCTGGTATGCCTTGATCTCTTCCTGGATCTCGGTCCCTTCGCCAAGCTCCTTCTGAATCGCCTTGAGCTGCTGCCGCAGGTAATACTGCCTCTGGAGCTTGTCCATCTCCCCTTTGGCCTCGGTGCTGATCTTGGACTGCATATCCAGGAGCTCGAGCTCCTTGGTTAAGAGCTCATAGACCTTCTTCAAACGCTGGGACGGGTCGACGATCTCCAGGATCTTTTGGGCTTCCTCGACCTTGAGCTCCAGGTTGGCCGCGGTCAGGTCGGCCAGCCTGCCCATCTCCTCTACGTTGGCGGCAATGATCAGCACCTCGGGGGCGATATTCTTCCCCAGTGAGGTCGCTTTTTCCAGCCCGCTGCGGACGTTGCGGATGAGGGCTTCATTCTCGATCGTCTTGTCCTTGGTCTCCGGCTCATGAATGACCAACACCTGGGCCTGGATAAACGCCTGGTCTTCCTCAAAGCTTTCGATTTTGGCCCGAATTAGACCCTGCGCCAGGATTCGGACCCTGCCATCGGGAAGCTTTAGCATCCTCATAATCAATGCAACGGTTCCGACGTCGTAGACGTCCTCTCTTTTCGGGTCCTCGACGTCCATCTCCTTTTGGGTCAGGAGAAGAATCATCCGGTTGGTGGCCAGAGATTGGTCGATAGCGCTCTTTGATTTCTCCCGCCCGACAAAGAGAGGGGCAATCATATAGGGGAAGACAACGATATCGCGGAGCAGAAGAACGGGCAGTTTCTGGGGAATTTGCAGCTTCTGGTCCCGCTCTTCGACAAGCTCGTCCAACGACTCGCCGTTCTTGTTATCCTTTTCGGCCATGAGTTTCCTCCGGCTTGTCCTCTTTATTGATATATTTTTTAAGGAGAAGGATCAATACCCCGTTCTCCAGAAAAGCCTTGGCCTTGTCCGGGACGACCGTTGTGGGAAGGGCAACAAGGCGCCGGAAGCTCCCGAATTCCCTTTCCAGGCGAAGGAACTTGATCCTTTCAGAAGAGATGCCCTCTTTTTTCGTGCCCCTGATCTCCACCCGGTTGCTCTGGACAGTGATAGTGATGTCAGACTGGACCACCCCGGGAATTTCGGCCTCGACAATGATCTCTCGCAGTTTTTCATAGATATCGACCCGCGGAATCCAGGTTTCGTCCCATTCCAGGTATTTCTCCCTCCGGACGAACGGCGCGCGCTTGATCCTGTTGATTTCAGTGTTGATCTTGATAATTCTCGCGACCGGCTTGATTCTTCTGATCATTTTGGAAATAGAATTATTTTTCTTTGAGGAGCGATTCGAGTTCCTGCTTGAACTCCGCGACATCCTTGAATTCCCGGTAAACGGAGGCGAACCTGACGTAGGCCACTTTGTCCAGTTCCCTGAGCTTGTCCATCACAAAGAGACCGATCTCAGAAACCTTGATCTCCTTGTCCGGCCGTTCATGGACCTTAGTCTCGATTTCTTCGACGATCTCTTCAAGTTTCGCTACCGCAATCGGCCTTTTCTCGCAGGCCTTCAGAAGCCCGCGCAAAATCTTTTGGCCGTCGAAAGGCTGACGGCTGCCGTCTTTCTTGACGACCATGTAAGGAATCACTTCGATTTTTTCATAAGTGGTGTAACGCTTCTTGCAGGAAATGCATTCCCGCCGCCGGCGGATGGATAGGTCTTTGCGGCTCTCCCGAGAATCGATCACCTTGCTATCAGGGTGGTTACAAAAGGGGCATTTCATTTTGCTCCGACCTCACCGAGTTTCTTAAGCTGAAAGATTGTCATCCCTTCTTTCCATAATATACCATATCCGAGACAGCAAGTCACCACAACCTGGACGGCATGGACAAGGATAGTTACGCCAACAGCCAAGTTGGGGTCAACGCCCAAGAAAGTCGTCATCCCGAGCTTGGAAAAGTAGTGGAATCCTCCGACCATGCCCGGGCTGGGGATGGAGGCGCCGACCCCGGTGAGAAAAACATAGGGGATCAACAAAAAGAACGCGATGGAAACCCCGAAGGCATGCAGAAAGACCCAATAATAGAAGATGACGCCCAGCCAGACGACGAAGGAGAAGAGGATGTACATCAGCAAGCTTTTAAAAGACCGGAAAAATTCCAACCCTTCGATAAACTCCTCAGAAATGGACAAGACCTTTTGAGTGATTTTCTGCGAAAACGGCTTGAGCAGAAAGGAAATGAAGCCGAGGGTTTTGGCCCTGAAAAAATAAAGGCAAAGGCTGAAAATGAGGAGGACAGAGGCAAAGGCCGCGCCGACGATTCCCCAGAGATAAAGGTCGGAATATTCTTTGGCGCCGGCATGGAGTTTCGAAGAATAGAGGGGCCGCGCCAGGAGGAAAACAACCAGCAGAAAGCACATCGTGAACATATCAAAGATCCGCTCGACCACGACTGTGCCCAGGGCGAAGCCTTTTCTGATATTTTCCTTTCGGGCTAAGTACAGGGGCTTGATCACCTCCCCTACCCGGCCGGGCAAGGAAAAATTGACGGCAAAACCCACAGCGTTTGCAGCGAACATGTTCAGGAACTTTACGCCCTTTTTCTCCTGGTCGAGAAGGTAGCGCCAGCGCAAAGCCCGTGTGACCAGGTGAAGCGGGGCCAGAATGATGGTCAGGATGAAAATGGAGGTGTTGACCTGGCGGAGATAACGGTAGACTTCTTTCCAGTCCACGCTCCGGAAGAAGAAGAACAGGAAAACCGCGGTGACGAGGATGATGAGGCCGAGGCGGATCCAGTTTTTTCGCATGATAAGCGGTTCATGTTATCATCGCCGGCAGACCCTGTCAACGAAAGGGCCCGCCAGGGTTGAAAAATGAACGGAAATCGATTATGATTGAGGGGCCTGCTGGGAAGTCGTCCAATGGCAGGACACATGACTCTGGATCATGGAATCTTGGTTCGAATCCAGGCTTCCCAGCCAGCCTTATTCTTCCGTTTCTCCCTGATTTTTTGGCGTCTT
>CAZOKP010000051.1:0-19432 GCA_964580435.1 uncultured Eubacteriales bacterium
GCGGCTGTGCAGAGCAGCCCGAAGGTAAGGTTATATTGAGCCGTCGCTCCGTCAAGAATAATGAAATCCATGGGCTGGCGGGGATTCCGGCGCCGTCTGGCACGCCCCCATAATGCCAACGCCCGTGGAAGCGCCAGGACGACGAAAAGAAATGTGAGGGGCATGGCGATCACCCGGCCGGAAAGAAAACGAGGAACGAACATAAGGACGAAGATAATCAGAGTTGGCCCAAAAATGAGAAAACCATAATACCAAAGAGACCCCTTATCTCCAAGAAGGGAGGCAACCGTCGTCACTCGCTTTTCCGAGTCTGAGATGGTGTCCCGCCAGTTATTGGCATGGAGAATAGCGCTGACGAGCATAGCCATGGGGATCGTCCAGATCATCGGTATCCAGGAAAAACTCTTTGTCTGGACCACCCAGGCGCCGAGCGATCCGAGTATGCCGAAGTTCAGGAAAACCGCGAAATCCCCAAGGGCATGGTATTTTAAGCCTGTATAACAGAGTCCGATCGCCACCCCGACGGCACCGATAACGAGAAGGACCGGGCCGGATAAATAGACAAGATACAGGCCGATGGCGCAGCCGAGGACGAAGAGAACGGCCGAGCCCGTTTGAACCTGACGCGGCGAGAGCCAGCCCCGCACAATCGCCCCGCTGACCGGGGTAATATCTCTGTCCAGGCCGCGTCTAAAATCAAAGACGTCGCTGAGCATATTGGCAGCCGTGTGGAGGATCATCATAGCAGCCAGGGCAAGGAAAAATCTGAAGATACTGAGGGAGGCGCCATGGATCACGACAGCCAGTGAAGTCCCGAAAACAACCGGCATCGTGGATGCCGGCAACGCCCACGGACGTCCTGCCAGGATCCATTTCTTTATGGGGCCGGGTTGGTTTGATTTCATACCGAAGAATTATTTAAGCAGGCTGCCGCTGTCCCCGACCCTCCAGTCTCCCGCTGATTTGATATAGAGGATCGTCCGTAAGATCTCCTGTCCTTTTTCATTCTTGTATTTGAGGTCGACGAGCATCCAATCCTCAAGCCCTTCAAAAGTCATTTTGAGCGCCGCCTCATTCGGCCGAGCGAAATTTGCGCCGCGGAACCGGCGCAGGATGGATCTGTCCTTATCATAGTTTTTTATATACACCGGGAAGATACCCTTTTGCTCAGAGTCGCCTTTGATGAATTCCTCGATATAGTTTTGGGGCTGATAATTCTCATCCATGGTCACCCACGGGTAATCATCGCTCCGCAGGCCCCGTTTGCAGCCCGTTAAGCCGCCCAGGAACAGGGCCCCTATGACCACAAAGAGAGAGCCCACATAGACAAAGTTTTTTCGCATCCTCGCCTCCCATTCTCAGACTGATATAAATTGACCCTAACCAGCGCCTCCTCCTCCTCCACCTCCCCCTCCTCCGCCACCGCCGCTGAATCCGCCGCCGTGTCCTGAAGAATAATGGGTGGCCGCCATGCTGGCCTGCTGGATGGAGGTGGACATTGTTTCAATGCTGTGGACCATGCTGGCGATGCGGCCGGTGGCAGCGAAACCCGAATGGGCAAATCCATAGTACCAGACGGGAGCGACGGCCCGCTCGTCCTGGAGTATGATGGGAAGCATTTTCAGGATCTTTTTAGCATTGCCGAAGATAATGGCAAAAACAAGATAGTGCTCCCAAAGTTTATAGGCCTCTGCAGGAATCTCCTTGAAGTCGGAAAAGTCATCCAGAAAGCGGTGGAGCCGCTTCCAGAGCTCGTTCTCCCGCGCCCAGTTCAGTCCTCTTCTCTTGATCCTGGGGATAAAAATCGCGCCCAGGATGCCGAGAACGGGATTCAAAGTCAGCACGGCCAGAGGGATCGTGGCGGCCAGGAAGATGTTGCGGACTTTCAAACTCTGCGGCTCTATAAGGGTTAATTTCTTGGACTCCTCCCGTATGCTTTTGGCCCATTTTTGATACCAGGTCTGGAATTTTTGCGGCTTCTTTTTAAAAAATTCTTTGAGTTCCTCGAGCTCGAATTGCGCCCCGACCCGGCTTCCTCGGCCGGTCACCGTCTCAAAGACTAGCTCGAGAACGTCTCTTTCATATGGAAGCAATTCCCGGTCGCCCGCATAATCCTTCTTCAGAGTAACCCTTGTTTCAATGGCCTCTTTTGTCCCCAGAAGGCCCCTCTTCTCCACCGACCGGTCATCGAGCTCCAGATATCCGCGGCGGGCCAGGTCAAAGAGTGTGGCCGTGAAAGAACGGGGTGTGATCGAGCCGCCTTCCTTGAGCAAGACCTCAACAAGGGCCGGTTGAAGGTTCGAGGGAAGCTCGCGATAATACTCCGGCAAATCCTGGAAGTGGTAATCTTCGCCCACCCTCTTCCAGAATTTAATATAAAAGAGAAACCAGACGAGAGACCCGAGGACAAGCCAGACGGCCCAGACTCCCGCTGCCGTCAGAAAAATCCGCTTTTGCTTTTCTGTTCTTGCCCCTGCCTGCTTGGCTCCTGCGATCGTCTCCTGGACGAAACGGGCCTCTTCCTGGCGAATCGATTCGCGGCTGCCGCTTGTCGAAGGCACCCCCGCGACCATTCCTGCCGGCCAGGCCATCCGGATTTCAAGGTACTGCCGCGACCTGAGATCGGTCGCCGTGAAACGGGCCGTCCGGGCATCAACGACCTCCGCCCATCCCGTGAGCGGCCCATGCCCGTATACAAGAATTTCTTCTTTGCTCGCGGCGGCCTCTGGCAATGTAATTGTGACAGTCGCATTCTTTGTCGGCTTGTCCCATTCATTTCCGATGACCTGCCAGTACAGCTCTGAAACATCCGGATAACTCGTGATCCCCTTGCGCATACGGTAATGGATGTGGAAAGTGCGCTGCTCGTTCGCGGCCTGGTAATACCACTTGGCCTCGAATGTGCCGTCCGATGAACCGGTCTCGGTCCGAAGTGGCAGGCTCTGTTCGTCAAGAACGGCAAACTCCTCGATCGAAATGTCATAGCGGCGGCCTTGACGCCTGACCGAAAGAGGGATCCTGAGCGACGCCCAGGAAAAGCGGCCCTCGAAGTCATAGGTGCGGAATTCGTCCACGATGAAGGAACCGTCTCGTTCGATGTTGATACTGATCCTGACTTCTGGAAAATAATAGTTTTTTGTCTCGGCGCGAATGAAGACCGGGCTGAACAGGATTAACGCGGCTGCCGCTAAAATCGGAATCCCGAAGGGGGCTGCTTTCCTGATCTTTTGGATCAGAATCATGGCTTCCTTTTGATTCAGCCTTCTGTATCTGTAATAGGCTTCATGGAGGAGGGAATGCGCACGGCCTTCCAGGCTCTCTTATTCTGTTTCGCTTCTCCCTGGGTTTCCATGCTTCCCTCTATGGTGTTTTCGGACACCCGGCCTTCGAAAACCATCGTCACCGTTTTGTTGCCTTCCTCCTGATCGACCAGGAATCGGATTTTGTCTCCCGTGAGAACGACGTTTCTGAGCCCGAGCTCTGAGCCACCCGCCTTGATCCCCCCGTTCGGCCATTGGAAAAGCTGGTCCAGTTGGAGCATATAAGGGACTTTCTTGGAATTTTCTACCCAGGTCCATTCCCACGTGCCCGAGACGTTGGCGGGAATAACCCAGAAATAAACGTTGTGAGTTTGTCCGTCTACCATCACAACCGAGGAATTATCAGGCTTCCACGTGTCCATGGCGTAATTGTGTGAAACAACACGGGTCCCCGGCCGCAGCTGAGCAAAGAGCCTCGGCCGCAGACGCAGATTGACCGACGTCAGAAGGTAGAGCGACACGACGGTCGCTTCATGAAAATCCGCCTCGAAGAGATCCCCTTGAAGGAACTTGACCAGATGGGTCACCTTGGCCTTGGCTGCGTTTTCCGCGCTTTCCCTGATCCGCTCTGGGTCGATGTCAATGCCGACACCGCGGGTTCCGTACAGTTGAGCAGCCGTGATAACAATGCGCCCATCACCGCACCCCAGGTCATAAAGAATGTCTTTCTGGCCCACGTTTGCCATCCGCAGCATCTCGGCAACGACTTCGGGTTTGGTCGGGACATAGGGGACATCGAGGGGTTTTTGCTGCATCAAGAGCTTTCCGGGAACGAACAAAAGCCCCAAGAAGAAAAGAATGACATATAACTTTTTCATGTCTCCTCCCTGACCATGTTTCAACTTTAGAAATATTTGCTGAATATAGAAAAAATAATCCTTTCTGTCAAATCGGCGTTTCTCTTGGTCCTGCGATCTCGGAGGCCAGTGGTTTGACTTCAGAGTCAGATTCCACTCATTTGATCCCTCATGCAGCAAGAACGGTTAGCGAGAACGATATGCGTCTGGGCAAGTGTGCTTTTTTAAGCGGCACCTTCAAGTTCTTCTTTAACAGAATCTTGTACGCCGGCGCCGCACCCGCAAGTTTTGATTAAAAAGTTTCCTTGTTTTCCTTCTCCTTACTTCTTGATCCCGGCGAGTTCAAGAATGAAGGCGTATTCCATGGCAACGACACGATAGCGGCGGAAGCGGCCTGAGGCTCCGCCGTGGCCTGCTTCCATATCCGTGTGAAGCACAAGCGGATTCTTGTCTGTCTTCATCGCCCGGAGCTTGGCCACCCACTTGGCCGGCTCAAAATACTGGACCTGGGAATCATGGAGCCCTGTGGTCACAAACAAGGCCGGATACTTCTTGGCTTCGACATTGTCATAGGGAGAGTAGGAAAGCATGTAATCATAATATTCTTTATTGTTGGGATTGCCCCATTCATCATACTCGCTTGTCGTCAACGGAATGCTCGGGTCAAGCATGGTCGTGATGACGTCGACATATGGGACTCCGGCGATCACTCCCCGGAAAAGGTCGGGCCTCATATTGACAACTGCGCCCATGAGCAGGCCGCCCGCACTGGCGCCCTGGGCGAAGAGTTTCTCCGGCCGGGTGTATTTTTCAGCGATGAGGAATTCGGCGCAGGCAATAAAATCCGAAAAGGTATTTTTCTTCTTGAGGAGCTTTCCGTCTTCATACCAGGCCCGCCCCATTTCCTGGCCGCCGCGGATGTGGGCGATGGCACAGACAAAACCTCTGTCGAGTAGGCTCAGGCGGGCCGAATTGAAATCGGGGTCGGTGCTGGCGCCGTAGGAGCCGTAGCCGTAGAGAAGCAAAGGATTGTCCCCGTTCTTCTGAGTTCCCTTCCTGTAAACCAGAGAGATGGGGACCTTGACGCCGTCCGAGGCGGTTGCCCAGAGCCTTTCGGCATGATAATTCTCCGGTTTGAAACCGCCCAGGACCTCCTGCTGTTTCAGGAGCTTTTTTTCTTGGGTGGCCATGTTGTACTCATAGACTGAATCCGGGGTCGTGAGTGAGCCATAGTCATAGCGCAGCCAGTCTGTATCAAACTCCGGATTATCACCCCTGGAGGCTGTGTAGGTTTGTTCGCCGAAATCGAGATAGTGCTCGAACTTGTCTTTCCAGCTGATCATCCGGAACTGGATAAGCCCGGACTTTCTCTCCTCCGCGACCAAGAAATTGTTAAAGAGTTCGAAGCCTTCGAGAAGTACATCATCGCGGTTTGGTATAATCTCGGTCCAGTTTTCTTTCGTGGTCTTGCCGACAGGGGTCTCCATCAACCGGAAATTCTTGGCCTGGTAGTTGGTCCGGATGTAAAACTTGTCCTTGAAGTCCTCGACATGATATTCGAGGTTGTGTTCTCTCGGCTGGATGACCTTGAACTCGCCGTCTGGCTTGTCGGCATTCAGGTAGCGATATTCGCTCGAGAGAGTGCTTTCTGAAGCGATGATCAAGAATTTCTTCGACTTGGATTTATAAGCCGCGGTCTCGAAGGTCTCGTCCGACTCCACATAGACCTCTTCATCACTGGAGACAGGCGTGCCGAGCACATGCTTCATGATTCTATATGGTCTGAGCGTGGTTACATCCTTGACGGTATAGAAAACCGTCTTGTTATCGTTCGCCCAGGCCGCTTCTCCGATCGTGTTGGGAGTCTGGTCAGGGAGGACCACGCCGGTGGCGAGATTCTTGAAATGCATCGTATAAAGGCGCCGGCTGACATTGTCCACGCCGTAGGCGATAAGGTTGTTGTCGGGACTGACCGTAAAACCCGCTACATGAAAATAAGCATAGCCTTCGGCCATATCATTCACGTTAAGCAGGACTTCTTCGGCCGCCTCTATGCTCCCCTTTTTTCGGCAATAAACGGGGTATTCCTTGCCCTCTTCGTACCGGGTGTAATAATAATAGCCTTCCGAACGGTACGGGACCGACATATCGGTTTGCTTTATGCGGCCGATCATCTCTTGGTAAATGGTCTCCTCGAGAGCCTCCATCGGCTTCATTACCGCGCGCAGGTAATTGTTCTCAGCCTTTAGATATTCAAGGACCTTGGGATTATCGCGCTCGCGGAGCCAGTAATAATAGTCGATCCGCGTCTGGCCGAGGGCGCTGAGGTTCTTTCCTATCTTCTCCGCTACCGGCGGCTTTGGTCCGAGGTCCGCTTTCTGGCAGGCGGTTCCGCCCAAAAGGAGAAGGGCGGCAAGAAAAGCAACAACAAGTCGCAAGGTCAAGTGCTTTTTCGATTCAGGTATCGCTGGATGTCTCAAGTGTCCTCCTTGAATTTTGGTTTAAGCTTTTTCTCTTACAATTCCTTGATAAAAATATTCTGGAAATAGACCGGCGCTATGCTGTCGTGGTTTTGGAGCCCGATGTACCCCTGGCCGGCAAAATCTTTGACCTTTCCTCTTGGTTCGGCGTCCCAATCGATGACTCTGGTGCCGTTGAGCTCCACCTGGATATGCTTGCCCTGGAAAGTGATCTTCATGTGATTCCATTCACCCGTGGGCCTGGAGGCGAATACGCTGGGCGCCGCGGCATCATAAATAGCTCCAGTCTTTTCAGTACCTTCCCCGATGTCATTAATCTGGACCTCGAAGGAATGATAAATATAATCATCGCTCGTCGGAACCTCGGGCACCCTGAGGAAAATCCCGGAATTCGTTTCCTTCTGGGCGCACTTGAAGTCGAGCTCGAGGACGAAATCCTTGAACTTCTTGACACTCGACCAGAGAAGCCCCATTCCGCCCTGAGACTTGAGGACACCCGTCTTTTCGTCCAGCTCGAAATGGCCCGGCCCGTAATGGTTCCAGCCGCGCTTGGAATATCTTCCCCAGTCGCTTTTCAGAAGTGGCTGATAATCCTCATAATAGGTGATGCTCTTCAGGTATGCAAGGCTCTTGCAGACGGCGGGTTCCGGTGTCATCACCTCGGCCTCATTTTCATATTCGACGGCGAGCGTTCCGGCATAATTTTGGATTGTCAACTCGGCCAGGATATCATGAATATTGGCCTTCCCCTGGCCAAAAGGGACATCAACAACGTTCTTTCCCATGCCGAAGTCGTTCAGGTCCTTGAGATGGACGTCGATGATGCGGCCGCTGAGAAGCCCGAGCGCATCTGTGGGACGAATGCCGCTCCTCATCCAATGGCCGGTGTCGGCGGATGCGCCGATCCGCTCATCCAGACCCTTGATGGCTGCAAGGACCGTCTCCGGTTTGGCATATTTTGATGGGATCGCATGATTGTGGATGGCAATGTTGATATCGTATTCCTTAACAAGCTTATCAAGGATTGGGAAGTCCCCATCCGCCGGCTCCGCGACAATGGTTCGTATCCCCATCTTCTTGGCAAAATCAAAGACCTGGCGCATGCTTTCTTCGGTCCTTCCCATTTCTGAGGGGTCCACAACGCCATAGCTCGTGACTTCCAGGCCGGCCGCGGCAAGTTTTTCTTTGATCGATTTGATCTGGGTCTCATTGAGCTTGTGGTCAAAAAGAACATCTTTCTCGTCAGCGGAGAGAACCTGGCCAGGATAGGCCTGAAGGTATTTGATCCCGAGCGCTTGTGTTTTCTCGATAGCTTCATAGAAAGTATATTTCCGGTACGTCCAGCACTGCATAGCTATGGGAAATCTTACGATCCTGACCTGGGCGTAATTCTTGTCAGCGGCCTGGCCGTTCAAGAATCCGCTCCAGCACGCAAAACTGATCACTCCCAGGAGTGTGAAAGTCATTTTTTTCATTTCTCCTCCTGACTTTTTTTCTTAGGGTTCCATTTCCCCTTGGCCACGGCCGGGACAAACGAATCCAGCCCGGGAGGCGGAAAGGCAACCGTCTTTTCCTGTTCGGCGCTCATGTAGGCCGCCATAAGCAGCTCGGTGACATTGAGGCCGTCGCTGAAATTCTCCATGGGCCTCGCGCCCTTAAGGAAGGATCGGACCATGTGTCTGTTCTCATCCGTGTAGCCGTATTCACTCTCCTCGTTGCTGACGACGGGCATCAAGCCGATCTCGGCATTCTGTTTTTCAACAAGGTCTTCTCCCGCTTTTCCGGCGACCTTACGGCTGAAAAAGACCTTCAGGTTGGAATCAAGCGTGTTAATCTGGAGAGCATACTCAGGCCCGAGAAGCTCCATGCTCAAGCGCAGCCCGGCGCCGACATAGCACCAGCTCGTTGTTGTCTCGACGACGACGATCTGGCCGTTCTCGGCCTTGTACTCGACCAGAGAACGGGCAAAATCCTCCGCGGGACGCTTGAGATAATCCGTTTTGCCGCCGCTGCTGTCCCAGAGGATCTTGGCGTACTCTGGGATCTGCCATTTCAGACAAGAAGCGTATGCACTGACCTTGAGCGGCTTGAGGGAAGTTCTGTCTTTCCCGGGAGGAGTCAACATGAAACGCGCCTCCTCGACCGAGTGGCACATCATGTCGTTGAGCACTCCGCCGCCCTGCAGGGAACCCTCCCAGAACCAGGGCATGTGCGGGCCGCTGTGCTCCTCGGCGGCCCTGGCCAGATAGGGCCTTCCAGAGAGCGCGGCTCCCCTAGCCCAGCAGATCTCTTTACCTCTTGCGACAGCCGGGGCGAAAAGCTGGTTCTCGAGATATCCGTCCAGGATATTGACCTTGTGGATGAGTTCGAGCATGCGGCGCGCTTCCTTGACATTGCGGCCGAGAGGCTTTTCGCAGCAGACACCGATGAGTTCGCCTTTGCCTTTTTCCAGAGCGCCGACAATCTCCTCCATGACCTCGATGCGGGTGAAATTCGGAGCGCAGATCCAGATGGCGTCGATGGCCGGGTCTGACACCATTTCGGTGATGGACTTACTGACTTTGGCCGCCCCGACATCGAGCTTCCTGGCCAAGGCCGCCGCTTCCTCCGCCCGTTTCCTGTCAGGATCTACAATTCTGAGGATATCGGCATCCCGGACGCCGACCCAGGACCGGATGTGGAACCTGGCATTGAAACCTCCGCCGATGATCCCGACTCCGAGAGACTTCTTTTTCATCGCTTCCTCCTCGCCACTCCTTTTATTTTTGCGACTGCACCGGCGCATCTGCCACTTTCCCGGCCTTGAACAGAAAGACAAAAGCCAAGGCGCAGAGAAGCGTCAGCCCGGTCGGCACGAGAAAGACGTTCCGCCAAGCAGTTGCTTTTTCGATGGTAAAAAGATTCTGGATCCAGCCGGAAAAGATGCTCCCGACAAACATGCCGAACCCAAGGATGACCACGGCGATAAGGCTCTGGGCCGAGGCCCGGATGTCCTTCGGCGCGATCATGTCAACATAGATGTAGGCCGCCGTGAAAAAAAAGACGTAGCAAAACCCGTGCAGGGACAGAGAGGCGATGACCAGCCACGCGGGCGCGCCGATGACAAAGATGATGTACCGGAGCGGCCAGGCCAGCACGCCGATGATCATCGTCCTTTTGATGCCGTATTTCGGCAGGAAATAAGGAAGCAGAATCGCCATGACGAAGATCTCAGCTACCTGAGCGATGACCATGACTCCCGAGACCGCGGATTCGGAGACGCCGATCTGAGCGGAGGTCAAATAGGGAGCAGTCAGCACATAATAGAACTGAAGCTCTGTGGCCACGATAAAAGAAATGACCGTGAAAACAAGGAAATCGCTATCCTTGAGCATTTTGAGCGCTTCCAGGAACGCCCAAGGCTTGGCTCCTTCCCCCTTTTTGGGAGGGGTGTGCGGCAGGCCGAACGATATAATTCCCATAACAATAGAAAAAAGGCCCGCGAGAAGAAGGGTATCGCCTTTGATGGCCGCTCCTCCCCCGGACCTGACCATCATCCTCCAGCCGGCCAGACAGAGCCCGGCCGCGATCCAGCCGATTGTCCCCCAGACGCGGATCCTGCCGAAATCCTTCTCCGAGTTCTTCAGGTTGATGAAGGCAATGGAGTTGGTCAAGGCCAAGGTCGGCGCATAAATGAGGCAATACACAAGCATCACCCAAATCAAGGCCGAGTAGGATGTTACCGCCGAGCCCAGGATCAGGAGCACGCCGCCGGCCAGGCTCAAGACCGCAATGACTTTTTGCGTGGGAAAGTACCGGTCGGCCAGTTGTCCTCCGAAGAAGGGAGAAACGATGGTTGCCAGAGGCAGAAGGCTGTAAATCCAGCCGACCTGCGTGCCGCTGAACCCTAGGGTATTCATTAAATAGGCCGACAGCACCGAAAACCAGGACCCCCAAATAGCATATTCCAAGAACATCATGATGCCGAGACGAAGCGTGATGCTCATGAGCGCCTTTCTTTCTGAGATTGACCTTCGATTCGAGTGAATCTCTCTCGTCGATAGATTACCTATCCAAAGGGTAGCCTACGCTTTATAAATGTGCTCTATAAGACTCATGATGGTTCTGATCGGAGTCTCCACAAATTCGACTCCCATTTCATACACCTCTCTCTCCCCCAATTTAGCGACCCATTTCACAATTCCCGCGGCCTGAATCGTCTTTCCCGTTTTTGGAGAGAGAAGACTGATATTGAGTAGTGTATCGACCGGAAACAGGACCTCGCACTCAACCCTCAGACCGCTCGGGGAGGCATCTTTTGTCCGGGCGAAATACGGTCTCGTCTGGAGGCCAAGTTTTTCAGCCTGGCGGGGCTCGACTGTCAGCTGGTTCAGGTCTTCAAGACGGGGCTCCTTGCGACGTTCTTTTTCAAAGGGGATTTTCTTTTTACGTGATTTTTTCTTCCAGGGCCAAAACATGGTCTTTCTAACTTAAATCACTTTCCTAAAAAATTCAAGAGGAATTCGCCACTTGACTTCTTTTGGAGGCGCAGCTAATATTGCCGAGAGTTAAGAAGCATGGCCCTTCACATCGGAATCATCCTGGGGGTGATGGTTCTCGCGTATGCCCTGGCCAAAGCAAGCAAGCTCTCGGTAGAAATCAGCATGTTTGCCGCTGCCCTGGCGGGTGGAGCAGCCGGCGCTTTTTATGGCACGCCTCCTTGGGGCGAGCTCGTCCGGCATCTCGTCGAGGGGTCTTCGACGTACCTCGATGTGATTCTGCTCTTTATCACGGCCACTCTTTTCATGGCCATCGTCTCCGAGTCCGGGGGGGTGAATTACGTTGTCAGGGCCACCATTCGCTACTTTCACAACAAAAGACTGATTGCCCTGCTCATTTTGATGATCCTGGTCCTCATCCCGGGCGCTTTAACCGGCGCGGGCAGCATTTCTCTGCTTGTCGTCGGGGCCCCAGTGGCCATGGCGCTGAAATTCCTGGGCGTTCCCCAAAGAAAGGTCGCCGCTATTCTTTTCATAATCGCGGGCTTGAGCGCCGCCGCGCCGCCTGTCAATATCTGGGCCATGATCCTTTGCGCCGGAACGGCGATCCCTTATGTCGGTTTTGAATTCACTTTGGGCATTCCTGTGCTTCTGCTGGGCACGTTCACTGTCCTCCTTCTGGGCTGGAAAAAAGAACGAGCTACGGACTTGGAGACAGCCCTTAGGGAGATGCCCCAAGTTCCGGCGGGCATGACTTTGTGGCGGGTGCTGATCCCCTTCGTGGTTTTCTTCGGATCAGTGGCGGCGTATCGGATCTGGCCGTTCAGCACGCCAATCATGGGCTTGCCTCTGGAATTCACTCTGGCCGCCTTGGCGGCCTGGCTGGTCAGTCCCGCAAAAATAAGGATTTTGTCTCTTTCGAGAGACACGGTCAAACGCCTTCTGCCGCTTATCGCCACGGTCGTTGTCGTGGGCATGCTCCAGCAGGTCATGACCGCGACTGGGGTGCGCGGACTTATATCTTATGCCGTCATCAGCGTTCCCCTCGGACTTCTTTTTATCTCTTTGGCGCTCATCATCCCTGTATCCGAAGGCGTCCTGACCTATGGCGCCGCTGCTGTCATCGGCATTCCGCTGATCTGGTTTCTCGACTCCAGGGGCTACCATGCCACGGTGGCCATGGCTGGCCTATCCCTTCTCTGGCCTTTGGGCGACGGGCTTCCTCCCACGGCTCTCATCGGAAGGCTGAGCATTATGGTCTCAGAATACAAAGGTCCGTACTGGACGTTTTTAAAGAATACATGGCTTCCCTGGCTGGTGATCACGATCGTCGGCGTCCTGATGGTCGTTTTCAGCGCCAAGCTGGCTTTTTTAGTGCGCTGGAGCATGTAGTGAAGGAGGACTCATGCCTCTTATTATGATCATCTACTACGTCCTCACCATCTACGTGATTGGTCTGGTCGTCTGGAACTTTATCCGCGAAAAGAAGAATATCCAGGATTTGATCCTTTATCTTCTGGTGTTGATTCCGCTCCTTTTAAGGGTCATGCGGATCAAATAGTTAGGGGGAGGAAAAGAGAATGGCGCGGATGTGGACTGCCAAAGGCATCCTGGCAGCACTCTTTTTGGCCATGATCACAATCGGCGGGTCTGAGCTCTATCGCCATCGTCACTTCGACGTTCCCGTCGTTGCCGGCCCCGGTCTGACCAAGGTTGCTCTTTTGAGCGACTACTGCCGGGGACTCAAAGGCACGATGGCCGATACTGCGGTATTCTTCCTTGAAGGAAAGCAAGAAGGCGGGAAAGTGCTGGTCATGGCCAACACTCATGCCAATGAACCGGAGGGACTCCTGGCGGCACTGATCATCATCGAGAACGCCGTTGTGGAGAAGGGAACGCTTATCGTCATTCCTGAGTTCAACCACAGCGCTAGCCGCAACACAAGACCTGGGGACGGCTATCCTCTTTATTATGAGATTCCGACAGAATGGGGCAAGAAGAAATTCAGGATGGGAAACCGGGACGCGTCCCCACTCGACCAATGGCCGGACCCGGATGTCTACATCCATTATCCCGATAGACAGCTGCTTTCTTTTATCGATGCCCGGAACACCAACCGGACCTGGCCGGGCCGGCCCAACGGGCTGCGCATGGAAAAGGTCACCTTCGCCGCACTGGAGATCATGCGCCGGGAAAAGGTCGATGTTGCCATCGACATTCACGGAGCGGAGACGATGTTCCCCGTCACGAACTGCATTGTCGCTCCCGAGAAATCCCAGAAGATCGCCACGATGGCCACGCTCACCGTCAAGGCACGGGAAGGCTTTGATAATCATGTCGAGCCGTCCCCCACTGGATTCCGCGGCCTCTCGCACCGTGAGATCGCCGACTATTCGGACACTCTCCCCTTCCTTCTCGAAGCGCCCATCCCCTTCCTCGATCAACCGACAGGACCCAAGACAGTAAAGCTTCTTCTTGACGGGAAAGACCCTTTTCTGCTGAGCCTTTCCCGGAAACAGAAGCTGTTTGTTCCGTATGACGAATCGGGATGGCCGCTTGAAAAGCGGGTCGGCCAGCACTGCTCGGTCATGCTGGAGATCATACGCCAGTTTTCAAAAAAAACTCAGGAGAGAGCCATTGTCGCGCAGGGAATCCCCCGGTACGCGGATATCGTTGGGAATGGCGTGGGCTATTATTTTCACGACCCCAAAAGCGCGGAGAAGAATAGAATTTATCTCCATTGATCCAGCACGTAAGAATGCAAGTTAATAATTCGAAGGAAGGAGATTGAAGATGCGCTCGAAAAAGCTTTTTCTCGGCTTCCTCATCACCTTGGCAGTGCTCGTCCTTGTTCTTGCGTTCATTCCCAGGAGCGAGCAGAATTTCCGAGCAGACCCGGCCACGGGTGACTCTCCGGAAGGCGCCTGTACGGTCATTATGGTGGGCAAGAATGCTTCCGCGGACGGTTCGACGATGGCCACGCATACGGCGGATTGCGGAACATGCGACTGGACCTGGCGCCATGTGCCTGCGGCCGACCACAAGGCCGGCGAGACGCGCAAAATCTACCACATCGACCAGTACAAAACCTGGCCTCCTGAACAGGGCTTGAAATGGGATCTCTATAAGAACGATTTCACCGGGCTTGAGATTCCCGAAGTTCCGCACACGTTCGCTTATCATCACGGCATGTTCGGCTACATGAATGAAAATCAAGTGGGCATCGGAGAGTCGTCGATCTATAACGTGAGAAAAATAGATAACAGGACTCCGGCCCCGGCCTTTGACATCACAATGCTGACGCTCATCGCCATGGAAAGGAGCAAAACGGCGCGGCAGGCTATCCAGATCATGGGCTCATTGGCAGAAAAACACGGCTACGGCTACAGCGACGGCGGTGAGATGCTGGCCGTCCATGACCCCAACGAAGTCTGGGTCTTCGAGATCATGCCGGTCGGGCCGCTCTGGACGCCGAAGACGGGAAAGCCGGGGGCCGTCTGGTGCGCCCAGAGAGTACCCGATGACCAGGTCAGCGTCTGTCCGAATGAGTCGAGGATAGGAGAGATCGACCTCAACAACAAAGATTATTTCATGGCCTCAGCCCACGTCGTCTCCTTCGCCGTCGAGCAGGGGCTCTACGACCCCAAGAGCGGAAAGCCCTTCAGCTGGAAACGGGCCTACGACCCGTCCGAAGGAAGTGCTACAAGCACGGACGGACGCCGGGCCCGGCTGTGGCGCTTTTTCAATCTTGTCGCCCCTTCGCTCAAGATCAGCCCTGAAACGCCCAATATGGATTATCCTTTTTCCACAAAGCCTGATCAGAAGATTTCTGTTCAGGATGTCATGACCATGACCAGGGACCGGGCCCAGGGGACACCGTTCGACCGGATCAAGGGCATGCGCGGAGGGCCATTTGGAAACCCGAACTATTTAAGTACAACCCGGGCGATCTCAACGCCGAGCGTTGAATACACAACCATTACCCAGTGCCGGGGATGGCTGCCCGGGCCAATCGGCGGTATCGTCTGGCTTTCTTTCGGCCTCCAGGACACATCCTGCTACATGCCCCTCTATGCAGGAATTACCGATGTCCCCGCTTCATTCAAGATCGGCGACCACTGGGTCCTCAACCGTGATTCGGCCCGTTGGGCTTTTGACTACGTCGATTTTCACACCCAGGTCGCTTACAGCGCCGCCATCGAAGACGTCAAAAAAGCACAGGCGGAATGGGAGGCCAAGACCTTGGCCCGGATCCCGGAGATTGATAAAGAAGCACTGGAGCGCTATAATAAATCAAAAGATGAAGGGATCGGCTACCTCGACGGCTATTGTTTGGCCCATGCGGACGAAGTCGTCAAGGCCTGGTGGAAGCTCGGTGACGACCTCATGGTCAGATACAACAAGCTGTCCTATTACGACACAGGAAAAAGAACGCGAGAGCGCTCTAAGCCAATTTATCCAGAGTGGTGGAGAAAAGCGATTAAGGTTTATGACGCGATCATAGATCCGTCGGAAAAATAGGCGAATGATGATGAAAATGGGCCAGCCATTTTGGCCTTGAAATCTAGCGACTTTCGCAGAAAGGAGATGAGCATCGCATGAAATCACCAAAAATGACAGGGGTTCTCTTTTCGGTATTTCTCTTGATTCTATCTTCGTCCGTTATTTTCGCCCAGACGGCCGTCCCTAAGGCGAAGCTTCCCGTGCTGACGACGTCCGCCGGACAGAGCAATGATGTCACCACCATGAATATCGTCCTTGAAGAAGCAGGCATTGGATATGATTACTGCGACGTGCCTGATATCGACATGATGAAAGCCGGTGTCGGCTTGGCGGATAAAGAATCCGGGCCGGGATTCCATGCGGAGGTTTATACAGACCTGACCAAGTTCCCCAAAGGGACGCCTTACAAGACAGTCATTGTGGCCATTGGCGCCAGCTTGAAAGGCATGGGGGCGTCGGGCCTGACCATCGAGACGGAAGAAGCCCGCCTGAAGAGACTCATCGACTATGGGAAGCAGAACAAGGTTTTCATCATCGCTGTTCATGTCGGCGGGACGGCATTGAGAGGAGCTCCGGGCAGCGACAACGAAAGGATGATCGACGCCGTCGCTCCAGCAGCCGACTATATTATCGTTACCAAGGACAGCAACAAAGACGGACGTTTCACGAAAATCGCCAAGAGTAAGAATATTCCACTCACTGAGGTTGAATTCGCTCTCGACCTCGTCGGCATCATGAAGCAGGTCTTTCAATAGGAGTCTCGACCCGTTCGACGCGTCCTCTGCGAGGAGGCCTTGGATATCGCTCCCGGCCTGAATCACTCGCATGTCATGGGTAAAACCGAGTTCCCTGTCGATGGGAGGGTCAAAAAGATGAATAAAAGGATATTCTTGATATCTCTCCTTGGGCTTTTGATTGTTTGTCCCCTTTCCCCGGGCGTCCAGGAAGAGGCCCTCTCATCTAAGAATTCGTCTTCTTTTGCGCCCGTCCCTTTGGCCCAGTACCTGAGCTATGCCCGCTCTTCAGCCGACCTGGTCTGGAGCCATTACGACGAGCTCATCACTAAATGGAAACAAGGATTCGACCCGGAGAATGTCTTTGGCTACAGGCCTCCCTCGGGATTGCTCGAGATGGCCCTCATCTACGCATATCTTTACGGAGCGGAAAAAAAGACAGAATACGCCGAGAGATCCAAGAAAGTCCTGCTGACGTATGGAGACTTTAGGGCTCTCTATCCCGATTGGGCCAAGGCCAAAAGAGCCGATTATGCTGACGACGTCCCGGTGCTCCCGGATTTTTTTACGGTTATGCGCTATGTCCGGGCCTATGATATTCTGAACAGCTCGGGAAAGTTAAGTTCCTCTGAGGCCAAAAAAATGGAAGCGGACATCGCCCAGAGCATGGACTATCTCCTCCGCAGCCAGGAATGGGGCCCGATGAACAGAGCCGCGCTGCGAGCCGAATCCCTGGCCTGGGCAGTCAGGGCGCTCCCTTCTCACCCCAGAGCCAAGGTCTGGGAAATGCAGCGCCGGGCCCTGGGCGACGACAACTGGGGCAACTGGCAGATCGAGGACGCCACGATTTATAACGGCGTCTGGCTTTACTCCCTTCTCGGCTACGCCGACGCCCTAAACAAAAGGGAGGAGCTCTTAAGAACTCCGGAAATGTATTACTATGCAGACTACTATCTCCATCTCTTGAGCCCGGCTGGGATAATTCCCGATTTCGGCGACGCCAGCTGGGGAGCCAACTGGAGCCATTATCTTGTTTTTTTTGAGGCGGCGGCCAGCGTCCGCAAGGACGCCCACCTTAAATGGGCGGCAGCAACAGTTGCCCGAAAATTCATCGATTTTAAAACCCCCGACAACGTCGGCTTGGGCTGTATTCTCCTGGACTGTTATCGCTGGGGAAGCGACCGCCTCCCCGCTCAGCCTCCCGCCGCTCTTTCCGAAGAGGTCATGGAAGACGTCCAGGGAAAAAAAATCGTCTTCCGTAGCGGCTGGCAGTCCCAAGATACTTATCTTCTTCTCAATTACCGGGATGAGGGCGACGGCGGCCTGAATTTCCGGGATTATCTGAGGGACACGCTTCCCGTTGAAGAGGAGAAAATGACCCACGGCCATTCTGATGAAAACAGCATCGTCTTGCTCATGTCCGGCGGCTCCATCCTGCTCCATGATGCCGGCTACAGGGATTATATGCCCAGCGGTCCTTACGGCGCCTACCGTCAGGATTATTTTCACAACCGTCTTTGCGTCCGGCCTGAAAAGATCTTCATGGGGCAGAACAAAGGCGAGTTCCGCTACAGCAATCGCGACGAGGTCCCGGGGCAGTCCGTCCTTGATTTTCTCCATGACGCCGGCTCTTACCGCCCCGTGCGGACCCAGAAGGTGGATTTTTTGACGTTCGAGGATTTCGACTACAGTCGCACCCGCGTCATCGACGACAACTGGGGATACGAATGGGACCGCATTGTGACCTATATTAAAAATCCTGAAATATTCGTCATTTTTGACGTCTTCAAGGCCCGCAGGGAGGAAGTTTTTACTCTCTCCAACCTTTGGCATACCCAGAAAATCGTCGCCAGCGGAGACCATTGGTACACGACCAGATACGAGAAAATCCAGAGCAGCGTTCTGCCCGCGGACAGGCAGCTGCTTATCGTTTTCCCCTCTACTCACTACCGCCTCGAGGGCGTCGAGCCGATCCAGCGCCATGGTCAGGATGAATTCTTCATCTATCAAACGACCGGGCAGCATTTTGAGCTAGGCGAAACCGTGGGCTTCGTTACGGTCCTAATCGCCTGCGCAGGAAATACAAATCCCATCGATTGGGTCAACCGGGTCAGTCTTTTGCCAGTTGAGCCTGAAAGAGCAGGGCTGGGCGTCCGGATAGACTCTGGGGAGCAAACGATCGTGGTGGCGATGAAAAATGACCTTCGTAGGGATATGGCCCGCGATTGGCGCCGGCCGAGATATACCTATAATGCGGGGAAAATCCGCTTTGGCGAACTCGAGACCAACGGAGATTTTCTTTTCGCTTCCACGACTAAAATTAAAGGGCGGCCTGATGCGGCCAGGCTCGCTTATACGATCGTCAACCTCAGCAAAGCCCTCTATGGCAGTCAGGTTCTATTTGAGGCCAAGCCTTCAGTTTTCGGGCTGGCGTTTGACGGAAGTCCGGACAGCCCGGGAGTCGGAAAACTCCGTTATTGGCGAGATGAAGTGGAGATAAAAGAAGAACGCTGATCGACTCTTAACGCTTCAGCCTGCCGTCTTGAATTTGTCCATGGCTTTTTTGTTGAGCTCCTTGGCCCCGGCCAATAGCTCTGTGAGTTTATCCAGGAGAATGCGCACCTTGATGTTGGCCAATTTTCTTTTTCCGGTCCTCTGGGGCTCGAAATCCTTGACCAGGAGCCGCCCGATATCATCGGCAGACATCCATTGTTTAAGGTACTCGTCGGTTACAGCTTCCGCTTTCAGCTTATCCAAATCCTGACTCGACGCCAGGATCTTTTGCTGCTCCAAATATTCCGTTCTCCATTTCTCGATGTCCCCCGCTGAGTGGGGAGGCAGCGGCCCAAGGAGTCTTTTGGCCTCTTTGAACGCCTCCTGATAAAATTTTTCGCCGTCTCGGAGATAGTTGCGGGCTTTATAATATTGGGGACTTGCCGCCGCACTTTCGCTCTTCAAATAATCCTCGAAAGTATGAACGGCGAGCTGCAGGCTGTTAAAGCAATCAGAAACCCTGAAATAGAGCAGATTCTCCAACTTCGTATTCACTTGCTGGCTCCTTCTTCCTCGCTATTTAAATATTTAAAACAAAAAAGAAAAAGAAGTCAATACGGTTAATAA
>CAZOKP010000052.1:0-5606 GCA_964580435.1 uncultured Eubacteriales bacterium
GGCCCCATCGATAGCCGACGTTGCCCTCCCGATCCAAAAACGAGAGCCGCTCCAGCGCCAGGATGGGCCGGATCATGTAATTCCCGACCCGGTCGGCCTCGTGCCTAGTCCTGACCCGTACCCGGCTGCGGACGTTGAAGCCGGTGTGCCGCCAGGAGAGGATCCGCTCGGCCCACTCCGGGCTACGCAATCCTTTGGCGACAAGAAACCTGAAGACCTCTCTGGCAAAGATTTCGCCAAGACGGCCGTCGTCCAGCCGCGGGATCCTATGGAAGATTCCCGCCTCGTCCACTCCGCCCTCGGTGACCAGAAAGTGGAGGTAAGGATGGAAGTTGATCCGGTCCCCAAAGGTCTGGATGGCCGCCATGACGCTCGGGACGAGATCCTCCCCCGTCAGGGCCTCGAAGTAGACCGTAAGGGTCTTGACGGCGCATCGATAGAGCTCCCCGAGGAGTTTTCGCCTGAGCCTGAAGAAGATCTACGGCGTCTTGGGGATCGCCCGTTTCGTAACGAAACCTCTTTCTTGAGTTCGATCAGCAGCCGAGGATATCATCATTTCGTGATGGCAGGCACCGGTTCCGAGCCTGATGGGCGGGCTAACCGTACGGTGCGAAAAAGGAATTTCCTGTCCCCTCTTCCAGGAACTCCAGCATCTTGAGATATTCCTCCAGCTCCCGCTGATAAGCCCACTCCAACTCCAGAGACCTCAAAAACGCTAACCCCCGCACGGTGAACACGTTCTCAAACGGATGACGTATCCCCGGCTTGTCCAAAAGACCATGAATCCTGTTCTTAACCTTCATCCGCAGCCGCACCACAAAAGCCCGCTGCCTCAGCAGCCCCCTTAACTGGCGAACCTCCGGCGGAGGCACATAACAGGCCGGAAGAAAGTTTGTCCGCAACAGATCCGCTATCACCTTGGCATCGATCCGGTCGGTCTTCACTGTCGACTCGGCAATCACCCGCATCTTCGCCGGTGAAGCCAGCTTCAGCTCCTCGACCAATGGCTCCAGGGCGTCGTAAACCCAGTACCAGTTGCGAGTCGCTTCCAAAGCGGCTCGCACCGGCTTGCCGACTCCCGAGAGAAACTCGGCCATCTTGACCGGGTCTGTCTGGACTCGAGCCCTCGCCAAAACATCACCCGATTGATTCAACACCGCAAAATGTATAAAATGTTTATGTAGGTTAATACCTACGTAATTCATTTTAGCCACCTCCTTTGGGCTTAAGATTACCCACTGTCTATTTTCGGAGGTGGCGCAACATGATATCAATACTTATTTCATTAGCAAAATGAGCCGACAAAAAATTTGGCGCTATGAATATAGTTTCCGAATTATGTCTTATGTCCCCACCGCCCCGCGGTCCAATCATTGTCAGGCTTAACGTCAAATCGATAAAAAGGAGCGCATTATGCCTATCCCGGGCCAAGATAAATTAAGGGCACACCTACCCGACCTGCGCTCTCCGGCGCTCAGCCTGCTCATGGCGCTCGTCGGCCTCATGTCATTTGCCACAGCGACGGCCGCGATGATCACGGTTGACTATTTCTTCCCGGCCTGGACTCTCTTGGGACAGGTGGGCGTGCTCAGCATAGCGTTCTTCGTGGAAAGCCAGTTTTTCCGCCGGAAAATCAGGCTCAAGGCCCGCTTGGGCAACATGGCTTACCGCCACGCCTTCCGGGCTTATATAGTCACCGGTGCAGCGGCGATCTTCGCCGTGCTCGCACACACGGCCTACTTGCCCGGTGATCGCGTTGTGACAGGATATTTCGCGACGCTCATCTCGGTGATTATAGTATATTTGCTGGCGACCGGTATCATCATTTTTGCCCGGGCCGTTTTTGCGTTCGGCGCGGACAATCTGGCCTTGGTGTATGTGTATTTCCCGGAGGAGGGCCGCATTGTGGACTCTTCAATCTATGCGCTGATCCGACATCCGACTTACTCGGCGGTGTTGCGGATCGGAGTGGCCATCGGGTTGTGGCACGGGACATGGTTTTCCATCGCCTTTGCCCTGTTCATGCCGTTCGGCATGACAATCTGGCTGAAACTCGTCGAAGAGGCGGAATTGATGGAGCGGTTTGGGGAAGGATATGCCACCTATCGCCGGACAGTTCCCGCTTATGTGCCACGCTTGCGGGATTGGGGCAAGTTCTGGAGGTTTTTGGTCCTCGGGAAGTAGGAACAGCGGGATATTTTGATTTAGCGGAATTTGGACACCTTACCGAAAGGAGTTTCTGGTAAAATACGCAAGGCCACTTTTGATGGAGAGATCCGATGAAACAAAAACTTGATCCGACGCTTCGTATCACCCTGCTGCCTCGCGACACGAACAGGCATGGGACAATCTTTGGGGGCGTCATCATGAGCTATATTGACATGGCTGGGGCTGTTGAAGCCCGGAAGTCATGCGGCCCGCATAATTTTGTTACTGTCGCCATGGATAAAGTTGTCTTTCATAAACCCGTCTTTGTGGGAGATCTTGTCAGTTTCTACACAAAAACACTGAAAATAGGCCGGACCTCTGTGACGACCAAGGTGATTGTCGAGGCGATACGGGCCGATACCCAGAAGAAAGCCAGAGTCACGGAAGCCGAAGTTGTTTTTGTAGCTGTGGATGAAAACTGGAAGCCTATTCCGGTCAGCCGGAAGAGATAAAATCAGGCTCAAAATAGGGGGACACAATACTTAATTCAAAAACTTGGCTCATATCTTCAAGCCTAGCCTATGAATTAAGTATCGCGTCCCCCCATTCAGTAGTTTTTGGCCGCTGTTAAAAAGAATGAATCTGGAATAAGGCAACCAAAAGACGCCGCGCACGGACGCCCGCAAGCGTCTCGAAACGTTGGCCAAATAACGATTTTTATTATGTTATAATCATAAGCACCGTGTATATATTCCTCATTCCGTTGCTGACGGGGTTCGCGTTTAACTGGGCCAGCGCCTTCACCCATTTTTACTCGACCCGCCTGGGGGAACGCGCCGGCAAGTTCGTAAGTTTCGTTTTGAGGAATATCCTGGGCATTCCAGTCTGGGTCTATGGATTGGCCCTCGCAGCCAGGATAACCGCAGCCCCTCTTTTCATCCCCAGCCGGACGACTGAAGTTCTGGGCTGGCTGCTTTTAGTCATAGGCACTATTCCTATGGTTTGGGGGCTTGTCCTGCTTGGGCTGCGGTCTTTTCGGCCAACCGAGCAAGACACTCTGGTAAGCAACGGACTATTTAGACATATTCGTCACCCTATCTATAGCGGCCTCCTTTTTGATTTTGTCGCCTTGGTCTTGCTGCGGCCTACAAAACCAGCGCTGCTGGCTTGTATTTTAGGCTGGGGCTTTGTCTTTATCCAGGCGCGCCTGGAAGAACTGGATCTGGTGCAGCGCATCCCGGGGTACCGCCAGTACATGCAGCAGGTCCCCCGCTTTTTCCCACGGGTTTGGAAATGAACAGAGAATTAAAAAAAATCATTCAACAGAGTTCTTTTGAAGTCATGGACGGGAATTTTGTTTATGCAAAAGCCGCTGCCTATCCTAGAGGCGAGGGCCACTTTATGGTTTCAAAAGACGATGATGAGATCACCGTGGTCACCAGGGCAGAGAACATAGACAAACTGAGCTTGATCGAGAAAAACAAGGAGATTTATGCCTTGATGGCACTCCATGTTTCCGTTCCCTTTTATTCAGTCGGATTCTTGGCGACCGTCAGCAAAGCCATCGCCGATCGAGGGATAAATATCCTAATTATTTCCACATATTCAAAAGACTATGTCTTGGTAAAGAAAGCGGAGTTAGAAACGGCCAAAATCGCCCTAAGCGAATCCGGATTCAAGGAAACATCGGGACGGAAATAAGTTCAGGCGACGCGATTAAGCATTTCTTTTTTGCCAAGCATTCCACGCATGTATATAATAGCCGGCGATGTCTTGGAACCAAGTCTATGATCCGCTGGGACATTGGGTTTTCTCGACAGTCCTGGCTGCGCTTCCCATCATCGTGCTCCTTGGCAGCCTGGCTTTTTTGCGCCTCAAAGCCCATTGGGCAGCCATTCTCGGTCTTTCGTCTGCGCTCGTGATCGCCATTTTTGTGTTCGGTATGCCCGCCTCCAAGGGACTATCCGTCGCTCTCTTCGGAGCTGCGTACGGTCTCTTCCCTATCGGCTGGATCATCCTGAACGTGATCTTCCTCTACACTCTAACCAGCGAACGGGGCTACCTAAAAATCCTTCAGGAAAGCCTCACGGGCATCACCCAGGACCGGCGGCTTCAGCTTCTCTTGATCGCCTTCTCCTTCGGCGCATTTTTCGAGGGCGCGGCCGGGTTCGGCACTCCCGTGGCCGTGACGGCAGCCATTTTGATCGGCCTAGGATTCAGTCCGCTCGTCGCCTCGGGCCTTTCGCTTATCGCTAACACGGCGCCCGTGGCCTACGGCGCGCTCGGCACACCGATTATCGCGCTTGCCGGGGTCACCGGGATCGAGGTCCAGAAATTGAGCGCCATGGTCGGACGCCAGCTCCCCTTCTTTTCTGTCATCGTGCCTTTCTGGCTCGTCTGGGCGTTCGCCGGGTTTGGGGGAATGATCGAAATCTGGCCGGCGCTTTTGGTGGCGGGGACGTTTTTCGCCATTCCCCAATTCCTTCTGTCTAACCTGCACGGTCCCTGGCTCGTGGACATCATTTCTGCGGTCGTTTCCATGTTTGCTCTCATCGTCTTCCTTCTTCTCTGGCATCCCCGCCGAATTTGGGCTCTCGAAGGACACGAACAAGGGAAACAGGCGCGGGCCTCACACGGTTACAGCGCCCGCGAGGTCGTCAAGGCTTGGACACCCTGGGCTGTCCTCAGCCTAGTGGTTTTTATCTGGGGAATTCCTCAGGTCAGAGCTTTCCTCGACGGCATTTCTCTATTCAAGATTCCTGTTCCCAAAGTTCATCACCTCATTAACCGCATGCCTCCCGTCGTCACCGCGCCCGCCGCTGAGCCCGCGGTCTATACTTTTAACTGGCTGTCTTTCACGGGAACGGGTATTCTCGTTGCCGCCGTCATCTCGGCCTTTATCATGGGCTTCAGGATCAAGGAAATGGCGGCGGCCTGGTGGAAAACTTTGAAGCGGGTCCGCTATTCCCTCCTTACAGTGGCGGCTATGCTGGCGATTGGATATACGACCCGCTATTCCGGCCTGGATGCGACCATGGGATTGACCTTTGCCAAGACCGGCGTTCTGTATCCTTTTTTTGGGACGCTTCTCGGCTGGCTGGGAGTAGCGCTTACCGGCTCAGACACATCTTCCAACGTGCTTTTCGGCAGCCTGCAGAAGATCTCAGCCGAACAGATCGGCGTCAGTCCCGTGCTCATGGCTTCGGCTAACAGCTCCGGCGGCGTCATGGGCAAGATGATCGACGCCCAGAGCATCGTGGTCGCCAGCACCGCAACCAAATGGTACGGACATGAAGGGGACATTTTGCGCTATGTCTTTTTCCACAGCCTCGCTCTGGCCGCACTCATGGGGGTGCTTGTCTTTCTCCAGGCCTATGTCTTCCCGTTTACCAAGCTCGTCGTGAAGTAGCGCAAACCAAGAAATAGGGGGACACAATACCGAATTCTGGAATTAAGTA
>CAZOKP010000052.1:5706-9686 GCA_964580435.1 uncultured Eubacteriales bacterium
AATCAAGAACTCGCTGTTCAGCAGGCCATCCGGACCCATTTCGTAGACGAACCGGAAACGGGGCGCTTTATCGGAAGCATCGCTTTCGAAGACAACCGACTGCTGTTTGGCTGGGAATGAAACACGGTAGTTTATGACGTGTCCCTCGTTATCGAAATAGATGGCGAGAAAGGGAAGCTCGCCGGACTGCCTGTAAATGATCATCAGGTCTTCGTGCACGGTGCCTGACGCTTCGCCCGGCTTTGGGGCCAACTCGGCCCTGTTTTTACGGACGAGAATATTTTTCCCCAGGTCGAAGGAAAAAGAGCTCGATCCCGCGACAACATCGCCCGGCTGACCAGAGCCGGTGCCCGACCAGTGACCGACAAGAAACTGAAACGGCGCCCAAGGATCGTTGGCTTTGCCGCTTTGCGCCTGCGCCGGATAATACAATGCAGTCACGGCAATAACGACAATCAAAGTTAAGAAACGGTCACGCATCTACAACCTCCTTTCTATTGCGAATCCAAAAAATGATATCTTAACGTCATATCCAGATGTTGTCTTTGGCTGTTAAATCACCGCCCGCATCTCCCGTGTTGATTGTGCCGGCAGGTTCAATGAGCATAATTCTACATTCTTTTTCGGCCTGCGGTTTATGCTCAACTCCTTTGGGAACGACAAACATCTCTCCTGCCTTTAGGTCGACCTTGCCATTACGGAATTCGATACTCATTTCGCCGTCAAGTACGATAAAAACTTCGTCTGTTGCGACGTGCTTATGCCAGACAAAGTCGCCCTGAAATTTGACCAATTTGAAGTGATAGTCGTTCATCTGAGCGATGATCTTAGGGGACCAATGATCAGAGAATTTAGAGAGCTTTTCCTGAATATTAATAGGTTCATACTCCATTCTCTTTCTCCGCGTGCCTTTACAGGCAGCTAGTGCTAGCTCGCGTAACTCTTTCCATGCTATATATTAGCTATCAGACATTAAAAAAAACAGAGGAAACCAAATGCAAATCGCCTTAAAGGAGCAGCTCCCGGATAAACAAGAATACTTTAACCTCTTCATCACCACGGGCTGGAACAGCATATATAATGCGACTCCCGAAGATTTAGAGCAGGCCAATAAGAATAGTTGGATAGTTTTATCAGCCTATGACGGCGGCAAATTGATGGGCTTCGGAAGAGTGGTGACAGATTTTGTCCTGCATGCCATGATCTACGACATGATCGTTTTGCCCGAATATCAGAATAAGGGCATCGGCACGATGATCTTGAAAAGGCTATTGCAGAAGTGCAAAGAAAAGAACATCCGGGACATCCAACTGTTTTGCGCCAAAGGCAAGAGAGAGTTTTACGAGAAGCATTCGTTTGAAGCGCGGCCGGACGACGCCCCGGGCATGCAGCTGCGAAAAAACGCCAGAAAAGAAGGCGTCTAAAATATCCAGCCTAAGGGATCAGGTCTTCATTCTTCAGTTAAGAGCTAATTAGAAAAATACGCCTGAGTATAGAATGAAGACTTGACCCTGCTCTTTCCTGGGTTGGTTTTATGGCTGGGCAGCTTTTGGTTTAAATATAAAAAGCAGCACAGTATAAATGAGCATAATAGCCGCACTTATCCAGTGGAACAACCCTTCTCCCCCTTCGATAAAATGGTATACCACAAGAGAAATGATCACGAAGACTCCGGTAATTATGCCGGCGTTGATGATCGCCCTATTTTTCTCAACATCTTTCAAGGCGAAGAGGAACAGAACAATCCAACTCAAGGGGAATATTCCATAAAGTCGCAGAAAATATCCCCGAGTTTCAACGACAGTTAGAGCAGCAAGAACACTTTCCGGTGCGATGCAGAAGATGAGAAACCAGAGAAAAAACAGGACAATGCCAATCCACAGAAGGAGCTTGATACAGCCAAGATTCTTTTGCATTGAGGTCACCCTCCCCTAAATAAGATTAAGTTTGCCTCCATCGTATCCTGCAAAGTTCTTCCGAGTCAAGAGGAAAAATGCTTTTTTGTGACAGGGGAAAAGACTATCAGTTTCTGGATTTCTAAAACAAAGAAGCGGATGTTGTGTTCGGGTTTTTACTGTTAGTAGATTCCGGGGATCAGGCGTCGCGTCCGGCTGCGATAATCGGCGTATTTCTGCCCGAAGGCATCCATCATCACTGCCTCCTCGATGTGGATCCGGTACAACACTGCGGCCGTAGTCGGCACGAGGAGGGCGGCAAGGCTGAGCCAGTTCCCATACGAGCATGCAATCCCAAGGACCGCGAGCAGCAGGCCGCTGTAAGACGGATGCCGGACCCGCCGGTACATGCCGGTGCTGACGATCCGGTGCTGGTCCTGGATCGTCACTGCCGAGGTAAAGAACCTCCCGAGCATTACGATCGCCGTCAACCGGACCGCCAGGCCGCTAAGTAGCAGCGCCAGGGCAAGCCCCAGGAGCCAGGCCAAGGGGACATGAATCCTGGTGGCCGGGATTCGTTTGAGGACATTAGCCGCAGCTATGCCAACACTAATGCTCACAAACAGCAAGATGAGCGAGCCGCGGTCGCGCCTCTTCGCCGCGCCCCTCCTCCCATGAGAAGTAACCGCCAGCAGCACCTCTGCGAGCGGCCACAGCAGGCCCACGACCATCAGCAGCGTTTTCAACACTCTAAGGCTCATATCATCTGAATATATATTGCCGGCGAATGAAGGATGTCAAGGAAGGCCCTTTTTGATATCATTATTCGGCTTTGAACTCGCCCAGGTCCGTTGACCCGTTTACAAATGAAGGAACGAATTCTTCTTTAAATTCTTGCTCGAGCCGATTAAACTCGGTTCATGAATCTTGAAACGGAGGGGACCCATGAAAAGCAAACCGATCCTCGCCTTGCTGGCCGCTCTGGCCGTTCTCTCAAGCTTTTATTCCTACGCCGGCCAAAATGAAACATGGCCGGTTCTCAAGCGCTATGACCAGGACCACCTCGAGCGGATCGCTCTCCCCCTGGGCGGAATCGGCACCGGCACAGTCAGCCTCGGCGGACGGGGAAATCTCCGCGACTGGGAGATCATGAACCGCCCGGCTAAAGGGTTTGTGCCTAATACCGGGAATCAGTGGGGACCGTTCTTCGCCATATACGTTCAAGCCGGTGCCGGCCAAACCATGACTCGAGCACTGGAAGGCCCGCTGCCGCTTTCTGTTTATGAGAATAGTCACGGAAGCACGGCCATCAACCACGGGCTCTCGCGCTTTCGAGATTGCTCCTTCGCCGCCGCTTATCCTCTGGGACAAGTGATGCTCTCCGACTCGGAAATTCCGGTTGATGTCCGGCTCGAAGCCTTCAATCCTCTCATCCCGGCCGATGCCGATTCGAGCGGGATTCCCGCGGCTATTCTTCGTTATGTCATCATAAACAAGACAGATCAGCCTTTGCGCGCCTCAGTCTGCGGAAATCTGCCCAATTTTATCGGCACCGACGGGTCAAACCTCACCCAGGATTGGAAAGGGGACTCGAACGCCACCGGCAGCAAGGCCAACCGCAATGAATTCCGGAAGGGAAAAGAGGTCCAGGGCATTTTCATGTTCTCAGAAGGAGTGGACCGGGCGTCCGAGGCCTGGGGAACGATGGCCCTTTCCACCACCGCCGCCGAGCCTGTGACATACCGAACAGCCTGGATAGAAGCGGACTGGGGAACCTCGCTCCTCGATTTCTGGGATGACTTTAGCCAGGATGGCCGGCTCGAAAACCGCATCTCAAAAGAAGAGAATATGCCCACAGCTTCTCTGGCCGTCGAGCTTCAGCTTGCCCCGAAACAAAGCAAGTCGGTGACCTTTCTGCTGACCTGGCGCTTCCCCAACCGCTATACCTGGACCCCGAAAAAGAACGAGGATGACCTCATCGGGAATTACTACGCTACCCAATACAAAGACGCCTGGGATGTCGCCGAAAGATTGGAGCCCCGGATCGAGGAGCTGGAAAGAGCGACCGTCGATTTTGTCAAAACA
>CAZOKP010000052.1:9786-19005 GCA_964580435.1 uncultured Eubacteriales bacterium
AAGGTCAAAAAGGCGCTCGAGTTCTGCTGGATCAAGGGAGGCTGGGACGCCAACCGCGACGGCGTCATGGAGGGATGCCAGCACAACACCATGGATGTGGAATACTACGGCCCGAATCCTCAGATGGAGTTCTGGTACCTGGGAGCGCTGCGGGCGGCTGAAGAGATGGCCGCGTATTTAGGCGAAAAGAAATTCGCCCGGACCTGCCGTACCCTTTTTGAGAACGGCCGGACCTGGACCGACGCCAACCTGTTTAACGGCGAATATTACATCCAGGACATCCGGCCGCCTAAGGACGTATCCGAGGTCGCGCCGAGCCTCCTCATCGGGATGGGAGCCAAAGACCTGGCCAACCCGGATTACCAACTCGGAAACGGATGCCTGGTGGATCAGCTTGTAGGCCAATATATGGCTCATATCTGCGGGCTGGGATATCTGGCCGACAAGAGCCATATCCAGACCACCCTTCAGAGCATTATGAAATACAATCTTCAGGAAGGTTTTTACGACCATTTTAACTGCATGCGTTCCTTTGTCCTGGGGGACGAATCGGCTCTCTTGATGGCTAGTTATCCTCACGGCCGGCCGAAGAACCCGTTCTCCTATTTCAGCGAGGTCATGACCGGGTTCGAATACACGGCGGCCGTGGGCATGATCTATGAAGGCCAGGTGGAAAACGGCCTGCGCTCGATCCGCAATATCCGGGAAAGATATGACGGCCGCAAGAGGAGTCCCTTCGACGAAGCCGAATGTGGACATCATTATGCCCGGGCGATGGCGAGCTGGGCCGCGGTCTTGGCGCTTTGCGGATTCCATTATTCCGGCGTGGAAAAATCGATGACCTTCGCCCCTCAAAACGGAAATTTCTTCTGGTCAAACGGCAGCGCCTGGGGGACCTGCTCGATCCAAGGGGAAGGGAAAAGCTACCGGGCCGAGCTCACCGTCAAGCACGGTGAATTGGACATCAGGATATTTCGCCTGGCCGGATTGGGGCAAATAGAATTCAAACAAGCCAAGAGGATTAAAGCAGGCGAGAAATTCAGCGTGAGTTTAAGCTGACCACGCTCACAAAGAGGGGAACGGGATAGAAAGGCCCAGGGCCGAGAGGATCGTATAGGCGGCAAATCCAAAAAGGACGACGGCGAGCACAAGGAGTATTCTCTTGAGGATCCGAGGGTCGAGCTGGTGATGATGGACGGAAACGTACCTGACGAGGATAAAGTACCAGGATAGCCCGCCCAAACCGCAGGTGAGGGCAAAGAGGACCGGCCTCCAGCCTGTGTTGCCGACCAGGTGGTGAGCGGTCACTGCTCCAGCGATTGCCAGCCAGAAGAAATAGAGACTCGGATTGGTGACATAAAGCAGGATGACGCCCAGAACAGGCCGGGCGGAACGAGGCGCCTTTTGCAGGGATTTGTCGGCCGGGGGCTCCTGGGCTTGCTTGACCATGCGAAGGGCAATGGCGATCAGGATCAATCCCGCCGCGATTTTCAGGTAGGGCACAGCTTTGGTCACGTTTAAGCCAAAAGAAAAATGGAAAAAACCGACGAGCGCAATTAAACAATAAATAAAGTCGAGAATAGCAGTTGTCAGCCCGGCCAGGAACCCGTGCAAAAAATCCCGCTTGATGGTCTGGCTGATGACAAAGATGTTTACGGGGCCAAGGGGTACGGCGGCAAAAAAGCCAACCAGCAGGCCAAGGAGCACAAACATGCTTCCTTCCTCTCCCTCGGATTCAGTCTATAAGTCTGCCCCTTTTTCTTCAACCGGATTTTTGGGACGGACGCGCCCCGATTTCGATTTCTTCTGGAGTTTTTTCCTAAGCAGATTAATAAGAAGGTTGGCCGGACCGGAAAGGACGATAAAAGTGAAAAAGGCAAAAAGGAAGATCTCTGTGAAGAAAATGAGGCTGGCTATGCCGATCGCCATAAAAAGTCCGGTGGCAAGATTAACCTTTTGGCGAAGGTTGAAACTCAGGAAATTCCTGTATCTGATCGTGCTGACCATGAAAAAAGAAATCACGATGATCGTTGAGGCCATAAGGAAGGCGTAGAACTTTGTGCCGAGAGGCTGCGGATGGAAGAGGACCAGAGAGGCCATAAACAAGGAAGCGGAAGGGACACTCAACCCGACGTAATATTTTCTGCTCTTTTGCGCTTTCTGAAGAATATTGTAGCGAGCCAGGCGAAGGATGCCGCTGGCGAGAAAAATAAAGCTGAAAAAGACTCCGACGGTGCCGGCCGCGTGCAGCCCCCAAAAATAGAGCAGGACGGAAGGGGCGCCCCCGAAAGAAAAAACGTCGGCCAGAGAGTCGAGCTGGATGCCGAATTCGGATTGGGCCCCGGAAGAACGGGCAACGATTCCGTCAAACGCGTCCATGACGGCCGACATGATGATCCAGAATGCCGCCAGAGAATATCTTCCACGAAAGCAGGAGAGGATGCTCATGAACCCGAAAAAGACGTTGGACAGAGAAAAAAAACTCGGCAAAAGGTAAATTTCCCCATATTTTTTTTTCATGTTCTCACCTCGGCGATGATGGTCTCACCGCCTTTGACCTTTTGACCGGGATCGACCTTGACCCGGACTGAGGGAGGGCAGTAAATCTCTACTCGGGATCCGAAATACATCAACCCGATTTTCTGGCCTCGGGCGACCTTTTGGTTTTCTTGGACATAGCACTTGATCCGGCGGGCCGCGACGCCGACGATCTGCTTGAGAAAAAGGTTCGTTTCCTCCCCTCTCAGGAACATGGAATTGGACTCGTTCTTCAGGCTGGCTTCGTCCTTGTAGGCCGGGAAGAATTGACCGGGCCTGTAATCGATGTGCTCGACCGTCCCGGAAAGAGGAGAACGGGTGATATGGACATCAAAGAGAGAGAGGAAAATGCTGACGCATGTTACCGGAGAAGGCAGAAGAGGATGAGACGAAGTGGCATCGATTTTGACCACTTTTCCGTCCGCCGGGGCGACGAGGGCCTTTTCGTCCTGAGGGATTCTCCGGTTCGGGTCACGGAAGAAAAAACAAAAAGCCAGACCCGCTGCAAGGAAAAGTAGAGCTATTCCCCACCAGCCAATCCCGAAAAACAAGACCGCCAGCGCCGCGCATGGGAGTATGAAGCGAAAACCTTCTTTGGCGATTCTCATTTTATGTACTTTCCAATGATAGCTTTTGACGGTCGCTGCTGTCAATAATCCGGGCCGGGAACTGTGTTCGTTTCCGTGATCACTTTGGCTTGGGTAGGGTCCTTTCACGGCTTACCCCCCAGCCGTGCCACCCTCCCTGAATCATCGCCCCAATCAAATTAACGAAGATGCTATCTCCAGGCTCTAATAATTTGACATTTCTTGTAGGAAATAACATACTTGACCCGCAAGCTGACGTATTGGGGTGATTATCGATGCGCCGTCCCAAGGGACATTTCTCTCCTCTCGCCAATACTTCCTGTTACGGCCATTCCCTTGGCCTTCCCTAAACCGGGAAGGCCGGATTAAATAGATCTTTCAGGAAAGGAGGGTGTAATGAAAACCAAGAATTATTGGCTGGTGTTTGGGGCTATTCTCTTCTTCGTTGTGCTTGTCCTATGTGCATTCAGCCAAACAAAGGAGAGTGCAATTCAGGCCAAGGAGGAGATTCTCAAAAAGTTAATTCCGGAGGAATGGATTAGGAAAAATCCATGTAGCATGGAGCACCTTGCCGATGCGATCATCAGCGACAATGAAGAACTTGCCAGACTTTTCAAGAATCGTGATTTTGATGCAATGGCTAAGTTATATACCGAGCGAGGTGGTGCGATCATATCGCCAGAATATAGAATATATTCCTGCCAGGACATCGCGAAATTCTGGAAGAGTGCCTGGAAGGAGGGCGCTGAACTAAAATTCAAGACGGTGCACATCTACTTGAGCGATCAGTTAGGAAAGCAGCCCGGCTTTTTTTTCAAAGACGGGAAAGAAGTGAAAACAACGTTTGACACAGTTGCTTTTGAGGTTCATGAATTTCGTGTTATCCCCAAAGAAGAAGGTGTTCATAATCAACGTGGCGACGGCGGCCGTGATTACGCCCATCAAGAAGAGTGCACTTGGAGGGGGGGTAAATGATAAAATACCGGGTGCCGACGATCTGCCCATAATTTGAAAGCGGCATTTTGCTCAATTCGCGAGACGGTCGGCCGGCTTCGGTACCCACTTGATTTTCCAGAGGCCGTCGAGAGAGAGATAATAAGGCGACTGGCTGAAACTCTTTTCCAGGGCATCGCTCGCCCGATCGAATTAAGCTATTCCGCCTCCGTCAACGACAAGATGCGCGCCGGTCACCCATTTGGACATGTCGCTGGCAAAAAAAAGAACAGCGTTGGCCACGTCTTCGGGCGTGCCGACACGGGCGATCGGCCTCGCGGCTGCTTCTTTCATAAACTGTTCCCTATCCTCTCCGAGTTGGGCGCATTCGCCGCGGAGCAAAGATGTATCGACATCGCCCGGACAAACGCAGTTGACCCGGATGCCGTGCCTGCCGTGGTCGATGGCCATGGCCCTGGTCAGGTTGAGCAGGCCGCCCTTGGCCGCACAATAAGAGACCGCTTTGGGGCCGCCTTTTAGAGACCAACCGGAGCCGATGTTGATGATGCTTCCACCTCCGTTCCGGATCATATGGGGAATAACATGATGCGAAAGGAGATAGGCGCCCTTCAAGGTCACGGCGAGGGCCTGGTCCCACTCCTCTTCTTTCAACTCCACGCAATCCTTGCGGATGGCGATTCCGGCATTATTGCAGAGGATATCAATTTTGCCGAATTTCCTGATGGATTCTGAGGCGGCGCGGCGGCAGTCTTCATCCGAACGCACGTCGCATTTCATGAACTCGGCCGTTCCCCCTCGGGCTGAGATTTCTGAAGCAGCCTCAAGACCCCTTTTCTCGTTAATATCAAGGATCACGATGATGGCCCCCGTCTCGGCCAGGCGGGTAGCGATGCCGCGGCCTATTCCCGAGCCCGCGCCCGTAATCAGGGCCACTTTCCCCTGGAGCGAGAGAAGCACTGTTGCTTTTTGATTCATAGCCATTTTTCCATCTCCTGAATCAGCTCATATTCATCACTCGGAGGTTTTCCCGTGCTTTTTTTGATAGGCCCGCCAAGTGACGGCCCATTTCTTCGGGTCGTCGAAAGTGCTCTCGTCGATCTTGTGGACAACGCTGCGGTGCGGGGCGGTCTTGACAGTCTCGGGCTCCGTCCATGCTTCCTTGGCCACATGGCGCAGTCCATCCAGATACTCGTCGAGCTCCTCTTTGGAATACGATTCGGTTGGTTCGATCGTGAAGGGCTGGGGCACGATGAAAGGATGGTGGCTCGACCAGAGATGGAAACCGAAATCTGCCATCCGGTAGGCGATGTGGTGAGTGGTTACGCCCGTTTGCTTATAAAGCTCCTCCCAGCTGTACCTGACCTGCTCGATCCGATGCTTTCCGGCCTTGAAGGGAGCGGTCGCGCCCTTGATGGCCGTGATCTTCTTCAGGAGATAGTTATTGTTAAGGACCGCGATATTGGCCACTTCTTCGAGGCCGCGCGCCCCGAGGCTCATGATCCAAGCGTAAGCCTTAACAATGGCGGAAAAAGTTCCGTAGAACAACCGGACTTTGCCTATCGTATGAGGCAGGTCCCAGTTGAGGTAATATTTTTTGCCGTCAAATTCCACCAGGGGAACCGGCAGGTAATCGGTCAATTTTTTAGTCACGCCCAGCGCGGCCGCAGCCGGACCGCCGCAGCCGTGGGGAGTTCCAAAAGTCTTGTGCAGGTTGAAGAAACACATGTCGAACCCGGCTTCGCGCGCCCGGGTTATGCCGAGAATGCCGTTAGCATTGGCCTGGTCATAGCCGCATAGTCCTCCCGCTTCATGGACGATCCTGGTGAACTCGGCGATCTTCGGGTTGAACATCCCCGTGTCTTCGGGATTGGTGATGAAGAGCGCCGCGGTCCTCTGGGAAACGGCTTTCTTAAGCGCTTCGATATCGGGGAGGCCAGTTTCGTCGTGATAAACAGTGACAATGTTATAGCCCTTGACGGCTGCCGCGGCCGCGTCGGATGGATGGGAGAAGATCGTCGTGATGATCTCGTCCCGCCGGCTTCCCTCTCCCCTTATCTCGTGGTACTTCCGGACGATGGAGGCCATGACCATGACGGCATGGGAGCCTGAGCTTGCCTGAAGCGTGAACCTGTCCAGGCCGGAGATCTGGCGCAAGAAGAGGTCCAGCGCGTGCATGATCTCGAGCGCCCCTTGGACCGTGGATTCATCCTGGGCCGGATGGAGGGCAGACGCTTTGGGGGAGGCGGCCAAGACCTCATTGATCTTCGGATTGTATTTCATCGTACATGTCCCCTGGCCGATATCGACATTCAGGTCCGCGCCAAGGTTCTGCTGAGACAGACGGAGGAAATGCTTCAGGACCCGCATCTGGACGATTTCGGGGAGAGCCGGCGGCTCCTTCCTGAGCATGTTCTCAGGAACAGAGGACAGATCGTCTCCGGCCACGGCTTTAATCTCCGGCTCGACATTAGGGATAAGGATGCCACGCTCACCCGGTGTGCTCAGCTCAAAAATGACTTTTTCATCCCATTTGGCTTGATGAAAATTCCTCAGTTTGCTGCCCTTCTGGATGTTCATCTGCATTCCCCCTTTCACCTCAGGTAGCTCTTGATGACTGCGGCAAGATTGTCGATATCGGCTTTGGTCAGCATTTCTGTGATGCAATAGAGCGCGCAACCGTGGAGCTTGGGAAACTCACGCGACAGATCTTTCCCACCAAAGATGCCGTGCCGGAGAAGGTGCCGGTCGATCTTAGCGACAGACTTTCCTGTTCTCGTGAAATCGACGACGAACTCTTTGAAAGTAGCGGACCGGAACCGGATGCGAACGCCCCTGATTCCGGCTAGCTTTTTCATGGCGTATTGCGTTTTTTGAAGGATATGCTGGCCCAGGTCGCGCATACCTTGGGGTCCCAGCAACGATAGAAAGACCGCCGCTCCGATTCCATGAAGCGCGGCTGCCGTCCCGACGAATTCCTTCCCTTTTTCTCTTTTGTCAAACGAGGTCCGGCTGTAGACCACGTCGCCGAACCCCCATTCTCCTTCGACAGACGTTTTGGCGATGCCGAAGAGACGCGAGGGGTATTCCATGACGAATTTTTCTTCATCCCGCGTGGCGATGAAGCCGCCCAGGGCGCCACCGAAATACATGTGGTTGCCAAGGCCCTGAATATCGCCGCAGGCAATATCGGCGCCGTACTGGCTGGGCGGCTTCAGGATACCGAGTGATATCGGGTCAACGCCGACGACCAGGAGCGCTCCCTTGGCGTGGACCAGGTCGGCAATTTTTTGGCCCTGCGTCTCTATAAAACCGAGATAGGCCGGGTTCTCAAAATAGACGGCGGCCGTATCCAGGGTCAGTTTTGAGGCGAGGTCATCAAGATTCAGGAGGCCCGTTTCAGGATGATGCTCGACCAGGTCCAGGGCCATAACCGGATGGCAGTAATTCTTCATGATAGCCAGCCGGTCGGGGGAGAGCGTGTCCGCAACGAGAACTCTCTTGCGTTTGGTAATACGGCCAGCCATGCGGACCGCCGTGCTCGCCGCCTGTCCCCAGTCATAGGTCGGAACATTGACCACGTCGAAATCAAGAAGCTCGGCCATCAGGCTTTCGTACTCGAAGAGCGCCTGGAAGCGGCCGGCATCCTCGTAGGGTTCGCCGGCATAAGCGGTCAGAAATTCCGACCGGTGGGTGATCTCATCGCAGATGGCCGGCACATAATGGTGCGCGCAGCCGCCGCCCAGGAAGCTCGTGAATTCCTCGCACGATGTGTTTCTGTTTAAGATCATTTGAACATGACGCTTGAGCTCCAGCTCGGAAAGCTTGGGCTCTGGCAGCGACAGGGCCTTTTTCAGCCGCAATTTCTCCGGGATGTCCCCATAGAGTTCATCGATGTTTTTCACGCCAATCTCGGCCATCATCTTTTCCTTGACCGCCGGAACGGAGTTCGGGATATAGGGATGGACAAAGTCATTCTTTTTTTTCACCGCCACCTCCTTCGCTAATATTATATCCGTTTCCAAGAAAGCGCAAAATTAAGAAAGAGTCCTGGCGTGGTGCTTCCCCGTCCGTCCTCTCTCGATTGACGCAGCGGGCCCGCTCCTAAAATTGACCTCTATCGGCCGCTGTGATACAAAATTGAGGGACACAATACTTAATTCAGCAAAATCAGAATTGTGTCCATATTTATCACGACAAAAAAGGAGGTTGGAAATGGCTGAGCATCCCCTGGCAACTCTCGAGAAGCTCGACCCGAAGCTTATCAATCACTTGAGAGAGACGAATGCGCTGGTCTATTGCGAAGGAGCACTGCCCAAAAAATACAAGCTGCTCATGGCCATGGCCTTTGACGCGGCCTTCGGAGCTGACGAGGGAGTCAAAGCTCTGGCCGGCTCTGCCATGAAAGAAGGCGCGACCAAAGAAGAAATCGCCGAAGCGTTGCGGGTCGCTTATCAGTTGGCCGGCGTCGGGAGTCTTTACACGGCCTCAAGAGGGCTGAGAGAGCTCCTCGGCTAAATCTCACCATCGTCCATCATTGAGGGAGCAACCATGTTGAGAAAACAAATAGCATTTCCGGTCGTGATTCTTGCCTGTTTGGGTATCTTTCTCACGGCCTGTGAGCCAGCCGAGAAGGAAGGAAAAGAGATCGCGATATCCTGGGAAACCAAGCTCGGCCAGGAATTGCCCGCTCTTGGCCACCGCAACTGGATCGTGATCGTAGACTCCGCCTATCCTGCCCAGGTTAGCCCTGGGATCGAGCTCTTCGTCGCCGGTGAGAATCACTTCGCGGTTTTAGAGAAAGTTCTGAAGGCGGTTGATGGGAGCAAACACATCCGCCCCCGAATCTATCTGGACAAAGAGCTTGCTTATGTGACAGAGGACCTGGCTCCCGGGATAGAGGCCTGCCGGACGAGGCTCGGCACGATGCTCACGGGCCGCGCGGTCACGCCCGTCCCCCACGAAGATCTGATCGCGCGCCTCGACCAGGTCGCCAAAACGTTCCGCATCCTCATGATCAAGACGACCCTGACCCTCCCCTACACCTCCGTCTTTATGGAACTCGACTGCGGCTACTGGACGCCCGAGGCCGACGCTAAGATGCGGGAGCGGATGAAATAGCGTAGAACCTAGCAGGCAATCG
>CAZOKP010000053.1:0-18836 GCA_964580435.1 uncultured Eubacteriales bacterium
GAGAAGGTGGCCAGCGCCGAAAACTTCTCTGCCGAAAGCAGGAGGTTTTCCGAGCGCCGGTTCAGCTTTTTTGTCTCGGCCTGGGTCGTGTAACAGGCGGGGAAAGTAAAATTCAGTTCCCGCTTGACGAGGGGAAATTCGACCTTGACGGATTCGATTTTTCGGAAATAGTCCTCCGGAGTGACAAACTCAAGCCGCGGATGAGTCTTGTCCTTTTTGAATCTGGCGATTGCCTCGACATCCGTCGTCCGCGGCCCGCCACCGTGGTCACCTTCGCCGTAGAGGATCATGAAATTGCTGAGCGGCGTGTTCTTGGCCGCCTCGAGAAGAAGGTCCTTGAGACCGTTTTTCAAGTCGACCAGGTACCAGCCGGGCGGCACATAGGCGAGGACCTTTGACCCGTCGGCGCCTTCCCACCAGAAAACCGGCGTATTCGGCGGCGCGCAGCGCTCGATGACATAATACTTCACTCCAGCCCTGGCGAGGATTTGAGGAAGCTGAAAGTTATGGCCGAAGGAATCCGGGTTCCATCCCACGGTCACGTCGACCCCGAATTTTTCCAGGAAGTATCCCTTGCCATAGAGAAGCTGCCGGGCGAGAGATTCACCGTCAGGCATATTCAGGTCCGGCTCGGCCCACATCCCGCCGACAGGAATCCAGGTGCCTTCTTTGACCTTGACTCTGATTTTCTGGAAAAGGTCAGGGTCATTCTTTTCGATAGCCTCATAAACCGCCGCCTGGCTTTGAGCGAATGTCAGCCCCGGCATCTTATCCATCTGGGAGAGCGTTCCCATAAAAGTATGTTTAGCAATGTCATGGATGGTTTCTTCCCAGCGCCAGAGCCAGGCCAGGTCGATGTGGGCATGGCCGATGAGGTCGGCGGTAATGCTCCGCGGATCCGGCCGGGATGGTCGATCATCTTTGGGCTGCTGAGCCCAAGCCGTGCCGCAGAAAACGAAGAATGAAAAAAGCAAGGGGATAACTGGAGAAGGTTTTTTCATGCATCCCTCCCTTCCTGATCAATAAGATTCTTTTGCTGAATCCTTGCCGTTCTCCCTACTCCCTCTTAAGGATTCATTCAGGCGGCTTGACCAGCGGAAAAACAGACAGACGAAGCCTCGCGCAGCCCATGGGAATGAGGTTAATGTCTTCGACGGGCTCGGATGAAACGACAGACCCAGGCGGCATCTTCCCGACCATTTTTCCCTCGGCCTTCCAATTCGGGATCCGCCTTGCCCTGGCCCGCAAAATAACTGGGGAAGCTTCCGGCTCGAATGGCTGATACGCCGGCGCCTTTTGGCTCACAAGCGATATCGAGGCCTCTGGCTGCGAAGGCTCGACGACGAGGCCGTAGTTCCAGGGAGTTTTCGGCAGGATTTCATAGGCCGGCCACGCGTCGGTGCCGCCGTAGCGCTTCCACTCTTCCCCTATTTTCAACGAAAACCAGAGCGGTCCCCGTCGCACCGAAACGGCATTTCCGATTTTCTCCCATTTTTCGACCATGATCTTCGGGCTGAAGGCGAGTCTCACTTGGTCTCCGTTCTGCCATTCTCTTGTGATAACGGCGTAATGGCCGGGAAGGAGATCCGCCTTCTGCTCTTCGCCGTTGACGAGAATTGTCGCCCCTTTAGACCACGAGGGAATCCTGAGGTAAAGGGGAAACGTGACTGGAGAATTCGTCCAGATCGTGAAATCGATGATATCTCCGAAAGGGTACCAGGTGTCCTCCGTGATCCTTATGTCTTCCCCGCCCGCTACCTTTGCTCTCACTTCCGATGGGGCATAAAGCGCCGCTGCCAAGCCATTGTCTGCCGTGGCCAGCCAAAGATGCTCGGAGAAATAGGGCCAGCCGAAGGCCACATTGTGCTGGCAGCAGCGATAAGACCAGGGGTCATAGGAGACAAGCGTTCCGTCGTTTTGGAAGTCGTGCTCGCCGGAGCTGTCGCAGGAAATCAGGTTGGGCGCAGTCAGGTAATGGAGACCCTTAAGGTCGGGCGTCATCGAGGCAGGGAGAGAGTTGAAGGCGATCTCCTCGCATCGGTCGGCATAACGTGTTTCCCCCGTTATTTTAAGCAGAGCTTCGTCCGAGTTCATGAATTCGACGATGGAGCATGTCTCAGCCCCCTGGCGGGGGTCGAAATGTCCAGGACGGATATTCTCGTCCGCTCCGAACATGCCGCCAGGTCCTTGGCCGTATTCTCCCATAAGCAGCCGGTAGTTCTTTTCCACGATGTCGATATATTTTCTATCTCCGGCCTGCTGGTAATATACGCCGGGATACCGGATACCCATGGTGATATTGACTCCATGATAAAAGGAGCTGACCTCCCAGTTTTTGTCCCTCTCGGGGTTGACGATATCCGTCTCCCAATCGGCTGTTCGCTCGTAGAGCCGTCGTCCTAATTCCAGGAGAAAACGTTCTCCTGTCCGGCTATAGAGCCAATAGACGCTTTCAAGGTTTTCCCCGCCGCGGAGCTTCTGCCAGCTTTCCGGCAAAAGGTCGGCCGGAGGAAGGTTGTATTCAAATCGAAAATACCGGGTTAGGAAGGGAATAACGCGCTCGTCCCCTTCGGCCTCGTTGAGGCTCTGCATGGCGGAGAGGACAAGCATATTGGGCCAGAGGTCACGGTTCTTCTTGTTCTCGGGCGGGCCGAAATAGCCGTCTTCTTGCTGGCTACGGAAAGCAAGACTCAACCATTTTTTCGTCTCTGCGATGATTTTCGAGTCCTTGAGAATGTATCCTAGGTCCCCGTAGCCCTTGAGCCAGTACGGCATCTCCTCCCAGCCGCGGCCTTGGAGGGTGATCCAGCCGCTGTCGTTTTTCAGGAACTTGCTTATTTCCTGAAGCCGGCCGGTGAACCCGTTCCTCATCAACTGGAGCTGGCTCAAAAGCCATCCCTTGGGTTCGATACACCCGATGGGGAGCTTAACCAACGGGCTCGGAAGGAGCGGTGGCCGGTTGGAAAGATAGTGGTTGTTGGAAACGGTCGTGGGAGGCGTCCTGGCTGAACTGATCTGGGTCGTCATGTTTTCTTCTCCTCTCCCTGTAATCATGAAAAAAGAGATGACGGCGAAAACGAAAATAGAGGGGATGATGAGCTTCATACCGTTTTCTCCTTCCAGAGGAGTCGATGTTTGAAGGAACATTATACTTTATTTTTGGGCAATGAAATAAGGAAATGGCTTGGTGAAGGCGGCAATCACTTCACCAAACCATTGGTACGGGCTAGAACTGGAAAGAGCGGACGGTGTTCCCGGCCCAGGCAAGAAATTTCTCAAAATCGGCCGTGCTGATCCCAATGGTGGCTGTGTTGACGTTGGGGTGAAAGTTGACCCGCTCTGCTTTTTTCATATCCTGATCGATGATGACGATGACCTCCTTCCGGGAATCATTGATCAACCCAAAAGGAGACACGGCGCCGGGCTCAAGACCGAGGATTCTATTCAGCCGGTCCGGCGAGGCGAAACTCAGCCTGTCTTCTCCCAGGTTTTTGTTCAGCTTGCGGAGGTCGGCATTCTTAGAGCACTCGAGGATGACAAGGTAATGCCGGTTTCCTTTTTTGTTGCGGAGAAACAGATTCTTCAAATGAGCGCCCCCAACCTCCTTCCAGTGCTGCTGCGCCTCTTCCACGGTAAAAACCGGCGGATGCGTATACCTGGTGTAAGCAATCTGCAGCTTTTCGAGAACCCTATAAACCTCTGTTTCAGCCTTAGCGAAACTCATGTCTTGACCCAACCCACGGAATCACAAAGAATTATGCTCAATACTAAATCATAAAGCAACACGAATGAGCGCTCGGACCCGGAAGCATCTCTGATCATGTGAGAGCGGGGAGCCGAGCCCTTTCAAAGCCCGTATCCAATCATCACAGAAAAAGAGATGCTTCCTCGCGCCCCTAGTTTCTTGACAACGGCCCATGATAAATTATAAAAAACAAAAGACAGGCGAGAATGAGCGCGAACCTGGTTGTTGTCGGGTACGGTTTTGGGCTGAATCAAAGGCTTGAGCACTGCGAGGTCATCCGGAAGACCAGAGGCCTGAATTTTCACGGCGTTTGTGAGCCGGTGGAGACGTGCCGAGAAGAGGCCTGTCGTTTTTATAATGTCCGCGGCTATACCGATATCGAAGAAGTCGTCTCCGACGATCGCGTTGATGCCGTCGTTATCGCCACGCCGAACGAGAGCCACGCCCGGCTCGCCCTGCGCTGCCTGGAAGCCGGAAAGCATGTCATCCTGGAAAAGCCGATGTGTCTTACGACAACGGAGGCCGATGCGCTTATCGCCTCGAGCCGCAGGCATCGACGGCTTCTTACAGTCAGGCACAATCGGCGCTGGGATGGGGATTATCTCACCGTCAAAAAGGTGCTCGACGAGGGGAGCCTGGGTCCGATTTTCGTCCTTGATTCTTCTTTGAGTGCTCTCATCCGGCCGTCGAACTGGAGATCGCAAAAAAGTCAGGGCGGAGGATGGTTCGTCGATTGGGGCTGTCATTTGATCGACCAAATCCTGGACCTCATCCCCTCCCCTCCTGTGAGCGTCTTTGCCGTCATTGCCTCGCGAGGCTGGCAAGTTGAAGTGGAAACGTATGCCCGGGTCCTGCTGCAGTTTGAGAATGGGATCATCTCCGAAATAGAGACCAGCAATATCTCCTGGCTTCCCCGTCCGCGCTGGTATGTCCTGGGAGAGAAAGGCAGCCTGGTTTACTCCGGAGGGAAATTTCTCATCCGGACAGCGAACGAAGAAAAGGAGATCATCTCCCTGAAAAGCAGAGACCATGAGTTTTATGCCAATTTTTCCAACGCCATCAATGAGGGAAAGGAGCTCGTCGTCAAGCCGGAACAGGTGCGGCAGGTCATCGCCGTGATAGAAGCCGCCTTCCGGTCGGCGGAGACTGGTCAGGCGGTCAAGTTGACCTCCAAGTCCTGAAGAGGAAAATATGGGCAGCAATGCAGTTGTCGTAGGTTATGGAAAATCCCTGCATACCCGGATATTTCATTGCGATGCCATCAAGAATACAGAAGGCCTCAATCTCTACGGAATTTGTGCCCGAAACCCCCAATTCCAGGAAGAAGCCCGGAAAGTCTACGGCGTTAAAGTCTATTCCAGCTTCGCGGAAGTCCTCCAGGACGAGCAGGTGGATCTCGTGGCCATTTCCACTCCGAGCTATTGCCATGCCGAGATGGCCATCCAGGCCTTGAATGCCGGAAAACACGTCGCTGTCGAAAAGCCGATGTGCTTGAAGGTATCCGAAGCCGAAGCCATGATTGAGGCCGCCCGACAGAAAGGGCGTATCCTAACCACCCGGCAAAACCGGCGTTGGGACTCGGATTTTCTGACCGTTCGAAAAGTCTTATCCGATGGGAAAATCAGTCCGGTTTTTCTCCTTCACCTCGCTTATACCGACCTTCTGAAACCGACGGGCTGGAGAGCCCAACGCGGCACAGGAGGAGGGGTCATTTATGACCTCGGGTCGCATTTGATCGATCAAGTCCTCCAGCTCATGTCCGCTCCACCGCTGTCTGTTTTTGCTTTTACCGGCACCTGGGGATGGGATGTCGATTCGGAGACATATGCGCGGGTGCTTCTGAGATTTGCCGACGGCTCGCGCGCCGACATCGAGCTCAGCCACAATTCTTGGATCCCTCGACCCCGCTGGTATATCCTCGGCGCTCAGGGAAGTCTGGCCTCCGAAAAGGGGAAATTCCTGCTCCGGACAAAGACAGGGCCGGAGGAACTGGAGCCAGTCCCGGCGGGTAAGGAAGGCTTCTACGCGAATGTAGCTCAGGCTCTCCAGGGAAAGGCAAAAGCGGCGGTGACTCCTGAAGAGTCGAAGCTGGTCATCCGCATTATCGAGGCGGCCTTTTGGTCTGCTGAATCAGGTCAAGTCGTCGATTTATGAAAACCGACACACTCGCGGAGGGATACTCATGACACGTGAAGTCTGGGGAGAATTTTCGCTCGGGGATTCCACCATCATCTCTTTTGATGCCTCGGTCTATGAAGCGCGTTCCGGTTCTGCGGAGGGAACATTGGGCCCGATGAGTTTTGCCAACGGAAAGTCATTCAAGGTGAAGCCGGCCGTCTCCATCCAAATCGACAGCATCGATGTCGTCGGTCAAGAGGAGGACGGCGGAATGCGCCTCAGCTGCTCCGGAGGCGGGACAGTCACTTTTTTTGACGAGAAATCTCAACCGCTTTTCGAAGCCCGCTGGAAAAGCCAAGAGAATCAGGTGGCCATACTGGTCAGGCAGCACATCGTCGCCGACCTCACGGCCAAAATGGATTTTAAGGGGACGGGAAAAGGCCCCTTCGAGGGTTACACTATATCCGGAGAGCTTTGGGCACGCCAGGATGGGGTGGATGCGGCCGGCTTAGGCGTTTTCAGGATTAGCGGGAAGGGCTCCGTGGATTGACCTTATCCTCTACAGAGCTGGCGACAATATTTGCCACCCGGCTTCTCATCGCCGCGATAACGTCTGTGTCTTTATCGTCCGGATGAACACGGTTGGTGAGAAAAACAATAAATATGCCCGTGTCAGGGTCGATCCAGATGGACGTTCCCGTGAATCCCGTATGCCCGTACGCGTGAGGCCCGAAAAGATCGCCCCCAGGGGTGTTCTGAGCAGAAAAGAGGTCCCATCCCAGGCCGCGACCTGCATATGAAGCTTTCGGCCAAACGGACGTCATCTTGGCTACGGTGAGCGGGCTCAGGATCCGCGCGTCTTTGTGCTTTCCTCCGTCAAGTATCATTTGGGCAAAAATCGCCAGGTCATCCGCCGTTGAGAAAAGACCGGCATTTCCCGAGATTCCCCCCTGCAGGCGCGCCAGAGGGTCATGGACGACGCCCACCAGCGGTTTCCCTTCGATGACCTCAGTGGGAACGCAGGAAGCGCGGTACTTCTCGGGGGGATTATAAAAAGTGCGCTTCATCCTGAGCGGGCTGAAAATATGCTCCTGAGAGAATTTGGCGATGTTCTGGCCCGTGATCTTCTCCAAAATGTAAGCCAGGGTGATGTAGTCCAGGCAGCTATAGTGGAACGCCGTGCCGGGCGGGTCTGTTTTTTGAAGCTGAGCAATGTAGCTGACTAGCTGACCCGTCGAGCAGGGGCGTCCAAACCTCTTTTCAATTTCGGCCAGGTCGTCAGCAGTTGTATATGGCGGCAAACCCGATGTGTGGGTCAGGAGATGCCAGAGTCTGGCGTCCTCCGAGGCTTTTCCGGTCGCATCCACATAGCGAGCGAAATCGGGGACATAATCTTTGACTTTTTCATCGAGGCTGACCCTCCCCTGCTCGACCAGGATCATGATGGATGTTGCCGTGGCCACCGGCTTGGTGAGGGAGGCCAGGTCAAAGATCATCGTCGTTTCCATCGGCCGGGGCTGCGGAATCCATTGGCTCTCGCCGAAAGCTTTCCGGACAACGATTTTGTCTTTTCTTCCCACCAGGATAACCGCGCCGGGAAAATCCTTGCGGGCGATGGATTCCTTGATGATCCCATCGAGCAAGCGGAGATGTTTGCCCGACAGGCCGACTTCTTCCGGGCTGGTCGTCCCGCCTGAATTTGGTCCGCAGCGGGAAGCGAGAAGGGCAACCAGGAGCAAAGCCGCAATCTTGGCGGTGCCAATCTTCATCTCGAACCTCGTTTCGAAAGATATCATTTCTTAGGCTGAGAGAGAAGTCAAGTCGCTCCGGCTTTTTGTTGCTAACCCGGCCGCCAGCAAGTTTCCTATAAAAAAAGAACATTCAAAATCTTGGATTAAATCCAAAATATTGAATTTTCTTATTCCTTATTCAAGCTTAATTTATTGAAACTAATATGTTTATAATTCAAGCACGTTGGCATGATAATTGCACATTACCAAAAAAGATGAATCTTATAAACAAGGGGGTGAGAATCTGAGAAAGTTTATTTGGATGAGGGTTGGAGCTGGAAAATATTTTCCGCTCCGGGGGTGAAGGGTCTTCGCTCCTGTCAAGTGGGAGCGAGGTTTGGTTTCCCTTCATCGGGAAATTCGAAAAAAAGGAGTTGAATGAAAGAATGAGCAAGCTTAAGACACTTATTCTTGGTTTGGTTATGATTTTTGTGGCCAGTTCATTTGCCCTTGCTCAGGGTGCAGGTGCCCCGACCGGAAAATTCGAAGGAAGAATCACAGACAATCAGGGAGTAGCTCTTCCGGGTGTCACCATCGAAGCCACCAGCCCCAAACTGGTCGGCAAAGCTGTTACCGTAAGTGATGCAAGTGGTGCCTATCGTCTGTTGTCCCTTCCTTCAGGGGTATACGAGATCACCTTTACGCTCCAGGGGTTTAAGAAAATCGTCAGAAAAGACGTCATCATGCAGTTGCAGCAGACCATCATGCTGAATATCACCATGGAGCCGACAGCCATCGAAGAAACCGTGACCGTTATCGGAATGAGCCCTCTGATCGACGTCAAGAGCACGGTCAGGGGCATGACGCTTACGAAGGAGGTCTTCAATTCTCTGCCCAAGGGCCGTAACTTTGACTCCCTCATCACCGCTGTCCCGGGCGTTTCCAACGAATCGATCATCGGTGGGACCTCGGTGGACGGAGCTTCCGGCCTGGAAAACATGTACTATGTTGACGGCGCGGACGTCACGAACCTTCTCACTGGCGCGCGCGCCCAAAGCGCCGCCTTCGAATTCGTTGACGAGGTCCAGGTCAGGGCATCGGGCTACCAAGCCGAGTATGGCGGTTCACTGGGCGGCGTCGTGAGCGTTATTACCCGGTCCGGCGGCAATGCGTTCCATGGCGAAGTTTTGGGCTACTGGAACGGCGCGAAACTGCGCGGGGAATATCGCGATATCCTGGCGCAGGACTGGCAGGACGAGAGCGTGGCGGTCTATTATCCCTACAATTTGTATTACGGCAAGGACCAGGATAATCGGTATGAGGTTGGAGGCAGCCTGGGCGGCTACATCTGGAAGGACAAAATCTGGTTCTTCGGCTCTGTTCTCCCGGTATTCTACAATAACACCCGCCTCGTAACCTATTTGCCGTACGGCGGGGAACAGAGGGAGTGGAATAGGACCGAGACCCAATGGAACTGGAACGCCAAGCTGACCGCTCAGCTCTTTGGCAAGCTGCGGCTCGCTGCCTCGGTCGTCAACAATTTTTACAAATACAAGGGCGACCTTTCGACAGGGATGACCGATAACCCGGACCCGGCAATATCCTACGATAATTACGGTTTCTCCTACCCCAACATATCAGGCGCAATTACCGCCGACCTGACGCTGGGCAACAACTTCCTGACTTCGATCCGCGGCGGCTACTTCAGGACCGACCGGACCGAACAGCTCGTGAAGCCGCCGGATGAGCCCTGCTTCCAGTTCTTGACCGAACAGCCCATGGGGTACACCTCGACGACCAATATCGGCCTGCTCGACGTCCCGGCCGAATACCAGAAACCCCTGGGTTTCAGGAATTATAACCGTGCGAACTCGGCTGCTGTTCAAAAGAACCTCAACGAGAAGTACAGCGTCGCGGCCGACCTCACCTACTTCCTCAACGCAGGCGGTGAGCACGCGTTCAAACTTGGGGCCGCGTACGTGCGCCAAGGCCAGAACTATGATGAATCTTCGCCGAACCCGGTTATGTTCTTCGCCTGGGACCGCGACTTAATCGCTTATGGCACCAACTACGGCCGCGGAACGTATGGCTACTACGCAGCACGGGGAGCCCCGGCAACGGGACCTTATGGCAATTTTTATCAGGCCTACAGCAACCGTTGGATGATTTATCTCCAGGACTCGTGGACTATCTCGAACCGCTGGACCGTAAACCTTGGCCTGAGGACCGAATCCGAGTACATCCCTTCCTACGCCACCGGGAATCCGGATTTTGAGAACTTGGTCCCGTTAGAGTTGGGCTTCGGCGACAAGTTGGCGCCGCGCTTAGGGGTTGTCTGGGATGTTTATGGCGACTCCAGCTTGAAGATCTATGGCTCCGTGGGATGGTATTATGACGTCATGAAGCTCGCAATGGCGGCGGGGTCTTATGGCGGGACCAAGTGGAAGAGCGTTTATTATGCCCTTGACACGTACGCGTGGGACACCCTCGGTGTCAACGGCAACTTCCCCGGCAGGCTGCTCTATACCGCAAGTCCCGACGGCACTCTCGATTTCCGTGCGCCCTCGTTTGGTCAAACCGACCAGAACTTGAAGCCGATGAGCCAGACAGAATACAGCCTCGGCGGCGAGTACAGGCTCCAAGAAAACCTGTCCCTGTCGGTGCGTGGCGTCTACAAACACCTCAACTGGACTATTGAAGACATGGGCGTGCTCCTCCCGGCAAGCGGCGAAAGCTACTTCACCTCGAACCCCGGCGGCGACTACATTAATCAGAGGTACGATGAAGCTAAAGCGGCTGGTCTTATGCCGGAGGCGGCTCCCTACCTTCCGAGGGCGAAGCGCGAATACCTTGCTGTCAACATCTCTCTCGACAAGCGCTTCTCCAACAACTGGCAGGGAGGCGTATCTTTAACCCTTAGCAGTTTGAAGGGAAACTACAGCGGTCTCGCCTCGGGCGACGAAGTTCAGGGAATGGGCGGCCGCGCCGACCCCAACGTTGAGCGCTACTTCGACCTCTGGTATCTCGCTCGTGATATCTATGGGGACTCATACGACGGCCCGATGCCCGGCGACCGTCCTTTCTACTTCAAATTCTACGGGTCCTACACCTTCAAATGGGGTCTGACCGCAGGCCTCATCGTCAACGCCATGAGCGGCCTTCCGACCTCCACTGAGTTGGAAGCGACGAGTGGTTGGTTGGCGTACAACCGCAACGACTTGGGACGGAGCCCGTTCCTTTGGTTCACCAACCTTTACCTTGCCTACGATATCAAGCTCGGGGGCACCAAGCTCCAGTTCAACTGCAATGTCGACAACCTCTTCAACGTCGCCACAGCCCAGCGCAAATACTCGCTGATTTTCCTGGACGGCGGCTACCCGTCAGAAGACGTTCTTGCCCAATACAATTGGGACCCCTACGACTATGACCCCACCCCAGACCCGAGGTACAACAAGGAGCTGGGTTTCTACCCCCCGATCACTGTTCGCCTGGGAGTCAATTTCTCGTTCTAGTTCCTTTCTCGAGCTGACGCAGACGAGAGGCCCGTCCCCGCTTCGGCGGGGGCGGGCCTTTTATTTTTTTGACAACCTCCCGGGAATCGGGCTAAGATCAAAATGCCGGTCTGAGGAGGCGCGAGCATGAAGGCAAGGAAAATAGCCGCTTTAGCCGTGGCCGTTCTCTCTTTTTCGGGGTTTGGCCTGGCTCAAATCGGGTTCGACCAGGAAGAGAAGATGATGATCCAGAAGCTTAAGGCGTCCGAGGGAAAGCTTGAGGAGGGAAGGGCGCTCTTTGTTAAAGGCAAGTTCGACAAGGCCGAGATAAAGTTCAAGGAATGCCTGGATATATTCGCAAAAAACGCTGACGCCAACTATTTCATGGCCCAAGTCCTTCTCAAGAAGGACTCTCTTGAACAGGCCCTCGAGTTCATCAAGACAGCGGAGACATGTTTCTCGGAGCTCAGCAAATTGTACACGTTCTCGCACCAGGAGATGATGAACCAGCTCAGAGAACAGAAGCGGGCGCTGGAGGAGAGCAATCGCAGTTCGCAAGCCGTCCTCAGCGACCTTCAGGGGGGGCCGCGCTCGGACCAGACACAGGCAAGCATATCGAGCCTACAGGGCGAGATCCAGCAGAGAAATAACCTGATCTCCCAGATCGACACCCAGCTCCTGAATCCGGTCCCCATGGTCATGGAAACGCCCGCCGGATACTTCTATATCCACGGCAACATCCTCTTTAGGCTGAAGGATTATCAGGGGGCTGTCCTCCAGTACCTCGAGACGATCAAGCGCGACCCCAAGCACGAATTCGCTTACAACAACCTGGCCAACATTTTTTTCATGGCCAAGCAGTATGACCGGGCTCTCGGTTTCCTCGAGCAGGCGGAGGCCAACGGGGTCACGGTAAACCCTCAATTCAAAAAGGATATCGAGGCCAGGCTGGCGAAAAAGTAGGGACTTATTTTTTAATTGTGTTGATAATATTCTGGACCCGAGCCGACCTATCTGTGTTCGGCTCAAGCTTCAAGAACTGCTCAAAATATTCAACTGCCTTGATCATATCTCCTTTATTGAGATAGACATATCCCAGCTTGAGGTACGGGTCGGGCCAATCGGGTTTGATCTTGGCGGCCAGCTCGAGGTAAGTCAGAGCGTCATCGATTTTCTGGTTGGAGAAATAGATTTCGCCGACATTGTAAGCCAGATTCTCGTCCTGGGGAGAGGTGTCGAGCGATTGCCGGAAATATTTTTGGGCTTCCTCGAGATTGTTCTGTCTGAGGTGGCAAAGCCCGATCGCAGCCAGACCCTTGGCGGTCATCTCCTTCCCCATGGCCGAGTCCGCTTTGGCTTGCTCGATGAGATTGTTATACGTCTTGACCGCGTTCTCGTAGTCTTCCTTTTCCCGATAGCAGTCGCCCATGTTAAGGAGGACTTGATAAGCCGCAGGATTCTTGTCCAGGAATTGCTGGTACAAGGCCATCGCCGCATCATACTTGCCGTCTTTATAATAGGCATTGGCCTCGTCCAAAAGGGCAAATGATGCCTCATCCTTGACAGCTCCAAACTCTTCTTGTGCTCGCTGCAACACGATCGTTAATTTGGCGAGTTTTTCCAGCTGGCTGACAGAGATGCCCTGGCTTGCCGGAATAAAGCCTGGAGCAGATACGACGATGACCCACTGCCCTGTGCCGAGACCCATAAACCCCCATTCGCCATTTTTGTTAGAGGTTGTCTCCCTTTTAATATTTTCTTCCTTGGTGAAAGTGATCACAATTTTAGCCGCAGAAATCGGCTTCCCGTCCGGGTCGACGACCACGCCGCCGAGCCTGGCCGTTCCCAATCCAGCCTGAGACAGAGCTGAAGCCGTAAAAAAAAGAACAAGAAGAATCAATAGTGCGGATTTTAATAGGAAACTAAATCTCATCTTACCTCCTTACGTCGAGCATATTATAAAGCAAAAAGCGGATGAACACAGCTATAAGGTCAGACTGTCCTTTGTTTTTTTTTGGCTTCCGTCGGCGGTGTTTTGCAGGTCCAAGCTCAGGGTGTACGTTCCCGGCACCGTCTCCACCGAGACCTCAATGAGATAATCCCCCGGGAGGGTTTTGAGGAATTCCTCCTGGGCCAGGGCAAGAGAATAACTCTGGCGATGTTCCCAGGCTCTTTTTCCGGAGGAGTCGTCGAGCTCAACGGAAAGCTCCAAGGTAGTTTTAAAGGTGTTCCCTTCAAGATTGAACCAGATATTCTTGTACGGAATTTTAATTTGAAGAAGGGCTTTTCCTTCTCCGGCCGGCTTCACCTCGAGATGGGCGTCCAAGAGCTCTTTCCCTTTTTCGGGACGGGCTTTGGGCAGGAGCATCACCTGGGTTTGGTTGATTTGGCCGATTTGGTCGGCGCTTGCCGGGTCGAGCCTGTAATAACCCGTCCAGTTTTCATCAATAAAAACAATGGGGAAGAATCCATAGTACCAGATTTCCGTCGGAACGCCCTCAAGCGTTAGGCCCCTAGGATAGGTTTCTCTGGTGTCTGGAGGGCCAAGAAGGACATAAAGCCGTCCTCTGTCCTGGAGCCAGCCCGGGGTCGTCCCTTCTTTAAACAGGAGGTTGGCCTGGTCAATGCGCTTGTAATACTCGTCCTTGAACTCGTTGACCTCTGTTAGGGGGTTGGGGTCTCGTTTCTTCCAATATTCCTCGATAAAACCGGGCCTTTCGGAAGCCGGGAGCGCCAGGAATGCTTCGCGTTCCTCTTTGGTGATGAGATATCTCACTTTTGACAGAAATTCCTTGCTCTCGGGATCAAGGGAATTCGGAATTCGATAGGCTGCGCAACAGAGGAAAAAAAGGAATGAGGAGAGATAAAAAACCAGAACAACCCTCTTTTTCACTTCTTCTCTTCGAGGGATTTGACCAGCGCTCTGATCTCCTCCTGATTGGGGCTGATCTGGAGAGACCTGTTCCAGGCGGCAAGAGCCTCAGGGATGTTGCCCAGGCGATAGTAGCAATCCCCTATTGCGTTCAAGACATTAAGGTTGGTCCCAAAACGGGTCAGGTATTCCTTATAGACGGCGATGGCCTCGCTGAACTCTCCCAGGCCTTGGTGGGCTTGCCCGAGCACCTGCAGAAAATCATATTTTTGTTTCTCTCTCACAAACGGCAGCGCCACTTGTTTCACCGTCTGATAATCTTTCATCTGCAAAAGGACCCGGCAGAAATCCTGGGCGAACTGTTCGGAAGACGGGTTTTTCTTAGAGGCCGCTTCGAGCAGTGTCCTGGCCCTGGAGATATCCTGTTTGTTAAGGTATTGATTTCCCAGGATGTTGATCGTTTCCGGGTCATTGTCAGGAGGCTTGGGCAAAGAAAGAACCCATGGTCTGGGCAGGTTAGCCGCTGGCGTGATGTAAAAAGGGCTCTGTTCCGAGAGAAGGACCGCCTGATTTTTGTCCAGGAGAGAGACTTTGACCAGGTAGTTGGCGGGCGCAAGATCCGCCAGGATAAATTCCTCAAAGAAATTAATCTGACTTGGATAGTCCTTGATGCTTTTGGTGAATGACTGGACTTTTTCGTCCTCCTTGAATAGGGCATACTCTAGTGCTCCGCTTTCTTTGAGCTCCGGGGTGAGGCCCCGGACCTGAAAATAGAGTGTCAGAATATCTTCCCGGGTGAAATCATTCCGCGGCGAAGCAAGGAGCTGGACATTTTCCATGAGGAACGGCTTGTTCTGGCCTTTGTATTGGGAGTTCTTGTCGGTCCTGTTTGCCAAAATGAGTGGACTGGACTGGAGAGAGGCCGGCGCCGGAATTGTCAGGTCAGCTTCGAGCGAGGTAAATTCCTTGGAGACGGCATTTTTAAAGAGCACGCTTATCCGATACTGCCCCTGGATCAGGGGAAACATATCCTGAAAGCTGAACAGCTTCGCCTTGATCTTGTCGATCCGGTTTTCGTCCATGGAGATCGGGACTTTTCTCTCGAACTGGTAGATCGTCTTCCCGCTCAAATCTTTCACATTGCCGTTTATTTCCAGGTTCGATTTATAGGTATCGTTAAATTGTTCAAAAGTCAGTTTTTTGGGCTCGATCAGATAATGAACGAAGAACATCCCGGCCGCGTCTTCAAGCACCCTGACCAGGGAATCGCTATCGATATAGTTGGCCGTGTAATCGACCTCAATAATATCCTTGTAGGCCAGGAGCTTCTGGGCGTACTCATCTTTGACTTTTTCATACCCGGCTTGAGGAATTTTCTGGCCGATCAAGATCTCTGTAGCGATAGACGGGCTCTGCGTGTATTGAGCTTCGCCCGGAATAAAAGTCAACGAGACATTGGCAATCGTCGGCTCCGCTTCGTAAAGCTCGTTGAAGGCCGTTTGATAATCCGACATATCCCCGGAATAATTGGTTAAAAGATTTTGCGGCCCGTATTGAACGGGGGAATAGAGGATATATTCGCCGACGGCATCTCGCTTAAAAAACACGACATTGAAGGAGTTGGGAAGCCCGTATTCGATCATGCCGTCATAGAACCAGATGATGGTCGGACGGACTTCAGTCATGTTTTCAAATCTTTCGATCGTCTTCGGCGCTCCGAGAATGATATGAATTCTGCCCATATCCGAGCGCCAGCCCTCGCCGGGCCCCTCTTTTCCGAGGTATTGGTTGGCGTACTGGATTCTTCGGTAGTGTTCGGTCTTGAACTCGTTCTCCGGTGTGCTTGGGTTCGGGTCCCTGACTTTCCAGAAAGCTTCGATGAATTTCTCTCTTTGCTGGTCTGTTTCGAGCTGGAGGAAAACCTCTCTTTCCTTCGGGGTGATGATATAAACGACTTCCTCTTGCAGCCATTTTCGGTAGGTCGGGTCAAGGTCCTTGACGGATCGCTTTTTCTGGGCGAGAGCCGAGATATTCAGGACAAAAAGAAGAGGCAAAAATATCCAAAAAACAACCCTTTTTTCCATAAAGATATTATATTCTATGCGGCCTGACTCTTCAACCTTTTCCCTGACCAGGTTGTATCTCTATTTCCGTGATGGGGGCGGGTCCTGTCGCGGTTCACCCCCGGCGCCCTCGCGGTCAATCATGTTGTTTCTAGAGCCAAAGACTGGGGTATCAAACGCTCGGGGCGGCGTGGGGCCCCCGAACCACGCCACCCTCCCCTTCTATCAGCATAGGACTATTACGGAATTGAAATTGCTTCCCCCTGACATATTGGACTGAACCCGGACGGCTGCGACTTATTCCAGCCTTTTTCTGAATCTCAAGACGCTCAGCCCGAGAATCCCTAATCCGATGCCGAGAAGGGTGACTGTTTCCGGCAGGAGATCACTCAGGCCGACACCTTTGAGAAAGAGACCTCGGATAATGACAAGATAATAACGCAGGGGCACGAGATAGGTGAAATATTGAATCACCCGGGGCATGTTCTCTATTGGAAAGATAAAACCGGAGAGGATCATCGTCGGCGTCATAAAGAAGACAGATGTCAGCATGGCCTGCTGCTGGTTTTTGGACAGGGTCGAGATCAGAAGCCCCATCCCCAGGGTTGTCAGCATATAGATGCAGCTGAGGCCGAAGAGGAGGAGCGGATCCCCTTTGATAGGAACCCGGAACCAAAATGTGGCCACCACAAGGACCAAGACAATATCGATGAGGCCGATGAGAAAGAACGGCAGAAGCTTTCCCAGGATCAGTTCGTACGGTTTGATGGGAGTCACGATCAACTGCTCCATCGTGCCGGATTCTTTTTCCTTAATGATTCCGAGCGACGTCAGCATCGTGGTTACGACCATAAGGAGGAGGCCCAGGACTCCGGGGATCATGAAGTTCCGGCTTCTGAGTTCGGGGTTATACCAGACCCGGACCTCGGGATTGACCCGGACGATGTCCTCTCGCGGAAAGACGCGGGAAAACCTTTCCAGAAGGATCTGTTGAGAGTACTTGGCCGCGATCATCGTGGCATAATTGAGGGCGATGATGGCGGACTGGCTTTCGGCGCCGTCGATGATGACTTGAAGGCGCACCGGTTTCTGGCCGGCCAGGCGCCTTCCCAGGCCTCTCGGGATGATGACGGCGAGAGAGGCCTTCCCCTTGTCAATATAGTCATCGACTTCATCCATTCGGTTGACGACTGCTTTAAGGGTGAAGTAGCCCGAATGCGGAAACCGCGAGATGAAATCCCGGCTTGTCGCCGTCCGGTCGAGGTCGCAAAAAACGGCGGGGATATTTTTGATATCAAGGTTGGCGGCGTATCCGAGAAGAAAGAGCTGAAGGATCGGCGAAATGAAGAGGATCGGAAACATCCGCGGGTCGCGGCGCAACTGCAAAAGCTCCTTGCGCATGATGTGCCCGATCTTTCTCAAAATCTCATCCTTCTTTAATGATTCTTCCCAATCGGACTGAGCTCACGCTGAGAATCAGGACAGCAAAAAGCAGGAGAAATCCCATCTGTCCCCAAAACGCGCTTAAACCGACCCCTTTGAGCATGATACCCCTCAGAATGAAAAGGAAATATCTCGCGGGAATGAAGTACGTGATGATCTGGATGACCACCGGCATGTTGCGGATAGGAAATACAAACCCTGATAAGATAAAAGTGGGGAGCAAAGTCGTTAGAACAGAGAGCATGAAAGCAGCTTGCTGGGTCCTGGCGAGGGTGGATATGAAGAGGCCTAATCCCAGGCCGCTGACAAGGAATAATACCATTCCCAACAAAAGCAAGAGATAGTTTCCCTTGATGGAAACGTCAAAAAGGAGGCCACCCAAGAGCAGAACAAGATGGGCCGATACAAGCGAGATGATGGCATAGGGAATCGTTTTACCTAAAATCAGGTCCATTGGCTTGGCTGGCGAAACCGTGATTTGTTCAAGCGAGCCTCTCTCCTTTTCCCGCACAACAGAAAGAGATGTAGAAATGACGACGACGATCATCAGGATGAACGCCATCAGCCCGGGCACGAAGAAGCGGGCGCTCTTGAGGTCGGGGTTAAACCAGACCCGCGGATGGCTATCGACAGGCGTCATATCGCCGTGCCTTCCCTTTCGGGCCATCGCTTCGAGCACAATCCCGCTCCCATAATTCTGGGCGATGGCGTTGACATAGCCGAAAGCGGTCCCGGCAACAGTGGACTCCGTGCCGTCCACAATGACCTGGACGGCGACTTCTCTCTGCTGGAGCAGTCGCTTAGAGAATTCGGGGGGAATCACGATGGCCAGCTGGATCTTCCCCTTAGCCATGAGCTTGTCGATCTCGCTCATGGTCCTAGGCGAATATCTGAAGTCGAAGTATTCTGAATTCAGGAATCGTTCGCAGAAATCACGGCTGTGGAGGCTCTTTTCCTGGTCAAGAATGGCCAGATTGAGGTGCTTGACATCGAAGTTGAGGGCATATCCGAACATGACCAGAAGAAAAGCCGGGATAAGGAGGAGCATTCCGAGGACGCGCCTGTCCCTGGCGATCTGCCTGAGCTCTTTCTTCACAAAAGGTTTGATGCGTTCGAACATGCTTGCTTCAGCTCCTCAGCCTTGGGCCGGCGTTTCTTTTGTCCTTTCCTCAATGAGATAAATAAAAACGTCCTCGAGCGAGGGCAGAATCCGCTCTATGTGCTCGACGGCAATGTCATTTTGAAGCAGCAGCGCGGAAATTTTTTGCCGATCCTCGGATTCGTGAGCGACACTGACATGAAGATGATTGCCAAAGACGGACGTTCCTATCACCCAATCCTGGTTCTGGAGCAACTCCATGGCCTCGATGGGCC
>CAZOKP010000054.1:0-18826 GCA_964580435.1 uncultured Eubacteriales bacterium
GAGGAGCTATAATTTCGTCGCATTATTGGGAAGGAGGAGTTATGAAAGTAACGGTTACCGCATTCATATGTCTGACTCTAGTTTTGTTCTTCTTTTTGGGCCTGAATCCCGGCCAAAACGTCAAGGCCGGCGACCAAGCCCTTGGAACACGAAAATACGACGACTACCAAACGCCCAAATTCTGCGGAACCTCCTGCCATACGGACTTCTACCAGCAGTGGACTCAGGCAATGATGTCCCAGGCCTATACTCATCATTGGGATGAAATCGAATACTTCAAGCTGGCTGTTCCGCATGCCGAAAAGGACAGCGTGGTGGCCGGAGTCAAAGCCGGATGCAACGGATGTCACGCTCCTTTGGCTTTCCTCGCTGGTGATGTCCCCCCTCCCAAGCCCGAGGCGAACAGCCGCGCCAACGAATCGGTCTTCTGCGACCTCTGCCACACCGTCACCGGTTTCACTGGCGATACGCCTTTCAACTTTAACTGGATCTCCGAGCCCGGGAAGACTAAATACGGGCCGCGCGAGGGCAAGAACTCGCCTGAGCACAACCTGATGAAATCGGAATTCCTGGGGAAAGCCGAATTCTGCGGAACTTGTCACAACGAAAAGAGCCCCTACGGAGCCTGGGTCAAAGCCACCCACCTGGAATGGAAAGAAGGACCTTATGCGGCCCAGGGTGTGAAATGTCACGACTGCCATATGACTTATGCGCCGATGAAGACAGCGTCCATGGGAAATTCCTACCCCGACGCCCGGCTCCATCTCTTTCACGGCGCGCACGACCCGGGCAAGGTCAGGGGCACCATCGAACTACGGATCCAGCCCGATATCAGAGAAGCCCAGCCCGGTGACGCGGTCAAGTTCACTATTGCCCTTTTTAACCAGAAGACAGGCCATAAGTTCCCCACTGGCTCCGTGGAGGACAGGATTGTCTGGATGCATGTCGAGGCTGTGGACGCCAAGGGAAATGTCTACCATCTTCCCGTGGACAAGAAAGGATTTGAAGGCGAAGAATACACCATCGGCGCGGATGTATTGGCTTACCAGGATATGGGAATCGCCCTGGGTGATCCCGGCTTCAAAGGCGTGCAGAGAGACGGCATACCCGTGGGCGACCGCATCTTCCGGATGGCCTATTTCGACCCCCAGGGACGGATGACCATGCAACAATGGAACACCAAGTCCTTCGGTGTGGACTATCGAATTGGCCCCCGCGAAACGAAGCTCGAAACGTGCACATTCACGCTCCCTGATACTATTCCGCCAGGGACGCTGAGAGTCACGGCCGTGCTCAATTATCAGAAATTAGTTAAACCCGTAGCCGACTTCCTGGGTGTACCGGCCGATGAATCGGAAATCATCAAAGTCAACGATCACTCGACTACGGTCACGGTCCTTCAATAAGGTGGCAAAATGAAGAAAGCAATCCTGATTTTCCTAGGAACGGTCCTCTTCCTTCAAGCTGCTGCGGTCCGGCTTCAAGCGATACCGGCCTTTGCCCGCAAATACACCATGACCTGCAAGACCTGTCACGCTCCCTTTCCCAAGCTCAAGAGCTACGGGGAGGAGTTCGCGGCCAACGGATATGTCATCAAAGATAAAGATACGCCGCGCTATTATGCCGACACAGGCGACAGTTTTCTATCCTTGCTCCGGGAAGTCCCTATTGCCTTCCGGCTGGAGGGCTTCGTCACCTATGATTATTCCCACACAAATCAATTGGATTTTACCGCTCCTTACCTTATCAAGTTCCTCTCCGGAGGCGAAATCACCAAGAACATTTCCTATTTTTTCTATTTCTTCTTCTCCGAGGTCGGAGCGGTGGTCGGACTCGAAGATGCTTTCCTGATGTTCAACAGCCTTTTCGGCTCGAACCTTGATTTCTATATCGGCCAGTTTCAGGTCTGTGACCCGATCTTCAAGAGAGAGTGCCGTCTCAGCTTCGAGGATTATATGATTTATACAACAAAAGTAGGCGACTCCAAAATTACCCTGACCTATGACAGGGGGATCATGTTCAACTGCGATCTTCCCACGAAGACAGACCTCTGGCTGGAAATTGTCAACGGCAGTGGAATCGACCCGGCCAATCCCTTCGGAAACTTCGATTCGGACAAGTATAAGAATCCTGTTTTCAGGCCCTCCCAGGAAATCAGCGCCAATTTCCGGCTGGGCGGGCTGGGCTACTTGGGCAAGGAAGAGCAGAATAACATCATCAACTCCGTGTGGATGGTGGGTGTTGATGCCACTGTGTCCGCTCAGGCTCTTGAACTCAATCTTCAATACCTGGAGCGCAGCGACAGCAATCCCTATTTCGCTGTTCCTCTTGTGGAAGGCCCAACTGTCAAGACGAGAGGCGGGTTCGCCGAGCTGGTCTATCTCCCCAAGGGGGATGACAGCCGCTGGTATCTGGTGGGGCTCTTCAACCAGGTGTCTTCGGACATCAAAATGCTGGACTACACCTCGGCCACGTTCCACTATGGCCGGCTCTTGAGGAGGAACATCCGGGCTACGGCTGAAGTCACTTATATCTTTGACAGCATTTACAACGATTATGCCCAGGTGGAGCTCGGACTGATTATGGCGTTCTGAGCTCGCGGGGAAGTTCCCCCGGGACACCTCCGATCTGCACTTTTTTCTATGGCCGGGGAATCTTTATTTTTACTGTCAAAAAGGCGGCTGGAAAAGGCTCTCCTTAACATTTTTCTTCGATTCCCGATATACTCTTATGTGAAATGGACGAAAAGGAGAACCGCTTGATCGAACTCGTCCTCCGCGGCAACGTCGAGGCTTTTGAGCCCCTCGTCACTCCATATAGAAAGACCATCCTGAGCCTGGCTTACCGGCTCAGCCGGGACCGGGAAGACGCCAAAGAAATCTCCCAGGATACCCTTTTGCGGGTTTTCAGATACCTGCGCACCTACGATGGGAAAAGAAGCTTCAAGAACTGGCTGCTCCAGATTCTCGTCAATGCCTGGCGAAGCCGGCAGAAAAGGAAGCCCGAGACCGAGAGTCCAGAGCAATTTCTTCCACGAAGCCTCGAGGGCGACCCGGAAGAGAGACACTCGCGGGAGGAAACGAGGACTCAGCTCCTGGACTGTCTCGATGGCCTGAGCCCGCGCGAGAAGGAGGTCTTTCTGCTGCGGGACATCGAGGACCGGAGCATTAAAGAGACGGCCGGGATCCTGGGCTCTTCTCCGCTTTCCGTCCGCGTCCACCTCTCCTCAGCCCGGAAAAAGCTAAAGGAGAGGATCAAAGAAAAATTCCCCCATCTCTTAGAGGGCCGGCGATGACCCGTGAAAAAGCCAAGAAGAATATTCCCCTTCTTGCCGGAGGCGAGCTCCCGGCAAGAAAAGCCCGGCGCTTGAGAAAGCATCTCGAGGAGTGTGAGGCCTGCCGGAAAGAACTCAAAGAATATGAGGCCGTCTTGGCGGGCCTAAAATCCTTCGCCCGCGAGGGAGAGCAAGATTGGGAAGAAGCGGAGTGGCAGAGCCTGATGCAGAAGGTGACCGCGGAAAAACCAGAGCCGCGCGGCCTGCCTCTCGGCCTCTCCACGAGGAGGGGCTGGGCTTATGGATTCCTCGTCTTTCTCGTCTTGGGCCTCGCTGCCATTTTCTTTCGGACCATGTTCAGCAATCGAAAATCTCTCGAGTTCGGCGAGAACATCGCCTTGACTCAGGCGCAGCCCTCTCGGACATTCAAGCCTGAAGATTCCGCGGTGCCGGCCCGAGTGCGAGAGGTCCCTTTTCCAGTCGGAGCACCGACGCAAAAACGTCCAGGGGACGAGCCGGCGCTTCAGGCCGCGCTCCCTGAAGAAATTCCGGCGCAAGATCGGCTCAACGTGACTCTCATCTCCAAGGAATCAGGACTCCGAGTCCACTGGACTTTCGCTAAAAATTTTGAATGGAAGGAGACAGGAAGATGAAAAAATCGAAGGTGATCGCTTTCTTCATCATCATGGCCGTGTTTCTGGTCCTCGTCAATGCGAGCCTGGCTCAGGAAGCCACGCCGAAGATGATCCAGGAGATCGTCAAGCTCAAGTACACGAAGAGCAACCAAATCCTCAGCGGAGGGATCCTGTACACGTTCCTCAGCCCGCAGGGACGGATCAACTCGAACCCTGAGGCTGGACTGATCACGATCAGCGATTATCCTGAGAACGTCAAAAAGATTCTCGTGCTCATCCGCCAGCTCGACGTCAAGCCGGCCGATATTCAGTTCACGATTCAGCTTGTCCTCGGGTCGGCTGCCGGTGAGGAGAAAGCGGATGAGTCTCTCAAAGATGACCCAGTCATCAAGGAGCTCAAAACCCTGCTGAACTACAAATCCTTTGGCCTTCTGGACACGTCCTTCATCCGTGCAATCGACGGCGAGGTTTCTGAGGTCACCATGGGAAAGGACGCCGAGCTCCGACTCGAGCTCCGGCCGAGGTTTATCAAGGAAGAAAAAGAGGACCTCATCCAGGTGGAGGCCCGGTTGACCAGAATGGGCGGGATCATTGAAAGCGGAGGCAACGCCCGCCGGGAATCAACGGTTTTGCTCACCGGCAACTTCACCATGAAATCAGGCGAAAAGACGGTCGTCGGCGTCTCCAAGATGGACGGCGGAGAGAAAGGGCTTATCCTCATCATCTCGGGAAAAGTCACCGCTTAGACGGGCAAAAAAAACCGGGGAGGGTTCTCCCAGAGAGCCGTCCCCTATTTTGCTTTCTTGCGGACATCCCTGTAGTCGGGATTCCAATCTTTGATTACCCGATAAAGCTCCTGAGCTCTTTGCCGTTCGCCCTTCTCCTCATAAAGAGACGCCAGCTCATACTCAAGGAAAAAGAATTCTTCAGACCTCTCCGGGACCAATTTCAAGCATTCCTGGAGCCACCTGAGCGCTTCCTCGAAATCTTTCTTCTTGCAGTACGTCTTGCTGATGATGCTGTAGCATTCAAGCTTCCGGTCTGGTTCCTCGGAAGCGAGCAGAAGCTCTTCGATGGCCTCATCGAACAGGCCCTGCTCGAGAAATGCCAGGCCAAGATGAAAACGCGTCTCGTAGGCTTTAGCATCGACCCGCTTGCGGAGCTGCTCCTTAAAATCCTTGACAATATCAGAGAGCTCCCTTTCCAGAATAGAAATATCGCCTCTGAGCTGCTGTGAATAGACGCCCCTGATCATGACCAGCTCTTCGTCGATTTTTTCGCCGAGGTCATGGTATTTCATCCCGGGCGTTTCCTCAGAAGGAAGAGGCAGAATCTCTGTGTCGGCGAAAATATCGGCCGCAGTGACTCTTTTTTCAGAGCCTCCTTCGTCCTGGAGGAGAGAAAGAAAGGTTTTGGCCAGCTCCGGCGTGGCCTCGATCTTCTCCTCCATTTTCTGGATCTTCCCGACACGAGAAGGAATTTCTTCGGCCCTGATATCGGCCCTAATTTTTTCCAGGGCCGTTATTTTTTCCTCTATTTTGGGGGAATGCGGAAATTTCTGGCTCAGGTTTTCCAGGATCCTCCGGGCATTTCGGATGAGTCCCTGGCTCACATACAGGTCCACTTTGGACAGAAGGAGATCGAGGCTTTCCTCGTCCGTCGCGGCATAAGCCAGGAGTTCTTCCTCCCCCATTTTTTCATCGACAAACCCGAGTTGTTTCCGCAAGTCCCAGTACTCTTGGACGAGCGCCTCATCCTTCGGGCAAAGCTCCATGAGCTCGGAGAGAGCCACGAACATCGTCTCCGTCGATTTTCGGTCCCGGGCCTCTGCCAAGATAACCCGGCAGACGACTTCCAGGTTATCTTTCTGCTCCTTGGACTTGTAGATGACGGCCAATTTTTCCAGGGCTGGAAGATGAAGATGTTTAGCGCCGAGCACTATCCCAAGAAGCCCGACCGCCACGTCTTCCTTTTGTTTTTTGATCAAGTTCGTAGCGAGGGGCTCCAATAGCTCATACGCTTTTTCCGGCCTGTCTTGAAGACTATAGACTTTCCCCAGCTTGATCCTGGCTTTGGTGTTAAGGGGATGCTGTTCGATAACTCCAGAAAATATTTCCTGCGCCTTTTTTAACTCGCCGTCCTCAAGGTAGAGCGTTCCCAAAATATTTTGAAAATGAACGTTATCCTTGTCCCTCCTCAGAATCCCATTGACTATTCCGATGGCCTCGTTCCTGAGGCCTTTCCTCTTGAGGATCTCAACACGATTCGTCAGAGTCCGGGCGTCCTCTCCTCTGAGCGATTGGGCCTTTTGAATGATCTTTTCCGCGTCCTCAAGCTGGCCCCGGCCGAGCAGAAGCTCCGCGGCATCATTCAGCTGGAAAACGGCCTCTTCAATAAATGCCTCCCGGCTGAAGAGGTCGGCCAAAGAGAGTTTGAAGGAAATATTTTCTCGGTCCAGCTTGATCAGCTTGTCGTACAGGAACATGAGTTCTTTGGTCCGCTTCTCTCTCCGCAGCCTCTGCTCTGCTTTCAGGTACTCCCGCTTGGCCTCTGTCGCAAAGCCTTGTCTATCGAACAGGTCTCCCATCCTGACGATGATCACGACATTATCAGGGTCAACCTTGCTGATTTTTTTGTAGATGGCCAAGGCCTGGGAATAAAAGCCCTTGGATTCGTAGTAACTCGCGACAGCCTGGAACGCTTTGACGGCTTCGTCATTCCGCTCCATTTTCACATAGAGGTCGCCGATGATGTTGTTGATGGTGAGGTCCGGCGCTTCGCCGGCAAGAAGCCTCTTGTATTCGGCGACAGCCTCTTCGAGCCGGCCGGCTTTGACCTGCCTTTCCGCAAGCTCGATGATCCTCGTCTTGTCTAACTTTTCATTCATGTCAGCTCAACCTTGCCCGCAAGATTGAAGGTCAGGCGGTGCAGCGGCGACGGCCCCTTCTCTTTTAGCGCTTGGTAATGTTCTTTCGTACCGTAGCCCTTGTTCTTGGCCAGGTGATAGCCGACGAAAAAATCCTCGAGAAAAACCATCCACTCATCCCGGACGACCTTGGCCACAATAGAGGCTGCCGCAACAGAAATGCTCTTTCGGTCGCCGCCCGAGAGGCAGAGCCCGGGAAAGCCAAACTCGACTTTCCGGTTCTGAAACCCGTCGATCAAGAGATAGTCCGGCTGCCTGTTCAAGTTGGCCACCGCCCTCTTCATCGCCTCAAGGGAGGCCTGATAAATATTTATGAGGTCAATTTCTCTGTTCGTGGCCAAGCCCAATCCCACGGCCACGGCCTCAGACAGAATATGACAAGCCAGGTCTTTTCGCTTCTGCGGAGATAGCGCCTTTGAATCATCGACTTCTTTAAGCCATCCCTTGACGGGAGTTTTGATCCATTGCGGGGGCAGGACGACGGCCGCTGCTACAACAGGACCGAACAAGGCTCCTCTCCCCACTTCATCTACTCCAGCGATGGTCTTGAACCGCTGCCTGAGGATTTGTTTTTCGATCCTAAAGCTCGCCATTTCCGCCGAAAAGCAAGACGAATGGCCGATTTCGGTCTTCCCGCCTATTTGGCCTCCTTAAGCTTGGCGGCCTTGCCCTTAAGGCCGCGCATGTAATAAAGCTTGGCCCTCCGGACCCTTCCTTTTTTAATGACTTCGATCTTTCTAATGGTCTTGCCATGAACAGGAAAGATCCTTTCTACTCCGACTCCGAAGGATATTTTCCGGACCGTGAATGTCGCCCCCAATCCGCTTCCTCTCTTAGCGATCACATCGCCCTTGAAAACCTGAATTCGCTCCTTGTCTCCTTCCTTGATGATGACGTGCACTTTGACGGTATCCCCCACCGCAAACGGTTCCAGGTCTGTTCTTCGTTCCTTTTCTTCAGCTAAATCAATCAGGCTCATTGTCCTTTCCTTTCCGTTGTATTGACTCCAATATTTTCTTATCTTCTGATGCCAATTTTTTCTTCTTCAAAAGGTCGGGCCGAAGGGACCGCGTCTTCTCCAGAGCCCTCCTCCGGCGCCAAGAGTAAATTTTAGCATGATCCCCGGAGAAAAGCACCAGGGGAACTTTTCCCCCCCTAAAATCGCGGGGCCTGGTGTAATGGGGATAATCCAGGAGTCCATCAAAAAAAGAATCGCGCCGGACGGACTCCCGCTTGCCGACAACGCCGGGAATAAACCTGGAAACGGCGTCCACGATCACCCAGGCAGCCGGCTCCCCCCCCGTTAAAACATAATCTCCTATGGAAATCTCGCCATCGACCAAATGCCGGCTGACTCTCTCATCCACTCCTTCATAGCGGCCGCAGATCAGGATGACCTGAGGAACGCTGGAAAGTGTCTTGGCAAAACGGGTATCAAATTCTGCGCCCTGAGGCGAAAGCAAGTAGACAAGGCTCTTGACGTCTTTATTTTTAATGTTCTCCACGGCCTCAAAGACCGGCTCGGGTTTGAGGACCATGCCTTCTCCTCCGCCAAAGGGACGGTCATCCACCTGTTTGTGTTTGTCGTGCGTATAATCCCTCAAGTTATGGACACGAACCTCGACCAGCCCTTTCTCCAGTGCCCGCTTGACCACTCCCCCACAAAAAACGCTGGCGAACATTTCGGGAAAGATGGTGATGATATCAAATCTCATTCACGTCTCGTTGAGGTCCAAAAGCCCAGCAGGCGGATCGATGCGAATCTCTTTTTTGGCCAGGTCGACTTGCCGGCAGATGGACTCATGGAAGGGAACAAGAATTTCCTTTCCTTCTCTGTCGATAACCAGGAGGTCATTGGTCGGGACGGAAAGCACATCCACGACCTTGCCGATGACCTCTCCTTTGAGGCTGAGAACAGAACAGCCCTTCAATTCAAAGAGGTAGTATCGGCCTGCTTCGGAAGGTTTCAGGCTTTCTTGGGGAACGAACACCTCCAAACCCGTAAGACTGTCGGCCTGAGACAAGGAATTCACTCCCGCGAGCTTGACCTGAAAAAACTTTCCTCTGGGAGTGAAGAATTCGACCTCGAATTCCCTGAGCTCCCCCTCTTTCCCTATAAAGAGTGTTCGGAGCGCGGAGAGCTCAACCAGGCTGGTATCGTAGAATTTTAGCCTTACCTCTCCGCGATTTCCCTGGCTTCTTAATATTTTCCCTACGCTTATCAACTAGCCTTTTTCAATGATTTCGAGGTTAAATCTTCTCTTCAACTTCATCCCGGCAGCACCCAAGATAATCCGAATGGCCCGCGCTGTTCTTCCCTGTTTGCCGATGACCTTGCCTAAATCTTCCGGAGCGACCTTAAGCTCCAGGATCGTGGTCTGCTCCCCTTCCAACTGGGAAACCTGCACCTTTTCCGGATTGTCCACTAACGCTTTGGCGATCAATTCTACAAGTTCCTTCACTGTAACCTCCTTCCTAAAAGATTAAGAATGTTTATGAGGAATGTTCGTTGATTTGGAAGCTCTATGCAAAAGAGATTGGACCGTTTGAGACGCCCGGGCACCCTTTTTCAGCCAAGAATTGGCTTTCTCAAAGTCGATTTGAATCTCAACAGGGTCTTTCAGAGGATTGTACGTGCCGATGAAATCTTTGGCTTTGCTTTGCCTTGGACTTTTTGATTCCATGACCACAATCCGATAAAAAGGCTTCTTTTTCGCGCCGAAACGCATTAATCGCATACTCAACATGGTTAATCCATAATCCTTTAAAAATGATTAGGAATGATAACGAAAAATCGCCCTTAAGTCAACCTATTTTCGGCTCCCTGCTCCTTATGGTCGGCCGGGGACTGAATCCTGCCTTACTTGATGTAGCCGAGGCTTTTGAGCTGTTCCAGCGTCTTCGACATCGCCTCTTTGTCCTTGCAGGGTGTCGGTTTGGCTTGGGGATGGCTCTTTTCCCATTCATCCAGGAACTTTTTCAAAGCCTGGGCGATCTTCGGATTCTCGGGCAGGACGTTCGTCAGACTTCCGTCCTGTCTCGTCCCGTTCCTCTGCAGTTCTCGCGTGTCGCAGCCTGCCTGGCCATCACGGTTCTCGATATATTCCCACTTAGCGCTGTAGACAGCGATCTTATTGCTGCGGCGAAAATATGTCTCCGCGACAAAATACCGAGGCAAGTCAAGTTGATCCTCTGACCCGTTGATCAGCGGGACAAGAGAATGCCCGGCCAATCCCCGGGGAGGACTGACACCGACATAAGCCAGCACGGTCGGCATGAGATCGATCGACTGGACGGGGCGGGTGATGACGCCGGGTTTGAGCGAAGAACCGGGATGGAAGAAAATCAGCGGCACCCTCAGATGCGTCTCGTAAAGAAGATAGCCATGTTCATTTGAATTCGCAACGTGGGGATGATCGGACAGCCCCTGACCATGGTCACTCGAAATCACGAAAAGGGTGTTCTGGCAATCGTCCCCGGCCAGGATCTTTTCGATAAAATCCCCTGTTTCTTTAGAAACCTGTCGGACCATTTGATAATATTGACGCTCTTCCTGCCGGCCCGAATCGCTGAACAGCTGGCTGAATTCTGGCCGAGGGATGAATTGTTTTTTCTCGTGAACATCCATAATAAGCAAGGAAACGAATACTGGCCTTCGCTTCTCCCTGTGAAGGAGATCCACGGCCAGCTGGAAGATTTCCCCAGATGTTTTGAGCTTCGTCGAATAAGACCGCGGGATCTGGCCTGGTTTCGCCGCCATCCATTCCCAGACGACGTTGCTGTCAAAGTAATAGTCGTACCCTTGGCTAACATTGAAGACGCTGTTCATATTGGGATTAGCCGTCACGCCGATGGTCGTATAGCCAGCGGCTTTGAGAGCTTCAGCCAAGGTCACAAACCTGTCGTTCAGACACTGATTGAACTCGCCATAGATCCCCAGGGTTCGAGGATATTGGGAAGTGAGCGCCGCTGCGATCGACGGCATTGTCCAAGGAGCCGGGACAATGACAGTTTTAAACCGGACGCCTGTGGCTGCCAGGGCGTCAATTTCCGGGGAAATTTCGGAGGGAAAGCCATAGCAGCCCAGCTTATCCGGACGAAGCGCATCAATAAAGACAAGAATGATGTTCGGGCGGGAGGAGGATTTCTCGGAAGCTGAGAGCGTCTGGCTGGAACCCAGGAACAAGACGATCAAAAACCCAATTAAAAAAATAGGGATTTTGACAAGCCGCGCTTTTTTTTCCATCGCCTTATTTTTGTATTATATCAGACCCGGACTCTCAGAGTCACTTTTCATAGTATGGCAGAAGCATCTCCGATGCCAGTTGCATCCGCCTGCCCGCAGATTTGTCAGCGGGAACGGGGGATGGAGGAAAGAATCTTTTTGAACTGGGACTTCTTCATCATCTTTTTCATCTCCATAAACTGCTTCAACAGCTGGTTGACTTCGAAAACCGGCCTCCCCGATCCTTTGGCGATCCGGAGCCGCCGGCGGCCGTCGATCAACCGAGGGTCCTGCCTTTCCCGCGGCGTCATTGCGTTGATGATCGCCTCGAAGTGGAGGATTTTTCTATCGTCCATTTCCACGGCCGACATATCCTTGAACATGCCGACATTAGGAAGATATTTTAGGATTGAGGAAAGCGAGCCCATTTTTTTGACCTGGAGGATCTGTCGCCTAAAATCCTCGAGCGTGAACTCCTCTTTTTGAAGCTTGCGAGCTATTTCTTCTGCCTCTTTAACATCTGTCTCCTGCTCGGCCTTCTCGATCAAGCTGAGGAGATCTCCCATACCGAGGATGCGGGAGGCCATCCGGTCCGGATAAAAAACCTCGAGTTTGTCGAATTTCTCTCCTGTTCCGACAAACCGAATCGGCTTCCCTGTGACCGAAACGATCGACAGCGCGGCTCCTCCCCTGGCGTCCCCATCGAGCTTTGTCAGGAGGATGGACGACAGGCCAGTTTTCTCCTCGAAGGCTTGGGCCGACCGGACGGCATCCTGCCCTGTCATAGCGTCTCCGACATAAATGACCTCATCAGGTTGGAGGGCGTCCTTGACCAACCGGAGCTCCTCCATAAGCTCCTTGTCCACATGAAGCCGCCCGGCAGTGTCAACGATAAGGGGGTCATGCCCTCTGTTCCTGGCAAAGAGGACAAGCTCCTTGAGCGCTTTCTGGGGAAAGGCCATCTGCTCCCTGCTCATCGCGTAGAAAGGCAGGTTAAGCTGCTGGGCGATCATCTGCAGCTGGTCCTGCGCTGCCGGCCTTTTTAGGTCAAATGAGACAAGAAGCGGGTTTTTCTGGAAGCCGAGAGCCCATTTCGCCAGCTTCCCGCATGAGGTCGTCTTGCCCGACCCCTGAAGCCCGACCAGCATGAAAATGGAAGGCGGATGGCTGGCAAAGCGCAAAGGCTTGGCTTCCTGTCCGAGGATGAAGGTCAGCTCGTCCCGGACGATCTTGATGACCTGCTGGGCCGGGGTCAGGCTGTCCAGGACTTCCTGGTTGAGAGCCTTGGACTGGATCTTCTCGATGATCTCCTTGACGACTTTGTAATTGACATCTGCCTCGAGAAGGGCCAGGCGGATCATCCTCAGGGCCTCCGCCATGTTCTTTTCCGTGATCTTCCCTTCCCCCCGGAGAAACTTCATCACTTTCTGGAGGCGTGTAGAGAGCTGTTCGAACATCTTGTTCCTTCCCGGGAAAGAGCAATCAGCCACCCCATCTTAAGAGATTTCTTGAACCCAAGTCAAACTCCTGGCTTGACAATTTCTGTCATTATGGGTAACGTAATTATCAACCGACGAAAATAGACTTCCTGAGAAATAAAGGCGAATTGACCTCCTTGGAGGACAGTTTTATGAAAAATAAGATTGATTACGAAGAAATTTCCAGGCTCGTCAACTTCCTGGAGGAGAAAAAGCTGACCAATTTTGAGCTGGAAGTTGAGGGCCTTAAAATTAAGATCAGCCGGGCTGCAGGTTCGACCCCGACCCCGGAAAAAACCTCCGTTCCGGCGCCGAATCCGCCGCTTGAAACCGAAAAATCCCCTTTTCCGGCTGATGCGCAGCCTCAAGAAGCGGGAGATAGCCTCCATTACGTCACTTCCCCCATGGTGGGGACATTTTATCGGGCTCCAGACCCTACGTCTTCCCCCTTTGTCGACGTCGGAGACGAGGTGAAGAAAAGGCAAACGCTCTGCATCGTCGAAGCCATGAAACTGATGAACGAAATCGAATCCGAAGTGGAAGGAGTGATCAAGGAGATCTATGCGGAAAACGGAAAACCCGTCGAGTATGGCCAAAAGCTGTTCGCCATCCAGCCCATCAGCTGATCTTCGATGTTCTCCAAGATCCTTATAGCCAACAGGGGTGAAATCGCCCTCCGGGTCATCCGGGCGGCCCGCGAACTGGGGATTAAGACGGTCGCTGTCTTCTCCGAGAGCGACCGGAACGCGCTGCACGCTGTCCTGGCCGACGAAAAAATCTGCATCGGCCCGGCTCGAGCCTCCGACAGCTACCTCAATATCCCCAACCTGCTCAGCGCTGCCGAGATTACTCGGGCAGATGCCATTCATCCGGGCTATGGATTCCTGGCGGAAAATCCCCGTTTTGCCGAGATCTGCGAATCCTCAGGGATCACGTTCATCGGGCCAACCCCCTCTTTGATCAAGCTCATGGGAAACAAGAGTCTGGCCCGCCAGGAGATGAGGAAGGCCAAACTCCCCATCGTTCCTGGGAGCGACGAAATCGTCGAAGATATTGCCGAGGCCAGAAAAATCGCCAAGAAGATCGGCTATCCCGTCATCCTCAAGGCGGCTACCGGAGGCGGCGGCAAAGGCATGAGGATCGCCCGGTCGCAGACGCAGCTCGAGGAACAGTTCAACCTGGCCCAGAATGAAGCCAAGTCGGCGTTCAATGACTCCTCCCTGTATATTGAAAAATACCTCCCCGAGGCCCGTCACATCGAGATTCAGGTCATCGGCGACAAGAAAGGAAACGTGGTCGCGTTTGGGGAAAGGGAGTGCTCGATCCAGAGGAAACACCAAAAAATCATCGAAGAGACGCCCTCGCCCTTTGTGGATGAGCGGCTGCGCAAAAGGATGGTCAATTACACCGAAGACGCCGCCCACGCCATCGGCTACGAGAGTCTCGGCACCTTTGAATTTCTCGTCGACGAAAAAAAGAACTTTTACTTCATGGAGGCCAACACCCGCATCCAGGTTGAGCACCCGATCACGGAGATGGTCTACAATATTGATCTCGTCAAAGAACAAATCGCGATTGCCGCCGGGGAGAAACTCTCCATCCCGGACGACTTAGAGATGAGAGGCCACAGCATGGAATGCCGCATCAATGCTGAGGACCCCGTGACATTCGCCCCATCGCCGGGCACGATCGACTTCCTCGTTCTTCCGGGAGGAGCGGGCATCCGGGTTGACTCGGCCGCCTATCAGGGCTGGAAAATCCCTTCCGACTATGACTCTCTTTTAGCCAAGATCGCGGCTTTGGCCCCTTCGCGGCCTCAGGTCATAAAAAAAATGCAAGCCGCCTTAGAGATGACGACGATTGTTGGAATAAAAAGCAATCTGCCTCTTCATCTCCAGATCCTCGCCGACTCCGATTTCCTCAACGGGCGATACAATACCCAGTTCATGGAAAGGTTTCTCGGAAAGAACAATAACTCGAAATAAGCCTCACCGGCCGGTTTTTTGGGCCGATGCGACTGTGACCTTGAATTCGCCGGCATTATCGCCGGTGACATTCTCGTTGATTCCCAGATAAAGGCGTCCTCTGGCCAGCATTTCGACCAGATTCTCTAATCCGATGAAAAAGGCCGGGGCCGCCTCTTGTCTTTTCTCCTCTCCAGTCTTCTCATCGACAGTCACTGTGACGGAAATGACCACTTTTCCAATGAGTGCTCCCAGGTTTTTCTCCGGCAGCGGCTGCTGGATGGTTTGAAGGTCATAGCCGTCGGGACCGCACTCGGCCTCGGGATTTCCCTTCTGCAGGGAAATCTTCCCCTGGGCCCCAAAAACGAGCTCCTGGCCTGCAGCGACCTCCAATCCTGTGTCCGTCCAGGGAAGATTTCCGGGGACAACGATGACCAAGACTCCTTCTTCAGCAGGAGGGGATGCCGTCGCCGCTTGCACCCTGCTCAGGGGAGGTCGAAGACCCTCCCCACCCGGCAAAAGGAGACAAAAAAAGGCGGATAGGGATACAGCAACAAAACCGGCCGAGCTATTGCCTTTTTTTCTTTTCATGATTCTTTTTGTCCATCGTCTCTGATTGACGCTTCTTTCCCATCTGAAGCACCTGCATCATCGGCTCATGGATCAAGCCGTTTGTCGCCAGCGCCTCAGGCTTGTAAATACTAAACTCCGTACCGTCGAAATCAGACAACCGGCCTCCCGCCTCTTGGGCAATCAATCCCCCTGCAGCCACATCCCAAGGATGGAGCTTGAGTTCCCAAAACCCATCAAACCGGCCGCAGGCAACATAGCAAAGGTCCAAGGCGGCCGAACCGCACCGCCGGATGGCCTGGGCTCGGGTCAAGAAATTCGTGAAATGGCTAGCGTTGTTGACCGGGCTAACCCGGACATCGTAAGGAAAACCGGTCGCCAGAAGGCTTTTGCCAAGGTCGGCCTCGAAAGAAACATGAATTTCTTTTCCGTTGCGATAGGCGCCTTCGCCTGCAAGTGCGTGGAAGACCTCGTCTTGCATCGGGTCGTAAACCACGCCGAGGATGATCTTCCCCTGAAATTCCAGGCCGATAGACACGCAGAAAATAGGGACGCCGTGAGCGTAATTCGTAGTGCCATCCAGGGGGTCGATGATCCAGCGGAATTCCTGTTGCTCTCTATGATTCAACCCTTCCTCGGCCAGGAAACCATGGTCAGGAAAGGACCCGGAGAGCCGGTTAAAGATCATCTCCTGGGCCCGGTTATCGAAATTCGTGACCAGGTCAATGGCTCCCTTGAAAAAGACCTGGCTTCTCTCATTCAAGCCCAGCTTGAGCATTTTCCCTGCTTCCAGGGCGGCCTCACGGGCGGCGCGCAAGAACCCAAACCAGCTCGCCATGGCCTTCCTATATTAGCAACTCTCCGACCCGTTCGCAATCGCAAAACTTTTTGCCCTTTCTCCCGTAATGTAATATGATATATGCAAAAAGAGCATGAAATATCGCATCGTATGGTATAGAAAAATGAAAGAACAAAGGAATCCTAAATCCAGACGGAAAAAGATCCTCCTCGGGTTCGTTGTCGTCGTGGTCATTGGACTCGTCGTCTTCTTCAACCTCCGGGCCAAAAGAGAGAAGTCTATCAAGGTCACCCTCGAGAAGGCCCAGCTCCATGACCTGACTTCGACAGTTTCGGCTTCGGGCGAGGTCAAACCCAAAAAGAATATTGAGATCAGCGCCAATGTACCAGGGCGTATCGTCAAAATCGGCGTCGTCGAAGGCCAGGAGGTCAAGGCCGGAGATTTTCTGCTTAAGCTTGACGCGACCCAATACGAGGCCAACGCAGAAAGGGACCGCGCGTTCATCCAGTCTTACAGGTCCCAGCTCATCCAGTCTGAGGCCAGGATGAAAAGGGAGAAGAATACTTACGACCGGCAAAAGCAGCTCTTTGATAGCCAGCTCATTTCCACCGAACAGCTGGAAGCGGCCAAAGTCCAGTACGATATCGCCGTTGCCGAAGTCCAGAGCATCCGCCACCAGATCCAACAGGCCGAAGCATCCCTCAAGAGCTCTCTCGACAGCCTGGCCAAGACCGTCTACAATTCTCCGATCAACGGCATTGTCACGAGCCTGCGCGTCGAGGAAGGCGAGGTGGCCATCATCGGAACCATGAACAATCCCGGGACTGTCCTTATGACCATCGCCGACCTCTCAGAAATGGAAGTGGAAGTCGAGGTGGACGAGACGGATGTGGTCGGCGTCAAGGTCAGCCAGAAGGCGGACGTAAAGGTCGACGCCCTCCCCAGCCAAATTCTCCAAGGGACCGTGACAGAAATCGGGAGCTCGGCCATCGAAAAATTGACCACAACGCAGCAGGAATCCCGGGATTTCCTGGTCAAGGTCACCCTGGTCGATCCTCCTAAGAGTTTGAAACCTGGACTTTCCGCCTCGGCAGACATTATTACGGCGGAGAAAAAGGGAGTTGTGGCTGTTCCCATCTCCGCTTTGGTGCTCAGGGAGAAAGAATCAAAGAATCCCCCGAGCAGAGAGAAAACGGAGGAAGAGGGTGTCTACGTAGTCGACAGTGGCCGGGCTAAGTTCGTTCCTGTGACCAAGGGAATCATGGGGGGTCTTCTCATCGAAGTCACCTCCGGCCTCAAAGAAGGCCAAGAGGTTATCGTCGGGCCCTACAACGCTCTTCGCGACCTTAAGGACGGGACCCTAGTCAAATTTGAGGAAAAGAAAGCAGGGTAAGGATGGACCCCCAGGACGGCACCGTCATCAGGGCTGAAAATCTCTGGAAAGTCTACAAGCTTGAAAAACAGGAAGTCGTAGCCCTCCAGGGCGTCACGTTTACCGTCCAGCCCAACGAGTTTTTTGCCATCATGGGTCCCTCCGGCTCCGGCAAGTCGACCTTGATGAACCTCATCGGCTGCCTGGATACCCCGACTGAAGGCAACTATTTCCTGAAAGGCAAATTGGTCAGCACGATGAGCGAAAATGAGTTGGCCCACATCCGCAACCGCGAAATCGGGTTTGTTTTTCAGGTCTTCAATCTTCTCCCCCGGGCCACCGCCTTCCGCAATGTCGAGCTTCCTCTCATCTATAAAGGAACCAAGAAAAGCGAAAGAGAGGAGAGGGTCAAGAAGGCCCTGGACATGGTGGAGATGACGCCGCGCATGAATCACCGGCCTCCGGAGCTGTCGGGAGGAGAAAGACAGCGGGTGGCCATAGCCCGCGCCCTGGTCAACGAACCCTCCATTCTTTTGGCCGATGAGCCGACAGGAAACCTTGATTCGAAGACCGGGTCAGAGATCTTGAACCTTTTTCACAAGCTCCATGATCAAGGGAACACCATCATTATCGTGACCCATGACAAGGACATCGCCGACCAAACGCAACGGATCATATTCCTTAAAGATGGCAAAATTGAGAGAGAAGAGCGGAAAGGAGGATGAAGATGAACTTCTTCAGTCGCTTCTTTGGGACATTCTTTGACCCCGGCCGGATCTTCGCCGCGCTCGCCGAGAAGCCCATCTGGGTTGACGCCCTGATCGTCCTTCTCATCGTGGGCGCGGTTTTCAGTTATCTTGTCGCACCCTACATGCAAAAGGACGGCCTCCAGATGATGGAGGACAATGCGGCCAAGCTCAAGCAAAAATGGGGTGAAGAAAGATATAACCTGGCCGTCCAGCGGACCAAAAGCACATCCTCAACCCGTCTTCTCATTAATTCAGCGATCCTTTCTCCGATGACCCTTCTCATCGGTCTCCTCTTGTCCTCGTTGATTGTCCTTGGCCTAAGCCGCATGGTCTCGACCCAGGGAAATTATCTCAAGGTTTTTTCTGTGCTTCTTCACGCGAACTTTGTGGACAAGATTCTTGGCAATGCCCTCCGGCTTCTGCTCATATTCAGCCGGAAATCGGTCATGCAGACCTCAACCAGCCTGGCCGCTTTCTTCCCCAAGCTCGAGGTGACATCCGTTCCCTATGCCGTCCTGGGACAATTCGACTTCTTTCAGCTCTGGCTCTTCGGCATTTTTGGCCTCGGTCTCGCCGCTATCTTCAAGATCAACCTCAAGAAAGCCCTCGTCATCTCTTACGCGCTCTGGCTGATCAAGAGTCTGTTCAATATCGTTTTAAGCCTTCTGCTTATGTCCTACCTGCGCTAGCGCGGGACAAGCATAGTCTTTATCAAGAATCCGGGAGAAGCGACCGCATTCCGGGGACATCGTCTCCGGAGAAGATTGCACCTCAATTTCCGTGATGGGGGTGGGTCCTGTCGCGGTTCACCCCCGGCGCCCTCGCGGTCAATCA
>CAZOKP010000055.1:0-18764 GCA_964580435.1 uncultured Eubacteriales bacterium
CGTCCTTCCCGACCTTGTCCATGGCCTCGGCGATGATCTTGCCGATGGACTCGTCATTGTTGGCGGAAATGGAGCCGACTTGGGCGATCATCTCGCCGCTGACTTCCCGACTCAGCTTCTTGAGCTCTTTGACGACTTCCTCAACCGCTTTGTCGATACCCTTTTTGAGCATGTTGGGGTTGGCACCTGAGGTGACATATTTCATCCCCCCGGCGTAAATCGCCTGCGCCAAAACGGTCGCGGTGGTGGTGCCGTCTCCGGCCACGTCCGAGGTCTTGGAAGCGACTTCCTTCACCAACTGCGCTCCCATGTTCTCCAGGGGATCCTTGAGCTCAACCTCTTTCGCCACGGTGACACCATCCTTGGTGCTCGTGGGAGAGCCGAATTTCTTGTCCAGAATGACGTTTTTTCCCCTCGGCCCCAGCGTCTCTTTAACGAGATTGCTCAGGATATTGACGCCTCTGAGAAGGGCCTGTCTTGCGTCTTCACCCAGTGTAATTTGTTTTGCCATGTTTTCTCCTTTTCTCCAAAATTATCCGATCTTCGCCAGGATTTCTTCTTCACGCAGGATTATGTGCTCGACGCCGTCAATATTGACTTCCGTCCCGCTGTACTTGCCGATGAGAACTCGGTCTCCTTTCTTGACTTCGAGGGGGATGATCTTCCCGTCCTCGGCCACCCGGCCTTTCCCGACGGCGATGACTTCTGCTTCCTGGGGTTTTTCTTTGGCGGTATCAGGGATGATGATTCCGCCTTTCTTGACTTCTTGTTCTTCCAGCCTTTTGAGAAGAACCCTGTCATACAATGGTGTAACCTTCATGTAAATCTCCTTATTTTAGCAAATTAGATTTTGGAGTGCTAATTTTAAACGAAAAGACCCCTTTTGTCAAGAAAAAAATAGCAAAATTAGCAATCTTATATATAGACTGCTAATATAGTTTTTTGATTTTTAAGGCCTTGGCTCGGCTGTGCAGCGTGTTCCGATGGACTCCCATTGCCTGGGCCATTTTTGATTTATTCCCCTTACATTTTTTTGACACTGTTTCTATAAAAATTTTCTCGAACTCATTCAGGGCGTCCTTGAACTGGACTTCTTTCTCCACCATTTCCCTAATGACCAGGTCCAGCTTTTGATGGATATTGTACTCGCTAAACTTTTTCTCCATGTTGCCTCGTGCTCTCAATGATTTCTTTGTATGTTTCTTTGAATTTCTCTTTCAGCTCTTTGGGGATGACCTGGATCATTCCCTTAGTCAGCCAATAACAATACGGAGCTACTGAGGATTTCATCAGAGCCTGTTTATCCACAGGAAAAACGAGCATGACCATGACGATCACCCCGCAGACCAGAATACCTTTGCCGATGCCCAGCAGTCCGCCCAGGAAACGATCGACGAGTTTGAGCGGCCCAACCATCAATTTCGCGAGCAGGAAGCCGATGAGCGACCCGACGGCCAAAACAACCAGAAAGATGATCAGGAAGGCGATGAGATTGGACCATTGTTCCGAAACAAACGCCCTGATAAGAATGTGAGAAAGATATTGGTAATACATGGCCGCAAGGATCAGTCCGGCCACAACGGCAGCGATGCCGACGATCTGTCTGACAAAACCCTTGATCAGGCCGAAAATGAAGCTCAATAAAACGATCGCCACCAAGACGATATCCAGCCAGTTGGAAACCATTCAATGTCTCCTTTTCTTGAGTTCCTCAACCATCTTGTAATTCCCTTCTTTGATAGCTCCGAAGGGAATATGAGGCTTGATCCGGCCGTGAAAGTCCGAGCCGGCCGTAGCCACCAAATCCAGCTCTTCGGATAAATCTTTGTAAAATCTTATCTGCTCGGAATCATGATACGAGGAATAGACCTCCAGCCCGGCCAGCCCTCTTTCCTTGAGCGCCGCGAGATTGTCTTTGGTGGCCCGTTCGAAATAGGCGCCCGGGTGAGCGAGCACGGGCACAGCTCCATCCTTGGCTACGAGGCCAAGGACGTCGACAAGGCTCACCGTCCTTTTGGGGACAAAGGCAGGCCCGTCTTCCATAAAATAATCTTTGTAAAAAATATAAGGGGCAAAGAGAAGGTTTTGACCCTGGTAATACTTTTCCAGGGCGGCATTCTTCTCTTTCTTTCCCTTGTCAATCAGCACCTGGGCGATAGTCACTCCTAACGGCGGCGTCGATTGTGTCTTTCGGTTCACTTCTTCCCAGCTGATATCAAACCCCAAATTTTGGAGCTTGGCAATACGCTCTTTAGCCTCTTCAACCCGGGCCTGGGACACTTTCTTCAGGATTCTTTTCAAAGGCCTGCTTTCCCAATGGACAAAGGGCAGGAGCAGATGGAATTCCCGGCCTTCAAAAAGAGTCGTCAGCTCGACGCTGGGTATGAGTTCGACACCCAGTCTGTAGCTTGTTTCCAGCGCTTCCGGATAGGCCTCCACGGTATCATGATCGGATATGGAGATCGCCCGAAGCCCGTGTTCCTTCGCCAGTCTCAGAAGGTGAAAGGGTGTGAAAGACCCATCGCTCGACTTTGACGAATGGATGTGGAGGTCAACCCGTTCGTCCGTCACAATTCTTTCCTTTCCGCGAGAAGAGAGAAGATCTCAAAATATCTTTGGCGTGTCTGTTCGATAATCGATTCGGGAAGGCTGGGAGGGGCCGACTTCTTGTCCCAGGTGGTGCTCTCCAGGTAGTCCCGGACAAACTGCTTGTCCAGGCTCGGCTGGGACCTGCCGGGCGCATAGCTTGCCAGCGGCCAGAACCTGGAAGAATCGGGAGTGAAGATTTCGTCCACCAGGATGACCTCATCCTTGTCCAGCCCGAATTCAAATTTTGTATCGGCGATGATAATCCCCTTGGAAAGAGCATAGAGGGAAGCTTTCTGGTAAAGCTTCAGGCTGATTTTTTTGATTTTTTGGGCCAGTTCGTTTCCGACGATCTTCTTTATTTCCTTAAAGGAGATATTCAGGTCGTGCCCTTCCTCCGCCTTGGTGGCCGGCGTGAAGATCGGGTTGGGAAGCCTTTCGGATTCCGAGAGGCCGGGTGGAAGCTTGACTCCGCTGATTTTTCCGCTGGCCTTGTATTCCTTCCAGCCCGAGCCGGCAAGGTACCCCCGGACGACGCACTCCACAGGGACAACCTGGGCCTTTTTGACCAGCATGGACCTCTTTTCCAGAATGTCCTTATATTGAGGAAGCGGCGGCGGGTAGTCTTGGACTTCCGTGGCCAGCATATGATTGGGGCAGATGTAGGAGGTGAAGTCAAACCAAAATTTGGAAAGCTGGGTCAGGATTTTTCCCTTGTTGGGAACCAAAGACGGCAGGACAAAATCAAAGGCCGAAATCCGGTCGGTGGCCACGATCAAAAGCTTGTCATCAACTTCATAGACGTCCCGGACTTTTCCTTTTTTGTGGAGCCGCAGCTCCGGGATAATGATTTCGGAAAGAATCTTATCCATAATAGGTTAAGGATAAAAAAAATAGAATGAAAAAGCAACTACCCTGACATCCCGATGAAGCTCAGCATTCGTCCGGCTCTGCTTCTGTCGCGGCGGAAAGAAATGTAATCGCTATCGCAGTGAGTACAAGCATCAACAGAAAAAATGCTGTTGGCCTGGACTCCCAGCTGGAGGAGCTGGCTGCGGTTGGCCTCCCGCAGGTTAAAAAGACATTTTCCGGGCCGGTCAGGAAGGGGACGGAAGAGGGAACCGGGAAATCCTGCGGCGGCAAAGCTCTTGTGGACATCCTCTCCAACCTCGTAGCAATCGCCTCCGATCGAGGGGCCAAAGGCAGCAAGAAGCGCTCGAGAATCGGAGCCGTAGCCGTCTTTCATTTTCAGGACGACTTTCTGCAGCACTCTCCGAAGCGTGCCTTTCCAGCCGCAGTGCACGGCCGCGATGACTCGCTTGGCCTCGTCAACAAGAAAGACCGGGAGGCAGTCGGCCGTCTTAATGATCAGGAAAACTCGAGGAAGGTCGGTGATCAGGGCATCCCCCCGCAGATTCCTTTTGGGGATTTTGCGGATGACATGGACAACTTCGGAGTGGACCTGATCGAGAAAAAGAAGCTTGAAATCCCGCCATTCTGCCCTCTTCCCAAAATCCTGCTCCTTCCAGCAGGCGTTCCCGAATCCATGATAAAGAAACGGAAAGCTTTCGAGCCCCGGAACCGTCACAAACTGCTTCTGGGACATGGTGATCATTCTGCTCGAAAATGAGGGGCTTATCAAGCCCGAAATTGCCGATGGGATTGTGTCATCGCGAGCGAAGCGTGGCGATCCGACCCTTTGGGTCGTCCCGAGCACGGCGAGGGATCTCATCGTATGAGCTTGAGATCGCTTGGTCGTTTTACTCCTCGCGACGACTTCGTCGGATTGCCGCGCTCCCTTCGGTCGCTCGCAATGACAATAATACGAATATCTTCTCCTTCTATCGGCATATCTGGGTCAAGCCGGGCTATCAGGCCGCCGATAGAAGGGGAGGGTGGCGTGGTTCGGAGGCCCCCAGCCGCCCCGAGCGTTTGGTGCCCCGGTCTTTGGCGCTGGAAATAACATGATTGACCGCGAGGGCGCCGGGGGTGAACCGCGACAGGACCCGCCCCCATCACGGGAACGGAGATGCTGTCATTCTCCTAGGTTGTTTTGGAGCAGGGCCCTTTTGTTGATATAATGTTGGACTGAAACTCGATCGAGCCCCGTGACTATGATAAAAACGTCGGATTTTGAGCCCGCCTATTTGTGCGCCTATCGCGAGGGACGCCTCCCGGAAAGAATTGAAAGGGCCTTCAAGATCCTTGAAACCTGCTCGCTCTGCCCGCGCAATTGCCGGGTCAACAGGCTCAAGGGGCAAAAAGGAATCTGCCAAGCCGGCTCTCTTCCTGAAGTTTCTTCCTACTCCCCTCATTTCGGCGAAGAAAGTCCGCTTGTCGGCCATCACGGCTCAGGGACCATTTTTCTCACCCACTGTAACCTCCGCTGCCTTTTTTGTCAGAACTACCCCATCAGCCATCAAGGCGACGGCCGGGAAGTGTCGTTCGAGAGGCTGGCCCGGATGATGCTGGAGCTCCAGAAGATGGGCTGCCATAACATCAACTTCGTCACCCCCACGCATTATGTCCCCCAGATTCTCAACGCGCTTTCCATAGCTATTCCCCTCGGGCTCAGCGTCCCGCTCGTTTACAACACCAGCGGCTATGACGCCGTCGCCTCGCTCGAACTTTTGGACGGCGTCTTCGACATTTATATGCCCGATTTTAAGTTCGGGGCCTCCGATCCGGCAAAGAACTTCTGCCAGGCCCCCGACTACCCTGACATCGCCCGCCAGGCCATCAAGGAGATGCACCGTCAGGTCGGCGACCTCTCGACGGACCAGAATGGGATCGCCCGGCGCGGTTTGCTTGTCAGGCACCTTGTGCTTCCTTCGGGACTGGCTGGAACTCGAGAGGTCATGCATTTTCTCGCCTCCGAAATATCCCGGAACACCTACGTCAACATCATGGACCAGTATTATCCCTGCGGAGATATCCCGCCCCGCTCGCCCCTGGAACGAAGGATCAGCGCCGAGGAATTCGAGGAAGCTCTGGGGATAGCCGGGGAGGAGGGGCTCACCCGGTTGGACAAACGGGAACATCACCGCCTGATCTGGATTTAGAATGGAAAGCTAAAATGGGTCCTGGCACGGCGCATCCCCGACGAGGCTCGGGAGATGTGGCTCGAAGTCACGCTGCGATTTCCCCAGCGAGGAAATCTTGCTCGATTCGCTCCTCGCTCATACGGACTTCTCACCACATCATCCCTCCCCTCATCCCCCAGGCGGGGACGTGCCGTGGCACCCATTTTAGTCACAGATCGGGCGAAGCAGGAAGCTTGAAAAGTATCCAAACAAGAAGAGAAGCTTTGACATCAAAAAAAACACGAATAAAATAATATAGGGTATCAGCCCATGAAAACACTTTTCTCTCTTTTCATTTTCTTTACGGTCTTCAACATGGCGTTGGCAGCTTCCTCAGAACGGCCCCGCCTGCGGGAGTTCGGGATCAAAACCGGCGTGCTCTCGCCGGGCCCCCTCAATGCCATCACGGATGTCGCGGGGGTCAAAGTCGGCCAAGTCACCCTGATCCAGAGAAAAGATATTCGCACCGGCGTAACAGCCGTTCTCCCGCATGGGGGAAACATTTTCCAGGAAAAAGTCCCAGCCGCCATCGCTGTGGCCAACGGATTCGGCAAATTGATGGGTTTTACCCAGGTGGAAGAGCTGGGGAACATAGAAACACCCATCATCCTGACCAATACCCTTTCTGTCCCGACCGCCGCCGAGGCCGTGATCGATTACATCCTCGCTCTTCCCGGGAATGAGAATGTCGAATCCGTGAACGCTGTTGTCGGAGAGACCAACGACGGCTACCTCAATGATATCCGCCTCAGGCTCGTCACCAAAGAGCACGTCCTCGAAGCCATGCGAAAAGCGGAGGGCGGCTCGGTGGAAGAGGGATGCGTCGGGGCCGGAACAGGCACAATGTGCTTCGATTTTAAAGGAGGGATTGGCACCTCGTCCCGCCGCCTCCCCGCTTCTCAGGGTGGTTATACGGTAGGAGTCCTCGTCCAGACCAATTTCGGCGGTGTTCTCCAGATCAATGGCTTCCCCGTCGGCGTGCGCTTGGGAAATTATTCTATGCAAAAGGAAGCTGCGTCCGGAAACGAGGGCTCTTGTATGATCATCGTCGCCACCGACGCTCCTCTTGACAGTCGCAACCTCAAAAGGCTGGCCAAGCGGGCGCTGCTCGGGATTGTCCGGACCGGAGGATTTTATTCCAACGGGAGCGGAGATTACGCTGTCGCCTTCTCCACCTCCAAAGAGGTCAGGATTCGAAACCGGTCGGCATCGTCCACTCAGCCGGTTGTCCTTTTAAGAAATGAACACATGTCGCCCCTATTCCTGGCGGCCGCGGAGGCATCGGAGGAAGCCATCCTCAATTCCCTCTTCAAAGCCGAGAGGATGGAAGGGAAGGACGGACATGTCGCCGAAGCCCTTCCCCTGGACAAAATCAAGGAGATCATCGGGGAGCGCGGCAAGCCATGAAGAAGACCATCGGCATCCTGGGAGGTATGGGACCGGAAGCCACCGCCTATTTCTTCAGCTTGATCATCAAACGCACCCGGGCCGAAAAAGACCAGGACCATATTCCCATCATTATCTACAATAACCCAAAAATACCGCCGCGCACGGACGCGCTTCTTCGAAAAGGGCCCAGTCCTGTGCCGCTTCTCCGGCAAGGACTCCGAATGCTCGAGAAGGCAGGAGCAGAAGTCATCGTCATACCCTGCATCACGGCCCATGCCTTCTTATCCAAAATAGCGAAGAAAGAGAAAATGCGTCTTCTCGACATCTTGGAAGAAACACTGGCTGACACGAGGATGAATATCCCGGGGCTCGTCTGCGTCGGGCTCATCGCCAGCACGGGAACTGTAAAATCAGGAATCTTCGACCGGGCCTTTTGCAGGGCCGGAATAACAGTCATCAAGCCCCCGGCCAGTGACCAGAAAAAAATTATGGAGGCGATTTTCGGGAAAAAGGGCATTAAGGCCGGATTCACGTCCGGCCGGCCCAGAAAGTGGATCCTGGAAGCGGCTCAGAGGCTCATCCAGCGCGGAGCCGAGGCAGTGATCGCAGGCTGCACGGAAGTCCCTCTCGTACTCCGGGATGACGATCTTTCGGTCCCGCTGATCGACCCCCTGAGGATTGCCGCCGAGGCAAGCATTATCCGGGCGGGCTACAAGGTCAAAGACTAAGGAGGTCGGCATGAGAATTCAAAAAAACAACATGTGCGCATTCATCACGGTTTTTCTGTTGATAGCTGGCCTTGGCTTCATTTCTGGGTGCAAGACAAAAAAAGCGCGGGACGAGGATCAGCTCTCCAGCCTATGGAGAGCCCCTGACATCGCAGAGCGCCTGGCCAAGTACTCTCCAACTGAAATCGCCTTTGATAAATCGACCCTCAACGAGGAGGACCGAAAAGTCCTGGACAAAATGGTCCGAGCCGCCCGCTTCATGGATGATATCTTCTGGAAGCAAACTGATCCCGCAGGGTTGCCCCTTAAGGAAGCCTTGCAAAAGTCTAGGGAGCCCTGGGCTCCGGATTACCTGCACTTCGTCAAGATCAACTTCGGCCCGTTTGACCTCCAGGACGAGAACAAGCCTTTTATCGGCTCCGCTCACAAGCTGCCGGGAGCGAGCTTCTATCCTCCTGACCTGACCAAGAAGGAATTCGAAGACTATGTGGCCGCCCATCCTGAGGCCAAGGAGGCCTTGGAAAGCCCATACACCATCGTTAAGAGAAACGGGAACGAGCTTGCAGCCGTTCCCTATAATGTCGAATACAGAAAGGATTTGGAGCCGGCCGCCAGAGCCCTTCGCGAGGCCGCCGAGATCACCTCCAATCCCTCCCTCAAAGCGTACCTCTTCCAGCGCGCCGGAGACCTTCTTTCAAATGACTACTATAAGAGCGATTGCCTCTGGATCGACCTCAAAGATAACCTCGTGGAAACCGTCATCGGGCCGTTTGAAGTTTATGACGACAATCTCATGGGCCTCAAGGCTTCCTATGAGACCTTTGTTTACATCAATGACCGCGCCGAAATGGAGAAAATAAAGGGCTACCTTACCTATCTTGAGGAACTACAGCAGAATCTCCCGGTCGAGCCAAAATACAAGGATCAAAAAGTCTCCGGCCTTGAATCGCCTCTCAATGTTGTCCTGGAGGTCTTCAACGCCGGAAACGCTAAACCGGGGATCCAGACGTCCGCTTTTGTCCTTCCCAACGACGAGAAGGTCCGGGAAGAAAAGGGCACGAAAAAGGTATTTCTCAAGAACGTAATGGAGGCCAAGTTCCAAAAAAGCCTGATTCCCATTTCCGAGCGGGTGCTCTCTCCGGAGGATGCGAAGCTTGTTTCGTTTTCAGCCTATTTCAATGAAGTGATCCTGCACGAGATTTGCCATGCCTTGGGCCTGAATTACATCCCTCTGCCTGACGGGACCAGAATCTCGGTGAACAAAGCCCTCAAGGAATACAACGCGGCGATAGAAGAGGCCAAAGCGGATATCGTGGGCCTGTGGAGCGTCCCCCTGCTCATGGAACGCGGCTGGATCTCGAAGGACAAGGAAGCGGAGATCTATACTACCTATCTCGCCGGCATGTTCCGGTCGTTGAGGTTTGGCGCCACAGAAGCGCACGGCCTGGGGACTCTCGTCCAGTTCAATTATCTTCGGGAAAAAGAAGCCTTCCTCTACGACCCGGAAACAGAAAGATTCAGAGTCAATCAAGGAAAGATCCGGCAGTCCGTCCAAGATCTGGCAGCGGACTTTTTGGTGATCCAGGGAAAAGGCAGCTATGAAGAAGCTGGCCATTTGCTTTCGAGATACGGCAAGATGGACGAAATCACCAGGAAAACGATCCAAAAACTGGCCGACATTCCCGTGGATATCGAACCAATCTTCCGCTATTAACAGACATGGGGCCTTCGAGCCCGCGGCCCAGCCGTTCTTGACAAGGGGAGACTATTCGGGTATAAATGGCTGTTCTCAGATGCCGATAAGGAGGTGAATTCTATTGGCTTTTATCGTTGTTGATGAAGGAGAATCCGTAGAGAGCGCGCTGCGAAGATTCAAGAGAAGAGTGCAGCAGGAAGCGATCATCAAGGAAATTAAAAAGCATTCTGTCTACTTCAAACCCGGAGAGCGGAAAAGAATGAAGGAAGTCCAAGCCCGAAAGCGCATGCGCCGGCGGATGAAAAGAGAAAGAGAACTGGAATACTGAAACATTTTTATTCTTTCTGCTTATAACCTTAAAGGGAATTGCCAAACATCCAGATTCCCACACAGACAAGCCCCGCGAACCTTGGCGTGGACGGCCACAAATCCGTTCCCAAGCCTCCATGGCTAAAAGTCAGATTCCCGACCCACGGCGACTTTTTCCGGGTGGCCGACGTGCTGAAAAAGAATGGCCTCCACACGATCTGCCAGAGCGCCAGGTGCCCTAATGTCTCCGAGTGCTGGTCAGCGCGAACGGCGACGTTCCTGATCCTTGGGGACACCTGCACGCGAAACTGCGCTTTTTGCGCAGTGAACAAGGGAACCCCTCTCCCCCCTTCTGTTGAAGAATCCCGGCATATCGCGGAGACCGTTTCCGCTTTGGGGATCGAATACGTCGTCATAACATCCGTTACCCGGGACGACCTGGCCGATGGAGGAGCCGCTTTTTTCGCCGAAACCGTCAGAGCTGTTAAAAAAATGAACCCCAACGCCAAGGTGGAAGTCCTGATCCCTGATTTCAAAGGAGAGGAGACAGCGCTGGCTGTGGTCATCGAGTCGGGTCCTGATATCTTGAATCATAACTTGGAGACGACCGAACCTCGATATGCCGTGATCACCCGTCCCCGTGCGAACTATCAGAGAGCGCTCCAGGTTTTGAAGAGGGCTAAAGAGATGGGCGTGCTGACAAAATCCGGACTTATGGTCGGCCTGGGGGAGAGCGAAGACGAAATCATGGGGACCTTATCCGACTTGAGGCGCGTCGGCTGCGGCCTCCTGACGATAGGCCAGTACCTTCGGCCCGACAAAAGCAATATTCCCATCAGCAGATATTACGCCCCCCAAGAGTTCGAGGAACTTAAAAGCAGGGCTCTGGAGCTGGGGTTCAAGGATGTCGAAGCGGGCCCCTTGGTGAGGAGCTCTTATCAGGCTCACAGAATGTTCCGTTCTGTCCAAAAGGAGTGCTAAAGACGCATGCGCTATCTGATCTTCGCCGACATCCACGGGAATTTTGAAGCCTTCCTGGCCGTGCTGAAATTCATCCAGAAAAAGAAGATCGACCACTATGTTTTTCTTGGCGATCTCGTGGGCTACGGCGCCTCACCTAACGAAATCGTCCAGAAGATCCAGACGCTTAAGCCTCTTTCGTTGATTCGAGGAAATCATGACAAAGCTGTCTGCGGGCTTGATTCCATCGAGACATTCAATCCCATTGCGGCCTCGGCCATACACTGGACAAAACAAAGAATCCTGAAAAAGAATATCAACTTTCTCTGCCGTCTGAAGACCGGCCCCCAACTTATCGAAGAAACGATCATGATCTGCCACGGCGCGCCGTTCGACGAGGATTATTATATATTCGGCGAGTTTGATGCCGCCGAGGCTTTTGACCATGTCAAAACGCCCCTCTGTTTCTTCGGCCACACTCACTTCCCGTTTGTCTATACGGAAAAGGAGAGTTTGGTCGAAGGCACCTTCATGGAGGGGAATACCAACGAGATTAAGCTGGAAAAGGGAGCCAGATACCTGATCAACCCGGGCTCTGTCGGTCAGCCCAGAGACAGGAACGCTCGGGCCGCCTGCGCCATTTATGACACCGAGGCGCGGACGGTCAAGTTCTTCCGTCTCGAGTACAACATCGAAGAGGCACAGAGAAAAATTCTGGCGGAACACCTTCCTTCCGCTCTGGCCGAGAGGCTGTCACTGGGCATCTAAAGTCGGGGGTTGGCGTAACAATAAAGACAGCTGTGGGGACAGGTTTGGGCATAACTCCCGATGTCCACTGATTCGGTGCAACGGCATTCTTGGCGCTGCGTTTTGTCCTTGAGGAGAGAGGCCGGCTCGCCTGAAGGGTGAATTTCCAGGAGAAGGCGGCCGTCGATACAGGAGGACGGCTTGATCCCCGGGACATCGGCCAGAAAATCCTGGCAGCAGGCAAAGAGACTCAGCCCGCAGACCCGGGCCGTCTCGGAAAGCACGCGCGCGGCCTTCTTTTTCTCTTCGAGAGGAGGGTCCCAATAAAGAAAACCGCGCTTGGCAGCTCGCCGCTGGGACTTCTCGTACCATTGGGCAAAGCTGAAGCGGATGTTCTTGATGCCCAGGCTCGCTGCCCTCGGGGCGAGCTTCTCAAAAAAAGGAAGGTTGGTCTGGATTGTTGCCCCGTCCTCCCAGAAGGTAACCGGGTCAAAACGGAGGGAAATGCGCTCGGGCCGGCCCGCCAATTCGACCAGCGGCCCTATCTGCTCAAGCGCGGCTTCCGGCCCCGGAACCGCCTTCTCGATGTGACTCCCGCCCAGCCCTGTGATCGTGAAATGAAAATAAAGTTGCTCGTATTTCCTGAGGTAGTCTTGAAGCCCGTACCGATTCTCGATGAGATTCGCGAAATTCTTTGACCACAGGACCACTGTGTGCACGATCTCCGGTTTCAGGTTGACAGAATAGGTCCGTCCCGAAGGTCCATGCACCTGAGCCTTTTCTTCCTTGACTGCAGAAGACAGCCATTCGGGAAAAAAGGAGACCAAGTCGGTTCTCCGGGAGGCACTGATGACTTTTTTCATGCTTCCTTGACAGCAGCTCGAAATGACCTTAGTATTTTAGCCGACAAGGTAACATCGATCAATGTCCGTCCTTAAAGCTGTAGACCTGGTCAAGAGTTACGGCCGCCGGCTAGTGGTCAAGGGAGTGAATCTTGAGGTCGGCGCGGGCGAGATCATCGGGCTTTTGGGAAGAAACGGGGCTGGCAAGACCACGACTTTTCAGATGATCATAGGGCTCGTCAAGCCCGATCACGGCACCATCTCTTTTGACGGACAGGATATTTCCCGAAGCACCACGCCGGAAAGGGCCAAGTTGGGAATCACCTATCTCCCCCAGGAGAATTCCGTCTTCCTCAAAGCCTCTGTAGAGGATAATCTTCGGCTGATCCTCGAGCTTCTTCCGTATGAGAAGGAGGAAAAAGAGACCTTGAGCCGCGAGCTTCTGGAGGAGCTCGGCCTCCTTCCTCTGGCCAAGCAATCTGCCCACAGCCTGAGCGGAGGAGAAAGGAGGAAGCTCGAGATCTGCCGTTCCCTCGTCCTCAAGCCCAAATTCCTGCTTCTTGACGAGCCGTTCACGGGAATCGACCCGCTGACGATTATCGAACTGCAAAAGATCATGCTCTCCCTGAAGAACAGGGGCATCGGGATCATCATATCGGACCACAACGTCCGCGATACCCTTCGCATCACCGACCGGGCGTGCATCCTGGACGAGGGAGAAGTGCTGGTCGAAGGGACTCCGGAGCGAATCGCATCCGATGCGAAGGCTCGGGAGAAATTCTTAGGAAAAGATTTCGAGCTGGCGGGGCCGGCGCCTAATCTTCCGCCGAAAAATAATGATCGCCCAGGGTCTCCCCCAGAAAGTAAAGGAAAAGAAAAAAATAGAGCAGGAGCAGGAGCAGATAAAAAGCCAGGACAGGAAGAGGCGCAACTAAAATTATTTTAAAAAAGGACACCCCGACCACGCCGGCGGCGAAGGCGAGAGAAATCAGCCAGAGGGCGGTGATAAAAATCAGGTCGACGCATTTTGCCTTCAACTTTAGGGCAAACCCTCTCGTATGACGGGTTTCTTCTTCGCCGGCAACCTCTTCTATCGATTCCCTTTCTTGTTCTTCTTGCTTTTCTTCTTCCCGAGCCACGGTTTCAGTGAATGACGTTGTCGTCTGAGTCACCCTCTCGGGAATTCCAATCCCGGAATCGACGGCCCATTCCTGGCGCGCCGGCCCTCGTTCTTTGTCCACTTCCTTTTCTAGGTCCGGCGTGAAGGAGGGCGGGGCTTCTTTCATACCGCTCACCCAGGGAGGAAGCTCGTCTTTTGTTTCTGAAGCAGGCTTTTCCCCTTTTTCTTTCTTTTTCTCTTCATAAGAAGACAGAAGTTTTTCGAGGTCTTTTTTCCCTTCCTCTACTGTCTGGGTGAGCTGTTCCAGCTCTTTGGTCTTAAAGACCAGCTCATCCGCCTCGATGGCGACTTTGTATTTCTTGTCCTCTTCTTGGGCGCTTGCCGGGGCTACCTCTTTGACATCCTCCAGGAATTCGCGCGGCGTTGTTTCTTGCTTCTCGGCTTGGGCTTTTTTGGCGATCTCTTCCTTGAGTGCCATCCAAGATTGAAGCTCCCTTTCGTCTTTTTTCTCTTCCTCGGCGATCACTCCCGTGGGGGTGCGTTCTGCCGATTCCTCGTCATAAATCTCTTCTTCTTTTTCACTTTCGGCGAATTTATTTAGTTCACCGGTTTCTTCTTCTTTTTGTTCTCCCTCTTCTTCTTCGGCGGCTGCTTCAAGCTTGTCCTTATCTTCTATCTCTTCTTCCTCTTCCGTTCCCTCCGTCCCTTCTTCTACTTCCTTGTCTCCCGTTTCCTCTATTTCCTCATCATCGTCTTCTTCGTCCTTATCCTCCGCCTCTTCCTCTAAGACGTCTGCTTCGCTTTCTGCTTCTTCGGATTCCTTTTCTTCATCAACGATTTTATCGCCAGGAATAGGTTCCTCGACATATTCATCCTCGGGGAAAAGAAGCTGGGTGCCGCAGTTCTCGCAGTACTTGTCGTTCTCGTCGATGATGGCTTTGCAGTAAGGACAACGTCTGATTGCCATTATTCATATTTATAGATGGAAAAAGACCCTTTGTCAATCGAAGATTGGGGTCAGGTCTTCATTCTTGAGTTAGCGGTTTTGTCGATTCCTCGCCGCAGAACTTAAGTGGAGAATGAAGACCTTACCCTCGGAAATTGACATTCAGGGAAAATTTGAATAAAAATAAGTTCGTGGGCGATTAACTCAGGGGTAGAGTGCTACCTTCACACGGTAGAAGTCACAGGTTCAAATCCTGTATCGCCCACCACTTTCTTATCAACCACTTGCGCCATCGAGCGACCCGGTAAAATGACTGCTGTGTCCAAAAGTGTGCCCATTTTCGTGTCAGGGAGCTGGTTGATATGCTCGGAAAGGTGCTGGTCGCTCAGGTGAGCTTCGATTCTCAGATTCGACCGTGAAGGGGATTTTCCGTAGCTTCCCCGACCTCATAGATGACACATATGTTCGGATGCGACAGGGCCGCGGCGGCCCGGGCCTCGATGAGGAACCGCTCTTTGAGCTCCGCGGAATCGGCCAGGTGGGGCGGCAGGAACTTCAGGGCCACCGGGCGCTGGAGCTGGATGTCCTCGGCCTTGTAGACGATCCCCATGCCGCCACGGCCGATCTCGTCGACGATCCTGAACTTGCCGGCGACGAGGGCCCCCGGCTTCAGGACGCTCACGGGCGTCTCAAGGGTCCGGGTCAGGGATGGCGCCTCGGGGTCGGCCGGGCCGAGCGGCGCCGCGCAGTTGCTGCAGTATCTCGAATCGTCCCTGTTCTCGGCGTAGCAGTGGGGACATTTAACCATCATGACCCTCCCATTTGTGTCAGCTTCTCTCCTTTATCGAGCCGCGTCTCCTCTATTATTGAGTCATCCTCGATTGGCCGCCGGCAGCTGCAGCTTCCGCAGCAGCTCCTGGAAGCCTGGATCGCCGCGCGACAGATCGGCATATACTGGAAAATATTTTCTGATCGTGAAAACTTGTCTCATCGGGATTTTGGTAGCGGAAGGTTCATTTTCTCACATATGGCAATAAACCTGGGATTCCCGAACAATGAATCAAAAATTTGAGCCGATTTGGTTATATATGTCATTATCGGGTCATGTAATTCAAATCCCTTTTCAATCCAGTCCATGGCTTTATCAGGTTGATTCGCTATAATGTACCTAATAGCCATTTCAGAAAACCCAATGTAATTGTTTTCAGCATATTTCTCCAAATGTTTCATTATTTCTTCATATGCTTTAGCAATTCCTGATTCGCTGTAAATCCTCTCAATATCCTTAAAAGCATCTTCTTCAATTGTAATTGGAAGCGAGTATTTTACCGCTTTGATTACTTTGTCGTAATCCTTACACTTGTATGCTGCTATTTCAAGCATTTGATTAAGGTTGATGTCCCTCGGATTATCGACCAAAGCTTCTTCCATGAGAGACAAGCTGGTTTTGCAATCACCTGCTTGCACCAGTGTTCCTATATACAAAAGCTTCGTCATAAAATTTAACGGATCGAGACTGATTGCAAGCTCTCTCTGCTCCAGTGATTCATCATCCCTGTCCAGGATCAATAATAATTGTGCATACATCAGCCTGCAGAGGGCATTGTTGGGATTAATGGCCAGAGCCTTTAAGAACTCTTTTTCACTCTTTTCCCAGTTCCATTCCACCAATTGAGCAATCACGGCATTTTGATAATGGACTTCAGCAAGATCCGGATCCAATTCCATCGCTTTGTTAAGGTTCTCTAAGATTTTTGGACCAGCAACAGAAGGTTGTTCCCACCCAGATTGTTGTATCCATATCCAGAGCTCTGCCAGACCTGCATAGAGGGGTGCCCAGTCAGGATTTTTCTCAATTGCGCTGTTCAGATATTCCATAGCCTTATTCAACGATTCCTTCGTATAATCAGCAAAATAAGAGCGGGCCTTCAGATATTCATCATATACTGCAAGATCTGCGGCCGGTATTTTTTCAATGAGCTTTCTCTCCTCAGGGGATATGACCGCTTTGAGCTTTTCAGCTATTGATTTGGCAATCCTGATCTGGATGTTAAAGATATCCTCCACATCGGTGATCTTTTGCTGGAAAGACTGGCCCCAGAGATGGGTCTCTTTGGCCGCCATTATCAGCTGCGCCCTCAACCTGAAGGCCGTGCCGTATTTCTGCCCGCTGCCCTCCACGATATAGTTCACGCCCAGCTCTTCGGCGATCTCGCGGACGGACTTTTTCCTCTCCCGGTATTGTTCGACCGATGTGCGGGATATCACTCTGAGATCCTTGATCTTCTGAAGATTGCCCAGGATCTCTTCCATCACCCCGTTGATGAAATAGGTGTTCTCCTGGTCGGGACTGTCGTTAATGAAAGGCAGTATGGCAATGGACTTTTCAGGCTGGTCAGGTTGTTTCTTGGCCGGCCGGGCCTTGGCCTTGAGGGGTTTGAGACCTTCGGCGAGAGCCGCCAGGTCCTCCCGGAACTCCTCCATGGTCTGATAGCGTTCGGCCAGCTTCTTGGCCATGGCCTGTCCGACGACATGTTCCAGTTCGGGTGCCATGCCGGGGCGGGCTTTTATCAGGGATTCAGGTTCCTTATGGAGGATCGAATGAATGACCGTTTGGTCGTGGTCTCCTCGAAAGGGCAGCCTGCCCGCAAGCATCTCATAGAGGACTACGCCCAGCGACCAGATATCCGTACGCTGGTCCAGTTCGTCCCCGCGAGCCTGTTCCGGCGACATGTAAGCTACGGTACCCAAAGTCGTCTGGCTCCGGGTCAGCGAGCTCCCGCCCCGCAGCTTAGCCAGCCCGAAGTCCATCACTTTGGCCTGCCCCCTCTCCGTGACCATGATGTTGGCACTCTTGATGTCCCGGTGGATGATGCCCTTGCGATGGGCCTCTCCCAGGCCGGCCGCTATTTGGATCGCAAAATCCAGCGCCTGCTCCGGCTTGAGCGGACCCTTCTTGATCTTGTCCCTAAGTGTCCCCCCTTCGATATACTCCATCGCAATGAAGGACCGGTCCTCGTCTTCCCCGACCTCATAGATGACACATATGTTCGGATGGGACAGGGCCGCGGCCGCCTGGGCCTCGATGAGGAACCGTTCCTTGAGATCGGGCGCGTCCATGAGGTGCGGGGGCAGGAACTTCAGGGCCACCTGACGCTTGAGCCTGAGGTCCTCGGCCCTGTAGACGACCCCCATCCCGCCGGCCCCGACCTCCTCGACGATCCGGTACTTGCCGGAGACGAGGGTCCCCGCTTTCAGGACGCGAAGAGGGGTTTCAAGGGTCTTGGTGAAGGAGGCGTCGTGCGGGCCAGCCTGGACGCCCGGACTCAACGGCGCCGCGCAGCTGCTGCAGAACCGCGAGTTTTCCTTGTTCTCAGCATGGCACTTGGGACATTCCATGGCAACGTCGCGCTTCCCGATGTCTAGATATTATCATCGCCCGAACGGCAGGTCAACTGCGAAACACGAGTCCTCGCCTGTGCCCAAATTGTGCCCAAAATATGTCAGGAATATCAAAACGCATCTAAAAATATCGAGAGACATCAAAGATGGAATTGCCTTGAAATACCCCTGATTTCTTGCTAAATCCATTATTTTCATTGCTTTGCTTTACTAGCGTGCTCCCTACACACGGTGGAAGTCACAGGTTCAAATCCTGTATCGCCCACCGACCTTTACCAGAGACGCTAACCTGCTTGTTAGCCTCCCCTGATTGGTCAGGGGAGGTAGGTGGGGTTAATAGCTAAAGTCGAATTCTGAGAAAGTGTCTCGGGAAAAAAGCGTTTCGGATTTTGCGCCATCGAGCGGCCCGGCAAAACCACAGGTGTGCCCAAAAGTGTGCCCATTTTCGGGCCAGGGAGCTGGCCGACAACGTGGTGGAGATGCCTTTCGCTGAGGTGGGAATAGATCTCCGTCGTCCTGATCGATTTGTGCCCTAAGAGCATCTGGACCGCGCGGATGTTGCCCGTCCTCATCAATAGATAGCTTGCGAACGTATGCCGCCACGTATGGAGATTCGCGTTCTGTATAGTGCTGAACAAGCATTCGAAAATCCCAGTAAGTAATATTGGCATATTTATTGCTGATAAAATAGGGAATAATGATATCGGACGTCCTCTTCAATGGGGCCTGGCATCACGTATGAATGTTGCTGGAAGGCGTCGCCTCGAATCCGATCGAGATTCGGAGTCAAACGGCAACCCGTTCGGGCGGCGGGAATGTATTTCCGAACCTCTATTCGCTTTTATCGCCGCTGCCGCCCCGCCGCTTGTCGATCAGAAACCAGCAGATCAAATTCCCCACTCCGAAGGCCGCGAGGAGAAGCCCGAAGGCCCAGAAAGAGGCGAAAATGGCGGCGG
>CAZOKP010000056.1:0-18385 GCA_964580435.1 uncultured Eubacteriales bacterium
TGTTCGAGAATCATCTTGACAACAGCTTTTTCAGGGGCTTATACTTCTAGCACTAGGAAAAAGGAAAGGAGGAATTCATGAAAAAGACAATCGTATTGGCTTCAAGCCTGCTCGGGGCGCTGGTCTTGATCTCGGCGACAGCCTATTCCTGGAACTATGCCACCCACGTTTACATTGCCGAAAGGATCGGGAAAGGGATGCCGCTTGCTAAAGCGAACGAAATGTATGGTATCGTGGCGCCGGATATTTTCAACCTGGAATTCAGCCTGATGGACGACAACGTTTTGCGCGGTTATACTCATGGCATACCCAAAGGCGACCCCGATGCTGCTCCCAGCCAGGCCTTCATGGCCGTATGGTGGAAAGCGAAGTGGGGGTTGCAGAAGTCCGCTGCCCTCGGCTATGTGGCGCACAACGATGCCTGGGGAGCCGATTACATCGCTCACTGGAGGGCGATACCCAGTCTCCCGCCCTTTAAGCCGCCCTACCAGGATGAACATCCGGGCTATATTATCGCCCTGGCGGTTGAATTGGACAAAATTCTCGAGGCTCAGGGTGTTTGGGCCGGATTAGAAGGTCAAGGCATACCGCTGGGAATATCTCAGCGTATGTTGTTTACAGAGAACGTCGTGGAATATGCAGGGGATATTCTTATAAAAAGAGCAGACCCTTCCATCGGTCAAAAAATCATGAATGCCGCCCTTCTTCGAACCCCAGAATTCCCCGGCCTGCTCAAAAAAGCCTTCCCTCCTCAATACCGCGCTCTCATTGAACCTGCCGAAGAGATGTTCAGACAGCAGATGATCCTTTACGGCGGACTCCTTTTGGCCGATGAAGAGACAATTAAGATTGCCGTAGCGAACCAGATTGCCGGGTTCGCCATAGATTATCTTGAGTACATGTTCCGGGGCCAGGTTCCGCCAGGATATTTCGAGCAATACAGACCCATGCTCATTAACATCTCCTACGGGGCCATGGCCGCCGCTGTGCAAATTTGCGAGCAAGCTAGGTACATGGACGAAGTGCGCGCTACGATTTTTTATGTCAAGCTGCAGCTCCTGCTGCATCACATTTCTTATTTTCGGCTCTGGTGAGGAGAGAACAGAGAATTAGGTCAGGAAGTCATCCCGTCAAGAGAGAAAAATCGGGGGATCGGGAATTTCTTTCTGTGTCTACGTCTCGAAGGGCCTAACCCTAAGACAAGTTCTTTCTAATAAAGAAGATATGGTTTCCGCAGTTGGGTGAAGTCGGCCAGGCCTTTTTCAAACCCGGCGACGATTTCCGACACTCCTATCCCCTTATTGAGCGATTCCCGGACTTTTGCCGTTCCCATGATCTGGTCAAAGTACTCGGGTTGAAATTCGAACTTATCGGGATACATGTCCCGGATCGTTTTGATGATGTGCAGGGATGTCTCGAACGGACGATAGACATTTCTGTCTGTGACATGGATCTGAGCCCCTCCGCAGAGTTCGCCGGCGAACTTGGAGAACGTCGGGGTGAACCAGGCTTCCCTAAACTTGATCCCAGCCAGGTCGAGTCTGTTGAGTCGGCGCGTGAGCTCGTAGCCGTCAATCCAGGGAGCTCCGAACATCTCAAAGGGTTTGGTCGTTCCCCGGCCCTCGGACACATTCGTCCCCTCTAAATAGACCTGTCCTGGATAGACCGTCGCCGTCTCGACCGTCGGCACGTTTGGCGATGGGATAACCCACGGCAGACCAGTCTCATCATACCACATCGTCCGCTTCCAGCCTTGCATGGGAATGACCGTCAGGCTGGCCTTTTTTTCCAAGAATCGATCATTATACAGCCGGGCCAGCTCCCCGACCGTCATCCCGTATCTGACCGGGACAGGATAGATTCCGACAAATGAGCTGAACTCCGGATATTCGAGGATGGGGCCTTCCATAACCACGCCGTTGATCGGGTCCGGGCGGTCTAAAACAATGAAATCGACGCCATTCTCCGCACAGGCCTGCATGACATACGCCATTGTCGCTGCATAAGTATAGATTCTCGTCCCTACATCCTGGACGTCAAATATCAGGACATCGACGTTCTTGATCATCGCCGCTTCGGGAGTTTTTCCTGAACGGGTTGTATCGAATGAGCGCATATACTTGTCGATATTCTTAAGCATGTCTGGCCCGGGCTTTAACGACTGGCCATAGAGGCTGAAGACCGGAATAGGCCCCACCGGAAGTTTGTATTTCTCATCAAAATAGAAGGGAACGTATTCGCCGGCTTGAGCGTTTCCCCTGATCCCATGCTCGGGCCCATAAAGAGCCACAAGGTCGATCGCCGGATTCTTGTGCAAGAGGTCAACGACGCTCCGGAGTTGGCTGTCGACGCCCGTAGGATTGGTGATCAGGCCGACCTTCTTCCCCCTGACCAGGTCAAGATGACTTTCCAGGAACACCTCGACTCCAAGCTTAACTCTATGGACAGACGCAGCCGTTGTTTCCCTCTTTTTTTCCGTGCAAGAGGCAAGAAAAATCACCCCGGCCAGAAGAAAAAAAACCGCCCTATTTTTCATCTTCATCTCCCTAAATTTTTATGAAGATTTTTTTCTTATAGAGAGGGGTCATTATGGCCAGCCAAATAAAGACGTAGGTGACCGCATAGACCAAAGACCCGTTAAGGTTCCCGGCCCAGGGGACGAGAAGATGCTCATAAATATATGAATTCGCCTTGACGAGCATCAGCAATTTATTGCCTAAGATCGATCCGCAGTAAGCGGCGATGGCATTCGTGCCGAAAACAAAAAACGGCGTTGCCCACTTCTTGAACCCGAACCCATCTATCACCAGAAAACAAAAAGCCAGCAGGAGGAGAGCCGCCCCAGCAGTAAAAAGGACAAACGTGCTCGTCCAGAGCTGCTTGTTGACGGGGAAATAAGGATGGAGGGCAAGCCCGAGAACCGTTAGGACAATTCCCGCTCCAAGAAGGCCGGCCGTTTTCGCCAGGACTCCTTTAGACCTGCGGAGCCAATCCCCGGCCAGAGTCCCCAGGAGCGATGTGGCGATGGCAGGCAAGGTGCTCAAGATCCCTTCTGGGTCAAACTCGGGCTTATAGAGATGGCCGGCCATCAGCTTTGTGTCAATATACCCGCAAAGATTGCCGTTGTAATCGAGAACACCGGCGCCGTAACCCGGGACGGGAACGAGGTTCATAACAGCCCAATACGCAGCCAGCGCCAAAAAGACGGCGGCAATCCTTCCTTTCGGGCCCGAATGAATGTAGAGCAGAGCGGCAAAAAGATAGCAGAGGGCGATCCGCTGCAAGACGCCGGGAATTCTCATCGTGGCGAAGTCAAACCCGGGAATCAGACGGAGCAAAAGGCCGAGGGCAAAGATAATGGCGCTTCTCTTGAAGATCTTAAGATGGAGCGCGGTCCCCCGGGTTCCGGCCTCGATTCTCCGCGAAAGGGCCAGAGAGATAGACACACCGACGATAAAAAGAAAAAAGGGGAAGATGAGGTCAGTGGGTGTCCAGCCATGCCATACCGCATGACGCAGCGGCGGATAAACATGGTCCCCACTCCCTGGATTATTCACCAGGATCATCCCGGCAATTGTGATTCCGCGAAAGGCATCCAACGAGGCGAGGCGCTGGCCGGCCAAGCTAAACTTCCTCATAACATTTCCTCATCATTTACGAAAATCGCCGCACTGTCAACTCATCTGGGCGAAAAATCCTGATGAGGGCAAGAAAGGTCTAGGAGGTCCTCTTGATGACGATCAGGGTCATGTCGTCCATCGGGGCAACTCCCTTGGCAAAAGTCGCCAGCTCATGGCAGACTTTCTCGACGATTTTTGCAGCAGGCTGCTTGATGCTCTTTTTCAGCACTTGGGCGAGGCCCTCTTCAGCGAATTCTTGATTGTCCTTATCCCGGCCTTCTGTGATCCCGTCGGTGAAAAGGACGGCCATGTCCCCCACGCCCAGAGTCACCTTTTGGGCCTCATACGCGACCGAGGGAAACATTCCCAGGCAGAAGCCGCTGACCTCCAGCCGGCTCATCTTTCCGTTTTTTTCCATGATGAAGGGAGGATTGTGGCCGGCGTTGATATAGCGGAGCTCGCCCGTTTCTAAATTCAGTTCGCAGAAAAGGAAGGTGATAAAGCGGTCTGGGGATGTCATGCGATGGACGAAGTCGTTGAGTTTTGCCGCCATGGTTTCCAGTCGGTAGTGGGGATGGACTTCCGAATGAAGAGCCGCCCTCAGAGAGGCCATGAGGAGCGAGGCGCCCATCCCCTTGCCGGAAACGTCGGCAATGATGATACCCAAACGGCTGGGGTCAATGGAGATAAAATCATAATAATCGCCGCCCACCTGATAGCACGGGATATTGGTACCGGCAATGTCAAAATTGTCGCAGGCAGGATTTTGCTTGGGCATGAAGTCCTTCTGGATCTGGGCGGCCAAGGCCAGTTCTTTTCCCATCCTTTCCTGCTCGATGGCCATTTCGACGGCCTCGGCATTTTCAATCTTGACAGCGGCCAGGTTCGCTAAAAGCGTCAGCAATCTCAGGTCATCTTCGGCGAATTGATCGAGCAACGAGATCCGGTCGGCGTAAATCACACCGATAATCTCTTTGTTGTTCCAGAGGGGAACACACATCGCCGAGTGGATGTTCGACTTGATCACACTGTCTTTCATCTTAAAGCGGTCGTCGGCTTGCGCATCCGTTGTCAGGATCGATGAATGCTTGTCGAGGACAAGATTGACAATGCTCTGGCTGACCAGGATTTTTTGCCTGGCGAGGTTCTTGTTGTTGATCCGGATGACCTTGGGGATGAGCTGAGGCGGATTGCCTTCTCTTCTCATCAGGACTCCCCTGTCCATCGGCATATATGTCGAAATCAGCTCCATGATGCGCTCGAGAAGTACGTTCAGAGGCTGGTGGAGGACCAGAGCTCTGCTGACTTCATTGAGCACTGCCATGGACTTATAGTCTGACTTGATCTTCATCAGGTCCGCGGGAGTGGCCAGGCTCTGCATGGTGGTCTCAATATCCGGGACCTTCAAGATATCGCGCAGGTGAATAACCGTGTTGATATTGCGGGATGGCGAGATCACTTCGGTCAGCTCAACGTTGCTGGAAAGCTCTTTATCATAGATCAGCCGAGTTGAGCCGACAAGGATTTCGTCTCCCTTCTTGAGGTCCGCTTCCCCCTGGACCTTTTTCCCGTTGAGGAAGGTTCCGTTTTTGCTACCGTTATCTCGAACGGCGAATCCGCCGTCCTTGGGAAGAATAAGCGCATGGTGACCCGAGGAAAACGGGTCGGGCAAGGCGATATCATTATCTTCTGACCGCCCGATGGAAACACGTTCTTGTTTGAGGTCAATAAAAAAAGTATCCCCTTTTTTCGGATAAATAAAGAGTCTCGCCATGTGCTATCAGAACGATAATTATACTCCCAGAAGGGCTCAGACTTCAAGAGAGGTCGATTCTTTCTGCGGCCTTGAGCATCCTCCGGCTGATCCTCACCTTTTCCTCAAAAGAGGTGTCCTCTATCAGAGGCAGCAGGATATCCTTGACCTCTTTTTTCAGGATATTATCCAGAAGCTCGATGCTGTAGTCCAGGGCCTTTTTTGTCCCGGCGCTGATATTCTGGTAGGCCTTGATGATGTCGTCCTGGGGATAAATGAGGCCCAGGAGCTCAAAGATTTGTTTCAGTGCGCGTGCCAGATTGTTCTCCAGATCCCTGGCCAGGACTTCTTTTTTCTTGTCGGCCCTCATTTCATGAATCTGGATCAGCAGCAAATAAGATTTCTTGATCAGGGCCACGACCTTAAACAGGACAGTCCTCTCGGAGAAACAGATCTGGGGGCTGTTGAACCTCATCTTGTGGAGTGCTTCGATGATCTCGATCTCCAGGTCTGTGTTTTCTTTTTTCAGCTCCAGGAGCAGGAGTTCTGCCGCTCTCGATGAGCCCGTTCTGGCCAGAATGCCCGGGATCGCTTTGCGGGCTCGGATATTTTCCTCGGGATCGCTTAAATAGTCCTTCAACGTCCCGATGATCGTGTCCCCGTAGGCGATCAGGGCATGGCTGGCCGCCTCCTGTGTTGCCGGCCGGATCAAGTGGCCGACCAAAAGGGGCACAAACTCTCTTTTCTTGAGCCGTCCGGCGCTTTCTGCGGCATAGCGAACGACTTCAGGAGAATCGTCCCGGAGAAGCTTCTTCAGGTTCTGGGTCAAGGGCGCTTTGGGGTCCATCATTCCCATCGCCTTGGCTGCTTCCATCCTGGAAACCTCAGCCTCAACGCCTTTTTCTTTGGCCGCCCTTTCAATCTGTTCTCTCATCAGTTGCTGGTAAACATCCAGGGACATGATTTCCTTGACTTGGGCGTCCAGGTCTTCGGGCTCGATGGTGTCATCCAGGTCCGGGACAAGACTCTCACCCTCGACGTCCATGAGCGCATCCATAGAACGTGCCCTGATTTCAGCGGATTTATTGGAGATCAGCTGCTTCAACTCGGGGCTCATCTTTTCTTTCTTAATCAGGTCCAGGAGGTTCATGGCATACAGCACGGAGCTCCTGTCCCGGCTCTGCAGGGTATCAAAAACAAGCTTGGTCATGTCCACGTCGATCTTTTCAGTGACCAATCGGTCGGCATCATGCCATTTGATCTGGATATTCTTTCTAACGATCCCGACGTACTCCTTCGTAATCAAGAGGATAAGAGCTGCCCAGACAACGATAAAGAGGGTTGTGAGCACGCTGATTCCCTCTAATTCAGACTTCAAATCGCCCTTTAATAAGAATGGGCTTAGAATAATAAGAAGAACAGCCGCCAGGCCATCGGCAAACTTGTTGATAAACATATCAATAAAGACTTTGGCCTTGTACTTGATCTCCGGCGGTATCGGAATATAAAGAACCTCCCTGACCGATTGGTTTAGCGAATGGGAAAAACTCTTATCCCCGCCTCTCATCAGGATGGCCCAGGCAACGAAACCTGCCTGGGGAATTAGGAAAATGCTCCCGCAGCCCAGCAGCAAGAAAACCGGAGCAATAAGGAGGGCCACCCGGATTCCAAAATTCTTGAGGATGCGAGAGGTAAACAGGACAGTGAATAAATAAGAGACAATCAGGAGCCCGCAATTAAAAGAACCAAAAAATTGGGTTCTGGTATTCGTATCGGGATAGTGTATGTTGGCTATGGAGTTGAACTGGAAATCGACCAGCGTTGAAACGGCCATCGAGGTTACCATCATCCCGCTGAGCAGGAGGAGATAACGGCTCTTTTTTAAGAGCAGGAAACTCTGGATATAGCCGATTTTTTCTTTTTTCTGATCCGGCATCGAACCTGTTTCTTCCTTCGCTTGCTTTGAAGAAAACCTCTTCACCGCAAAGACAATGACAAGACATAGAGCGAGAAGAACAGGACAGATCAAGATGAGGTTTCTGGTCTCCAAATTCCCGGGCCTGAAAAAGGCAATAAGGGACCCGGCCACGCCCCCAAGCAGTCCTCCGCTGACAAAAAAGCCGATACGCCTTTTGGCCTCGCGGGGTTCAAAAAGATCGTTGATGAAAATCCAGAATTGGGTTATCGCGGTCACCATAAATATGTCGGCCCATGACCAGAAGAGAAGATAAATCCAGGGCCACGGTTTCTGCTGCTGAAAAAAACCCCAAAAAAGAAAGGTGCTGCCAATAAAGAAACCCAGGGCAAGAGACACATAGACGGTCCGGTTCACCTTCTGCAACAGCCGCGAGTTTATGGAGACGGCGAATCCGATCAGGATCGCTGTCAGGAGATAAGCGTAAGGGAGCCTCTCCTTCCCGAGATTGGTCAAGAAAAGAGACTTTTTCACCGCTATGATGATATAGAGGCAGAACATAATAAAGAAAAAATAGCTAAACATCAGAAAAGCAAGAGGGTTGGCCGGCCGTCTTTCTGGCGTTATCATTCTGACTTTTTTCCCTCGGCGAAACTTGCCAACAGGCCCTGACATTTGCTCATTCTTTCTTCTGCGGAAAGATCTTCGACGAGGGGAAAAACGGCCTCCCTCATCTCCCTCTCCAGGATATTGTCCAGGAGCTCAATAGCATAGGCCACGGAGTCCTTTGTCCCCGTCTTGATATTCTGGTACGCTTTGGCGATATCCTCATGCGGATAAATCAGCCCGAATAGCTTGAAAATGTTCTCCAAGATATCAGCCTGCATCTTCTCCCATTGCAGGATCATCTCTTGTCTTATTTCAGCCCGTTCCTCCAAGGAACGAGCCACAAAAGTCTGGCAACAGGTCCGGATCTCGGCGAGGATCTTGGATTTTATGACGTCTTCGTGAAAGTGAATTTCCGGGTTCATGGTGCGGATCCTGTCCAAGCCATCGATGATCTCCATCGTCAGTGCCCCGCTGGCTTCGGCCAACTCCCAGCCTAAAAAGTCAGCGGCGTCTTGGTCGCCGATTCGGGCCAAAACAGAAGCCACGGCTTTGCGGATCTCGATGTCTTCCATCTTGTCTTCGAGGTAATCAGCCAAAGTGCCGGCAACCTTGGGCCCGTATTTGACCAGAGCATCCATGGCGTCTTCCCGCAGGAAAGGGGCAGAGAGCTTTGAGACTAGATAAGGAACAGACTCTCTCCGCTTCAACGCCGCCGCGCTCTGGACAGCAAAATGGCTCACCTCCGGCGATTCATCTGCCAGAAGGTCCTCGAGCCCGTCCACGACAGGCGCATCCGGGCTCATCAGACCAATGGCTTTAGCCGCTTCCATCCTGGCTGTTTTGCCCTGCTCTCCCTCCTCATTGATGGCCTTATCAACATAGCTCTTCATGACTTCCTGGTATGAATCCAAAGACAGAATCTCCTCAATTTCTTTCTTCAAGACCTCATTGTCCAAATCATCATCCGTCTGAGGTCCTAAAGCCGTCTCTCCCTGCTCAAAAAGTGTTCCTAGAGAAGCCGCACGGATCTCATCTGTCTTGTAAGTGATGAGTTTTCTAAGCTCCGGCGTTAGCTTGTCCTGCCTGATGAGGTCATAGAGATGCATAGCATACAGCACCGAGCTTCTGTCCTTACTCTCCAGAGTGTCGAAGACAAGTTTGGTATAATCCACATCCACTTGTTCTGATACGAGCCTGTCCCCGCGTTCCCGGGGAGACTTCAGTTTCTCTTTGACGGCATCGGTGTAGCCCCGGCTGACTCTAAGATTGAGCAAGATCCAGCCTAGGATAATAAAGGCAACAACAAGGCTAATATATCTTATGCCTAATGCAGTGATGCCGATTTCAGAGCTTTTGGGGAGGATGGCCAGAAGAAGCCAGAGGATGACCGCTCCCACGCCTTTGGCAAACCTGTTGAGGAACATATCGATGAAAACCTTCGCCTTGTATTTTTGTTCCACGGAGATGGGGATGTAAAGCAATTCTCTCACCGACTGGTTGAGGGAATAGGCCAGACTCTTGTCGCCGGCCTTGATCAAGATCGCCGGAATGATGCTGGCAAAGGCCACCATCCCGATTCCTGCTGAACCCAGGAGTAAAATCAACGGATAAAACAAAAGCGTGACCCGGATGCCAAACCGTCTGATGATGTTGCTCGTCAGCAGAAGCTGCAGAAGAAAGGCGAACGCCATTGTCCCGGCGTTGAAATAGCCAAAAAAAGAAGTCAAATTTTTGCCGCCTCTGACGTTAAAGACGATGCTGTTGAATTGAAAATCGATCAAGGTCGAGACCACCAGAGTGATCATCACGATGCCGGCAAGAAGTTTTAGGTAAGGGCTCTGTCTGACTGTCTCCCAGCCGTCCCGGAAACCTGCTTTAGCCTGCTTCTCTGACTTCTTTTTCCTGTCGGCGATTTCCCGCTCAGCCTCAGGCTCAGCCTTCCTCTGCCTCGCAAAAATGGAGAGAGCGAGGAGGATGCCGACCGAGAGCATTCCGGCGGCTATAAGGAGAAGGAAGCTCGCGGCCTTCGTCCTGCCCAAAGCCCCAGCCATCATTCCTCCCAGAATGGCTCCAAGCAGGCCCCCGCTGCCGATAAACCCGATCAGCCTCTTGGCTTCCCGGGGATTGAGTACGTCATTGACCAGGATCCAGAACTGAGTGACAAGGACGATGGCGAAGATATTGGCCCAAACCCAAAAAACGACGGGCACCCATTTCCAGTCGTGTTTATAAAACAGCCACCAAAATACGCAGATGTTGAGGATAAAGAAGACAAGGCTGGAGAGGATCAAGGTGCGCCGGGGAATCTTCACTTGAAGCTTGGAATGGAAGTTGACGATGAAACCCATCAGGAGGGCAGTCAGAAAATAGGCCAGAGGAAGGTTCTCGTCGCCCATCCTTTCGAGATAGCTGGAATTCCGGATCGGCTTGATGATGTAGTAGGGGGCCGTGATCAAAAAAAAGTAAAAGAAGAAGAAGACGACAATAACTTCCTCGCCAGGCTTGACGTCAACGACCCGGGACAGGAAATTGTGCAGGCGATTCTTCGCCATGGGATGATTTTAGCTTAAGCGGAACGTCAGGACAACTTTAAAAAAAGCTTTTGAGCGCCACATCCTCATCGTCGAAGATGTCCAGGACCTTGGTCAGCATCGTCACTTGAAAGATCAGGTAGAGCTTCTTGGAGATCTTGACGATCTTCAGCTTCCCGCCCAGGTTATGAGTGGAAATATAGCTGGCCAAGATTTCACCGACGCCGAAGCTGTCGATGAATTCGACCTGCTCAAAATTTAAAAGAATTCTTCTCTTGCCCGAGTCGAGCTGGTTCTTGACGAGCTGATGGAGGGTGACATCGGTGATATCGGATCTTCTGATTTCTCCATCGATATCAAAGATGATGACATCGTTCCTCTCTCTTGAGCTTATTTTCATGGCCTTCTCACCTTTCTCGGCATGATGAGCCTGTCTCCGCGAGAACCACTGACCCTATTATTAGCTATTATCAGAAGAAAAAATGATTGTCAACAAGAACGGGGGAAAAAACAGTTGCGAAATTGTCCCCTTTCCCTCTGTCCTGATTCTCAAAGCATTGTCCTAGAAAAAAGACTCCCCAACGGGCTAGATCCGAAATCCCTTTCTTCTTTTCAACCCAGCCATCCCCCCGGCTTTTTCGCTCTCCGTGACCCTGAAAAAGGCCAAATGGATGACCTTTTCCTCCGCCGCAAGCCCGGAGCCCACCATGGACTTTCCCTCAAAGCGATAGTCCCATCCTTTCCCGACAGACTCATATTTTTTCTCGATGCAGGCTTTCGTTTCCTCGAGGAAAGCCCTGGTATTGGCCGGGTCAGGCGCGGACACGTGTTCAGGTTTCTCAAGGAGAGCTTCCATGGCATAGCTTTTAACCAGCTTATCATGAAGCGCTCTATAGGCCCTGTCCAAGGAGATGAAATCAAACCCGACGATTTCGCCGTTCAAAAAAACAAAGAGTCCTTTCTGCTTCGACTCGGCCTTGAAATTTTCGATAAAGGCATCAAGGTCTCTTCTTTTGGCCTCAAAGACGTCTCTCATGGCCCCGGTCTGCGAGCGGACCTCGGCATCCGCAGAAAGATGATGAATCGTGTCCCAGACCGTGCCCTGGTCGGAGCGATATTGCCGCGACGCCTCCAATGAGGAAGCCACAGTCTGGGCCTTCGCGGCCCTCAGTTTCGGCGTCATCACCGTCCCCGACTCCTGGAACTTATCGGAAACATAGGCCCATCGCCTCTGCTCGGTGCAGCTGACGGGGATGACCGTCTCGGATTTTTCCTTGATCAAAATGGTCGTGTTCAACACTCTGTTCTGCTTGGCGCCAACGAGCTCTTCTCCGTCGAGGAGAAGCACCGGTATTTCTGCGCTATTGACAACTTTCAATTCAGGCACCGACCCGCTCTGACTGACCTCGGTGACTTTCAGCACATCCTTCTCCAGCGCTTCTTTCAAGGTGAAGTATTCGGGAGACTCGTCGATGGACGCAAAGAGCGGGATAACTCCCATGTTCTTAAAGACCCGGAGCTCTCCCATCTCGAGACGGTCGAGATATTTTTCTATAATAGGGTCCATTTTTCCCCCTTTCCAGAGATTCTCACTTTGTCCTCATGCTTGTAAAGAATCATTCCAGGATATTATAAACCTTTTTTAACGTTTGTCCTACACTAGAGAAAGAAATCTCTCTATAACCTGGCACAATTATTGCATGATGTCTCATCCGAAGGACACCGATTTGGGTCTGTGCTTCAAGATGAAAAGAGAACCATTGCCTTATGACCAGCCCGCTCTGGCCTTCCGGGAAAGGATCGACGGGGATGGAGATCTCGACTCCCTTTGGCGTCCATTAGGGGAAAACTCGGGATTCCCGACTCAGCAGCCTCGGCCGAACGCCAAGGTTGTTCCTCCCGAAGAAAATTGTGCGAGCCTTGATCCGGTTGAACTTTATTTAAAAAACATGGGCAGCATCTCGCTGCTCACCCGCGAGGAAGAGATCTTCCTGGCCAAACAGATCGAAAAAGGGAAAAATAACACCCTCAAAGCGCTGGCCAAAACCCGCCTTTTGACGGACCAAATTTTTGAACTGGGAGAGAGGGCCGAGGAAAACCCGGGTATCATTCCGGATCTTATAGACTGTGGTGAAGACCGGGGAAAGGAAGATTTCACGGTCAAGCGAGACGAAATTCTGGCTCAGATGAGAAAGCTCCGAGCCTTCTGTTCATGCCTAAAGAAGACACCTGCCCGAAAAAAATTTCGGATGGCCCGCGGCCGACTCATCGTCCAGATAATTCATTTGATCAGGGCGCTCGGCATTCGGCCCTCCGGCTGGGAGAGGATCGTTGACAAGCTGACAGTCCGGATCCAGGCCTTCTGCGCTCTGGCCGAAACCAGGGCTGAGCTAAGCCTAAGTCTCAAGAAGACCAAGAATCATAAGCGGAAAGCGGCGCTAGGACGAAAAATCGCTCTCACCACCGGGCTGTTCAGACAATCCTGGAAAGAGATCGGCCTCACTCCTGCTCAGTCCAGAGAGATTCTCAGGGAAATGAGCCTGGCAAAGCAGCTCAGCGGAGGGGCCAAAAAAGAGCTGGTGGAAGCCAACTTGAGGCTGGTGGTCTCCGTTGCCAAGAGATATTCTCACCGGGGGCTCAGCTTCCTGGACCTGGTCCAAGAAGGGAACATCGGTTTGATGAAAGGCGTCGACAAGTTTGATCACCGCAGGGGATACAGGTTCTCCACATATGCCACCTGGTGGATCAAGCAAGCCATCACTCGGACGATTGCCGAACAGGCCCGGACGATAAGAATCCCCCTTTACATGCTCGAAACGCTAAGCAAATTAAAGAAGGCCAGCCAGGCGCTTGTCCTGGAGAAAGGGAGAGACCCCCTGACCGACGAATTGGCCAAAAAAATGCGACTATCGACGCAAGAGGTCGGAGAGGTCATGAGAATCTCCCAGGAAGCTGTTTCGCTCGACGCACCTGTCGGGGACGAAGAATCCCAGCTCGGCGAATTCATCGAGGACAAGAGCTCTCCCTCGCCCGAGGAATCCGTTATTCGGAGCAGCTTGCGGGAACACATCGAGTGGGCCCTTGATAGCCTCACCCAGAGAGAATCCGAAGTCTTGAGGATGCGTTTCGGGTTATTGGACGAAGATGAGCACACGCTGGAAGAAACGGGTGAAGCCTTCAAGGTCACCCGTGAGAGAGTTCGTCAGATAGAAGCCAAAGCTTTGAGAAAGCTGGAAACTCTCTGCCAAAACAGCGCGCTCAGGTCGTTCATCTCTTAAACGATATCGCCCGGGAAGAAACCGCGCCTTTAGGCTTTGACACTCACCTCAAAGCCTTCCCGGATCGGTGGCGACTGGAAGAAATCGATAAACTTGACCAACTGCTCTTGGTAGTAGCGGTTCCGCTCGTTGGCGATGGCGTCCTCCTCGCTTTTCCAAAGAGTCAAGGATATGCTCTTTCCTGTTTTGCGGTCGGAAAAAAGATAAGCGCCGAGGAAGCCTTTTTGCGACCTGGCGGCAGGAATAACGCTGTGTTCATAAATTTTTATGGCCTCATCTATCCGTTCGACCTTGATGTCCATCGAAGTGAGGCGTGCAAACATGGTCTCTCCCTCCTTCTCCTCCAGAAACAGAGGCAGCTGTTTTTACATATCCTTATTTCCCTCTGCCATTTATTCCAAGAATAGCAGCTTCTCCAGATGGAGTCAATGAAAACCTTTCGCAGAACTCTCCTGGAATGATGTCCTTGACTTCTGCTGCGGCCCTTTTTCTGGTATCATACTGGGTATTCAAGGCGCAAAAGAAAAAAGAGCACAGTTGCAAAGAAAGCCTCTCCCGGAACGTGTTCAACAGAAATTTCAGCCGCAGAGGGCCAGATCCGCCTCTTTTTTTGTCCTCTTCATCTTGGGTTTGTTTGTCGGCTCCATTTCTGCAGGCACTCAGGCCGTCTGGACGGGCGTTGAGAAAATCGTCGCCGTGGGAGATCTCCATGGTGATTATGATAACTTTGTCAAGATTCTCAAGGGGACCGATATCGTCGACGGCGATCTCCGCTGGACCGGAGGAGAGACGCATCTTGTCCAGATCGGTGACATCATGGACAGAGGTCTGGATGCCAAGAAGATTTTTGATCTTCTGATAAGGCTGGAGCAGGAGGCTAAAGAGGCCGGAGGAATGGTGCATGTCCTCCTCGGGAACCATGAAGAACTGAACATCACGGGTCTTGTCTTCCGCTATCCAGACTATCTCACGGCCAGCCAATTTAGGTCCTTCCTCCCTGATGGATATAGAGAGAAGCAAGACGAACGACTGCAAAAAATGATCAAGAATATTCATGATCATTCTCAGCGGGAAATCCTCAGCAATGCATTCTGGGCCAAATTGATCAATGACCCCCGGGCTCAGAAAGAATACCTCACCAACCTCTACGATAAATACGGGTCGTGGATCCTCGAACATAACGCGGTGATCAAGATCAACGACATCGTCTTTGTCCATGGTGGAATCGCCGAAAAATACTCGACCTGGAAGATCGAAAAGATCAACGACGTGCTCCGCCAAGAGCTCTCCGACTTGGCGCAGAAGGCCATCAGATCAGAGCCGCAGGAGTCTCGACTCAGGATCGCTTATCAGGCAGACGGGCCCCTCTGGTACAGAGATTTGGCGACCGTGCCGGAAGAAGATTTGAAAGAGGAAGTGGACAGGATGCTGGCCAATCTCGAGGCCAAAGCCCTGGTCATTGGGCACACACCGAAAGTCCCCACTCGCCAGGAGATGGAACGTTTTGGAGGAAAGGTTTGGATCATCGACACGGGAATTTCTTTCGCTTATGGCGGTCGTTTGAGCGCCTTGATCATCCATAACGGAATATTTAAAGTGTGGGGGGAAAAAAATGAACAAACAGACCCTTCTTGCAATCCTCCTCATGACTCTCCTCGTCTATGCCCCGTCTTTTTCTAGAACATTCCCTTGGGCCGTTGAAGAAGAGAGCCAAATGAGAAGCCTGGAGAATTTCCTAAGAGAGGCGGCCGTTATCGCTGTGGAAAAGGACACGATCGGTGGCAGAACTGCCCCCTGGATGGTAACCCTGGTTGAAGGAACCGTCAAGCGCCGCGCTATATTTAAATATATCGACAGCCCGAGGCCGTCCCTCGTCCCGAGCAGTTATAGGTACGAGCTCGCGGCCTATGAGCTGACCAAGCTCCTTGGGATAGGAATCGTTCCTCCCGTTATTGAACGGGAGGTCAACGGCAGGAAAGGTTCTCTTCAGGTCTTTCTGGAAAACTGCAGGAACCTCAAGGACACGGAAAGAAAGAAGCTCGAGCCCCCCGACCCTCAAGCTCTCGCCGACGCGATTGACGAGGTCCGGGTTTTTGAGAACTTAACCTATGACGAATGCCTGAATAAGAGTGACATGCTGATTCATAGAGACACCTGGAAAGTCTGCCGCGTCGATTTTGCCGACGCCTTCTCTCCCATCCCCGAACTCGTTCCAGACTGCGACATTGTCCGCTGCTCGCGCAGGCTTTATCAGGGACTGCTCCAACTGAGTGAGGAGGTGGTCAAATCAAGCCTGGCGCCCTACCTGAACTCTGATGAAATCAACGCCCTTCTCGCAAGAAAGAACCTGATCGTCGGATTGATCAAAACATTGATCGAGAATAAAGGAGAAGACGCCGTTCTTTTTTCTCTGAGGCCGGGAAAAAACGGCTGACAAGGACAAGGGAGATGAAGCCACAAATCGTACTGGTCTTGGCTCTCTCGTTGCTTTTCGTGTCTGTTCCTGCGGCTGAGGCCCAATTCACCGCCGAGGAGATTGCTCAAAGGCAGTACTGGGAAGACTTCCTCAAGACGGCCGAGATCGTCCGTTTCGAAGATGTCGGCGAAGGAGTGACCAAGCCGGTTAAAGTCTATCTCCAAAAAGAAGAAGTCGAAGCGAAAGCCGCCTGGAAGAACCCCAAAGGCATGCAGCAAGGCTTCCTCGAAGGCTGGCAGTATGAAATCGCGGCCTATCGCCTCGACAAGATCTTGGGTCTGGATATGATCCCCGTCACCGTCGAAAGAGAATTCAAACGGAAGCCGGGAGCTCTTTCTCTCTGGGCGACGAGCGAATATAGCCTGCTCAAAGTGGAGGAGCAAAAGATCGCCATACCGGCCGCCGTGCGCAAGCAGGTCGACGACAAGAAATACCTTGCCAGAGCGTTTGACTGCCTCATCGCCAACGAAGACCGAACCCAGCAGAACATTCTCTATACCAAGGACTGGCGCACCATCTTGATCGATCATTCTCGCGCCTTCCGCTCCTCCAAGGAATTCACCGAAAAGTTAATGTTCGGGAAAAACGGGCTGAAAAAATTCTCCGACGGCCGTCCCATTCTCTTTCGTCGACTGCCCCGCTCCTTTGTCGAGAAAGTGAAGGCCCTGGATGAGAAAAGCATCAAAGAGACCGTTGGACCGTATTTGACCGACAACGAAATCAATGCTATTCTGAAGCGCCAGGTGCTCCTTCTTGCCGAGATCGACGAATTGATCAAAGAAAACGGCGAAGATGCCGTGCTCTACTGAGGCCGGACCGCGGCTCTCATTCAGATAGAGTTAAGAATGATGTTTAGCTTGAAAAAGGAGGGATGAATGAAAAAATTATCTATTGTTTTTATGTTTTCGATCGTTTTGCTCGCCTTTACTCTCCCATTTTTCGCTCAGTTTACACCCGAGGAAGTCACCGAAAGGCCGAAGTGGGAGGAATTTCTCACCACTGCCACAATCACCGGGCAGGAGCAAATGACCGGCTCTGAAGCGGTGACCAACCCTTGGCGGTTGACCCTCGAGCTTGATGGTGTGACAAAATCCGCCCTATGGAAAAATATCGAGGGACGGCCGAAGGGATATGTCGATAGCTGGAAATATGAGATCGCCGCTTATCAATTCGATAAATATCTGGGACTCAATATGGTGCCGCCGACGGTGGAAAAGAGGTTCCAGGGAAACCGTGGCTCCTGCCAGGTCTTTGTGGATTATTGGCTGAGCCTGAAAAAGATCAAGGACCAGAAAATCAAGGTCCCCTCGTACAAAATCTTCCCCTATAACCGCTCCCTTTATCTGCAGCGGTTTTTTGACAACCTCATCGGGAATGAAGACCGCCATCAGAACAATTATCTTATTACTAAAGACTGGAGGATCATCCTGATCGACCACTCCCGCAGTTTCCGAACGGGCAAAAAATGGATCACTCAGCTTTTCTATGGGCCGAAGAATCCGGAGGGGTTGGTTATGAAAGAGATTCCCAGGGCTCTCTTGGAGAAAATTAAATCATTAAACTATGATGTGATCAAGAGTCTTGTCGGTGACTATCTCAACGAGGAGGAAATCAACGCCGTCCTGGCGCGCAAGGACCTCATCGTTCAAGAATATGACAAGCTGATCGCGAAAGACGGGGAAGAAAACGTCCTTTACTGAGCCTAGGATTTTTTCTCTTTGGCTCGTTTTGATATCGTCAGGATGTTCTGGTTATTGTCTCGACGATAAGAGAATCCATCCATCAGCTTTCGGGCAAGAAAGATTCCGAGCCCTCCCTTTCTCTCCCGGCTGATCATGTCCTTGACATCCCAGGCCCTCAATTGTGTCGGGTCAAACGGAACGCCGTTATCCCTGATCTCCCAATAGATCACCGTGTCCCGATGCCAGGTTTTAAGGAAGAGATCGCCCGTTTTTCCCGGATAAGCATACCTCATGATGTTGGTGCATATCTCAACAAGCGAAAGCTCGATCCTGAAATAATCCTCCTCGGAGAGGCTGTATTCCTTCAGATTCTCCTTGATGAAATTCCTGATCTTCTCGAGTTGAGCGAGCTCGCTTTTGACTTTCAAGGTTTTCATGGACCCGAAGATCCCCCAGGACAGACCTGGTGCCGGAGGAGGGAATCGAACCCACACCCCTGTTGCCAGGGACTGGATTTTGAG
>CAZOKP010000057.1:0-17393 GCA_964580435.1 uncultured Eubacteriales bacterium
GCCGCATTAGCATCTGCTCCCGCTTTAATCCCATTTCTTCCTCCTCTCCGATTTAGCTATTTTTCTCCGGGAGATCATAGATTATGCAGAGTTTTCTTTTCCCTGCTGGCAGATAGTTGCCGAAGGTATGTATATCAGGGTTTTCGCCAAAAAGCCATCGCATTTTAGGAGGTCCACCGGGCCTGCATCAAGAAGGAGAAGATCCAAGAGACAATCGTACGGACTGATGGATGATCGTTCTTATAGAACTTGAAACCAGGGCCGACTTTCAAGCTAGAGGCAGAACGATTCGGAAAATGGCGCCTTTCTTAGGATTGTCCAGAATTTCTACCCGACCTCGGTGAGCCTCAACGATCTTTTTCACAATCGTGAGCCCCAAGCCAGTCCCGCCTTTCTTGGTCGAAAAAAAGGGCAGAAAGACTTCCCCCTTTTTATGCGAGGGAATTCCGCAACCTTGGTCGCTCACCTCGAGAAACAGCCTCTTCCCTTTTTGAAAGGTCGCTACCGAGACGATTCCGCCTTCGGGGGAAGCTTCGACTGCATTGCTCAAAAGGTTAATCAGGACCTGCTTTATCCGCATGGCCTCAAATGAGCACGGAGGAAGGCCTTGAGCCGATTGAACCTGGAGTTCCACCTTCTTTTCCTCGGCCAGATCTCGTACAACTTCGAGGCTCTCTTTTATGACTGGCTGAATATCCTGCGTTGAGGCATGCAGTTCTAACGGGCGGGAAAAATCCAGCATCTCCCTTACCATATTTTCAAGGCGCTGGACTTCCTGAATAATGATATCCAGTTTTTCATAGTCCTTCTTGTCCCCTTTAAAATTGCTCTTTAAAGAGCGACTGAAGCCGCCTATGGCGACCAAGGGTGTTTTCATGTCGTGGGCTAGGCAGGAAGCCGTTTTTCCAATCGCTGCCAAGCTTTCGGCCTCGTGCAACCGCATCTGCTCTTTTCTCTCTCGGTCCCTCAAAACTCCCAGAACCGCCGCGACGAGATTATAGAGCACCATTTCTAGGAGACTGTTGATATCCTCCGTAGAAGAGGCTGTCCAGTGGACGATGGTGAAGGGAAGATAGAGTATTGTGATACTCAAGGACGCCACGAGTCCGCCCCGCAAACCAAACCACAAGCCGGAGAGAAGAATCGGTATAAAATAAAGGCCCTGATAGAAAATATGGTAACGGTGGGCCTCGAGCTCAGTTGAATAATGAAAAAAAGTGATGGTCGCGACGACCAAGACAATGACAAGGATCCTGGCTTTGGAACCTTTGGTTGCCATGATTCGCTTTTCTCGCAAGCACGATTCCTTCCGGATGAGTTGCCGGAGCAAAAGTGAATCGAGAGTCTCTATCTCTGCGCCATTTGCCAAGATGGAACGAAGAATCCAGCAGGATAGAAAACTCCTTTAAGTTATTAATTTTATCAGATAAATGTATTTCTTTCCACTTCCTAACCTAATCTATAGGCAGTTCCAATTATGTGATGATGGAACAGGGGCTTTGGAAAGGGTTGCAGCCACCATGACGCGGAGATCAGCCTGAGAGCCCGTCTTGGGAAGGCAGCCGCAGGCTTCCTTCAGGCCAAGGCTCTAAGGATGGGTACCAGAGGAGATTTTGGGGACAGATTGGAATGTTGTCCCCAAAATAAAATAGGCTATGCCTGGAGTCTTGGGCCGGAGGAGCAGAGAAAGACGAGCTCTCCGGCCGCCGATCGGAACGAGGAGCCGAGCCCTTTCAAAGCTCGTATCCAATCATCACAGAAAACGAGATGCTTCCCCCTTATAGAGGAGGGTAGAAAAAAATCGGAGAAAATGGTATTTTACTTCAGATGTGGGCGGTTAGCTCAGCTGGGAGAGCGCAGCGTTCGCAACGCTGAGGTCGGGGGTTCAAGTCCCCTACCGTCCACCAATTTTTTTTGCCTCTGATAAGCGTCCTGCCCGGGAAAGGAGATCGGACGACTGGAGGAGAGGGAAGCACTCGGACGAACAAGAGATGAACCGATGATCAGCGGTGAAATCACAGTTTTGGCGGGGACGGCAGCCTCCATCGGGCTGATTCATACTCTCCTTGGCCCTGACCACTACGTTCCATTTATCGCCATGAGCCGGGCCAGGAGGTGGCCTCTTCCCAAGACTCTTGTCATTTCCTTTCTCTGCGGATTGGGCCATATCCTGAGCTCTGTTGCCCTTGGGTTCCTCGGAATCGCTCTGGGCATAACTCTGACGCGTCTTGAGGGGATGGAGTCTTGGAGGGGGAGCTTGGCCGCCTGGCTGCTCATCGGGTTCGGCCTGGCCTATTTTGTCTGGGGCCTGCACAGGGCTCAGAAGCAAAAGTCTCATGCCCATCCCCATCTCCATTCGGATAGCGGCGAGCATCATCATGCTCACACTCATCAGGATGAGCACTTTCATCTTCATCGGCGCGGCAAGGGTCCTTCGATTACTCCCTGGGTTCTTTTTACTATTTTCGTGTTTGGTCCGTGTGAGCCGCTCATCCCTCTCCTGATGTATCCTGCGGCAAAACACAATTTGTGGGGAGTTGGTTTGGTCACCCTGGCGTTTGGCCTGACGACCATCCTGACCATGCTCGTCCTGATCGCCCTGTCTGCTTGGGGGTTGAGCTTTCTGCCGCTGGGGCGGATGGAGAGATACGCTCATGCCCTGGCAGGAGCAATGATCCTTATCTCCGGCCTCAGCGTCAAATTGCTCGGCTTATAAGCCGGGCTGATCATGTGTGTCCGATGGCTTACCCTCGAGTGAGCACGCTGCCATGAAATTCGTTGTTGACTGTATGCTGGGCAAGTTGGCCAAATGGCTCAAGATCCTCGGGTTCGATGTCGTCTATGATAATAAAGCGGAGGATAGCGAGCTGCTCAATATCGCCCGCAAGCAAGGCCGGATTCTCTTGACCAGGGACGTCCGGCTGCTCGGAGGAGCAAAAGATATACCCGGCCTCTTCATCGAAAGTGAAAAATGGCAGGACCAGGTTGAGCAGGTGCTCAAGAAGCTAAATCTCCGGCCTCACGCCAAGCCATATTCGCGCTGCATCCAGTGCAACGTCGAGCTTAAGAACTTGCCGAAAGGGAAAGCGAAGAATCTGGTAGCGCCGTTTGTCTTTGAACACGCTGCGTCCTTTGCTGTCTGTCCGGAGTGCGGCCGCGTCTTTTGGCAGGGGACGCATTTTGAGGACATGGAGTCTAAGATGGTGGAGATTCTCGGAAAAAAGAGGAGGGCGAGAAAAGAAAAGGAGCGATCGGCTGTCAAAACCCGCACAAAATCGTATAATTGAATGAAAGGAGAAAAGAGGTAAGACGATGGACAAACACGTTCATTTCATAGCCATTCTCTGGATTATCTACGGCATCCTGGGCATCTTGTTCGGGTTTTTCGTGTTCCTTTTGCTCTTTGGAATCTCTTTCATCCCCAACACGGGTGATATCGCTCCCGGAATTCTGAGGATAGCGGCCTGGATCGCCAGCCTCTTCTTTATGGCTTTGGCCCTGCCTCAGCTTATCGGCGGGATCGCTCTTCTCAAGAGGGAGGAGTGGGGAAGAATCCTGATCTTGGTGGTTTCCTTCTTCCATCTCATCAATTTTCCTCTCGGGACGGCGCTGGCCGTTTACTCGCTGGTGATATTACTCCGGGAAGATACGGTCAGGCTTTTCGGGCCTTCCGGCCTGAGAAAGCCGTGAGAAAATAAGGAGTGTTCTCCCTGAGAATTGTCCGCTTTCAACCCTTCTCCCAGCCACATTCTCCTTGACAGGTAAAGAAAATTGATATCTAATATTTTGATGAAAGGGAAATTGTATTACTGATGGGAATTATTGAAGCGGCGGTGGTGTTTTGCTCTGGGCGAGATTCGATCGAGGAGAAGGACGGCCATGACTGAAAAAGAAAGGAAACAAACGATGACATCCTCACCGAACGAATTGAATAAGCAGGCGGCACAACAGGCAACACCCGTCGCGGCCCAGGCGCCCACCAATGGAAATCGCAGGTCATCGCAGCGCCGAATGGTGAGCGCAATCTCCTGGGCAGGGCCAAAGCTGGTGCGGATAGGGCCTCTGCGGAAGGCCTTGGTCAATTCCTGGGAAAAACGCATGCGTGAAGGCTGCAAAGCAGAGATTGAATCCGGGCTCAGGCCTCCGGGAATCACTCAGGACAGGACAGAGATGGGGATCTCCATTTTGCATGCCATCGCGCGGACGTTGGGAAGAGGGGGCCTCAGCAAGGCGAGCATGGACCGGCTTTTGAACGTTTTGGTCGGGGATTCCCTGGTTAATCATGGGATTGTCAGCGCCAAAGAAAGCTTTAAGGCGCAGCATGGAGTGAGACCTCCTGGCTTCTTGCTCATCAGTCCGACCAAGGCCTGCAATCTTCGGTGCGAAGGGTGCTATGCCGATTCCGGACCCGCTAAGGAAAAGCTGGAATGGCCGATCATCGACCGCATGATCAAGGAAGCAAAAGAGCTCTGGGGCGCTCCTTTCATCGTTATCAGCGGGGGCGAGCCTTTGGCCTACAGGGATGAGGGCAAGACGGTGCTTGACCTTGCGGAACGGCATCCCGGGTCCTATTTCATGATGTATACCAACGGCACGCTCATCGATGATGAGGTGGCCCGGCGGCTGAGCAAGCTGGGTAATTTGAGCCCAGCGATCTCGGTGGAGGGTTTGCGTGAGCCGACAGACAAGCGCCGCGGTGCCGGCGTATTTGATAAAGTCGTCGCGGCCATGGAGCGATTGCACCGGGAAAAAGTGATGTTCGGCGTTTCCATGACAGCGACGCGCGATAATGCCGACCTCCTGCTCTCGGATGAGGTCGTTGATTTTTACTTCAAGAAGATGGGCGCAACCTATGGCTGGGTCTTCCATTATATGCCCATGGGCCGTGCCTTCACCTTAAAGATGCTTCCGACGCCCCAGCAGCGTCTCAGGATGTGGCAGCGGGCCTGGCAGCTCGTCTATGAACGGCACCTGTTTATCGCCGATTTCTGGAACAGCGGTACGGCCGCGCTCGGCTGCATCAGCGCCGGACATGAAGGCGGTTATCTTACGGTCGACTGGAACGGCGCCATTAGTCCCTGTGTGTTCGCTCCTTATTCACCTATGAATATCCATGATGTCTATGCCCGGGACAAGACGCTCAATGATGTTTGGGAGCACCCGTTCTTCGCCAAGCTGCGGAAGTGGCAGTGGGATTACAGCAATGAAAAGAAATACACCAGGGGGAGCTGGCATGGGAACTGGATGATGCCCTGCCCGATTCGCGATCATTATGGCGAATTCCGCCAGATGCTTACCGAATTCAGCCCGACGCCGGTGGACGAGAACGCCAAGGCGGCGATGCTCGATCCGGAATATCAGCAGGGCATGAAAGAATATAACCGCGCCGTCGCCGAGTTGTTTGAACCGATCTGGAAATCGAAATATATGGGAGAAAAAAAGTAGGCGCCGGCGGGCAGGCAAGCCATCTCTTCACCACCTGTATCCCGTGCCGAGAAAAGGGGTGTTCCTTTGGATGCCCCCTCCATGATTCATGGTGAAATAGAGCTGGAGCCTTATCCTTTGGAAGACGTAGCAATTCAACTCTACCAGAAAAACGTGGCTTTGGCCCACAAGAAAATCTTCTAAAGTGACAATATCGGCAGGCGTCGAGCCCTGTCCATAGCCGATAACGAGATAGTTCTCTTCGGAGAAGTCCCTCCTAAAGCTGGCCATCCAGGCAAAGCCCCCTTCAGTCCTCTCCGGAGAATAATAAAGGCGCACATCGCCGTAGTATTTTCCTAAATAGTAGCCCAGACTCCATTTCCTTTGCGGATGAATTCAGGGGGGATTTTCCGCCTCCTCTCCTCGCCTTCAGAGAGGAGAGGCCATCATTGTGCGGAATGATGTTGTTTTCCTGCCGGGAATTTACCTTTTTCTGGCCTCCTCGGCGCCCGGAACGAAAGCGTCAGGAAGCTTACCCGCCGCATCACTGGCGGACGTATTCTCTTTGCTCCCGGCTGTATTGATGGTACCTGTTTCGGCCCTCGTCCTTGGCCCGATACATAGCAATATCGGCGTTTCTGGTGAGAGTGTCAGCGTCTTCCCCGTCATCAGGGAAGATGGCGATCCCGATACTGGCCGTGCTCGAAATCTTGAGACCATCGAACTCGAAAGGCTTGTTGAAAGAATGAAGGATACGCTCGGCGACATTTCTGGCTACCTCTCCCTGGCGAAGCTCGGGGAGAAGCAGCACGAATTCATCGCCTCCCAACCGGGCAATGGTATCGCCCTTGCGGAACATGTGGATGAGTCGGGAGGCCACGGCGCGGAGGAGCCTGTCGCCGATGTTGTGCCCCCAGGTGTCATTCACCTTTTTGAATTCGTCCAGGTCGAGCATGAGGAGGGCAAGTTTATGGACGTCTCTTTGAGCGTGGGCCAAGGCCATGTTCAGCCGGTCAAAGAAGAGATAGCGGTTAGGCAGCTCCGTGAGATGGTCGTGGATTGCATTGAACCGGAGTTTCTCCTCGTAGCGCTTGCGCTCGGTCAGGTCGTGAAGGACCAGGACGAGGCCGCTGACGTTGTCCTTGGCGTCCTTGATAATGGTCGTGCTCAGCTCGACGGGGATCTTTTCCTCATAATTCACGATCAGGATATTTCCGTTCGGGTGATTCCGGGCGGTCTTCGAAAGCAGGTCCCCGAGGGACAGTCTGAGCAGCTTGCCGCTTTCTTCATCGGTCAAATGAAGGATGCTGGGAAGAGGTTTGGCGATGCTTTCTTCCTGGCGCCAGCCGGTCATCTTCTCGGCGATGGGGTTCATAAAGGTGATATTGCCTGATTTATCTGTGGCAATCACTCCTTCTCCGATGCCCTGGAGAAGAGTGGAGAGCCAGCCTTCTCTTTCCTTCAGTTTCGTCTCCAGCTGGTATTTGTACAAGGCCATCTCAATGACGGTCAGGAGTTCTTTCTGCTCGACGGGCTTGAGCGTGTAGCCCTGCGGTTCGGTGAGCTTGGCCCGCTCGAGCGTGTTCTCATCGGTGTGCGCGGTCAGATAGATCACCGGAATATTGAAATGTTCACGAATCCGCTCGGCCGCTTCCACTCCATCCATGTCTCCGCGCAGGATGATATCCATCAGGATCAGGTCAGGCTGAGTTTTTTCTGCTCTCTCGATGGCTTCCTTTCCGGTAGAAACCACACCGCAAACATCGTACCCGGCGTTCTTGATCATGTTCTCGATATCCCGCGCGATGAGGCCTTCGTCTTCAACTATGAGAATCCTGATTTTTTCCATTTTTACGTCCTTTGCCTGGACTTGACTTCCTGAACGAGAATCTTGAACTCCGTGCCTTTCTCCCTCTGGAGTTCAATCGAACCCTCGATCTGACTGACAAGAGTCATGACAATTTGCATTCCCAGCGTTTCGGTCCGGCGGAAATCCAGCTCCTCCGGAAATCCGACTCCGTCATCCCTAACCCGCAGCAAATATCCCTCTCCCGAAACTCGATGGAGCTCTATGGCGACCTCTCCGTTCCTCCCGTTGGGAAACCCGTGCTTCAAAGAATTCGACACCAGCTCGTTCACGATCAGCCCGCAGGGAATGGCCGTATTGATGTTCAGGAATACCTCCTCGGTGTCCATGGTCAAGCGGATGCGGTTGGAATCGACCTGGTAGGAGTGGAAGAGGTGGGTCGCTAAGTTGCCGAGGTACTGGGAGAATTCGATGCGGGAAAGATCCGAGGATTGGTAGAGGCGCTCGTGGATGAGGGCCATGGAACGGATGCGGCGCTGGGATTCTCTGAACATATCCAGGACGATGGGGTCGCTGACGCGGCGGGACTGGAGGTTGAGGAGAGAGGAGATGACCTGCATGTTGTTCTTCACCCGGTGGTGGATCTCTCTCAGGAGGACTTCTTTCTCACTCAGAGAACTCTGGAGCCTGTCTTCGGCCTCTTTCCGTTCGGTGATATCCCGGATGTATTCGATGACTCCCTTCATCTGCCCTGTTTTTTTGTCGATCAGCGGGAAGCTGTAGAGGTCCAGCCATCCTGTGGTTTGGCCTCCATCCCCGATCCTGGGGACGACTTCGTAGGAGGCTTGAGCCGTTTTCAGCGTTGTCCGGGTCGGACACACCGCGCAGGGGTCCTTCTGGAGATGATAGGCTTCGTAGCATTTTTTGCCGACGATGGGCATAGCGTGGGCGTACCACTTTTCTATCGCCCAGTTGACCCTGATGATGTTGTACTCCTGGTCGAGAATGCTGATGCCGTCCTGGATGCTTTCGAAAACGCTGGACAGGAACCGCTCTCTCTCCTGCACTTCCTCCTCGGATTTCTTGCGCTCGACGGCCATGGCCACTTGGTCGGAGACAAACTTGAGGATATTCTTTTCTTCTTCTCCGTAGCGCACGCCTTCCGTGTATGTCTGGACAACGAGAATACCGATCGTTTTTCCGTCAGTAATCAAAGGGACTCCGAGCCAGTCGATCGAAGGAGGACCGATGGATTCCACTTCGCCCTTTTTCTCCAGCTGGGCAAAGACTTCCGGCGAAGCAAGAAGGGATTTTCCAGTCCGGAGCACGTACTCGGTCAGCCCTTGGCCGGGCTTGCTGGGTGCAGGAGGTGAATCAAATTCGTCCACAAAATAAGGGAAGGACAGGAGCTCGCTGACGGGATCGTAGAGAGCGATGTAGAAGTTATTGGCCGGCATCAGGTTGGAAATGACTTGATGAATGGAATGAAAAAGTTCGCCAAGATTTTTAGAGGAGTTCGCGGCTTTGGAGATCCTGAGGATGGATTCATTCACTTTTTCCATCCTCTTGTTCTCCGTAGCCTCGACGGCCAGGGCGATGCTGTCCCCGATGGAGACGGCAAACTGCTGTTCTTCCAGGGTCCATTTTCTAATCGCGCCGGTCTGCTCATGGCAGATGATGCCGATGATTCTTCCGTGGAGCCGGAGAGGGATATCCATCATCGAGACAATTCTCTGTGGCTTCAGGTAGTTTTCGGCGAACTCATTCGTCCTTTGGTCTGTGAGCGTATCGTCGGCGGCGATAACGCAGCTCTCTTCGAGAGCGCGGAAGTAACGCGGAAAATCTCCGGCCTCGAGCACCTGGCCCTGGTCATGAGTGTTCTGGCTTTTTTGATAAACGTCATGACAGATGATGGCCGTGTGTTCGGAATTGAACAGCCAGATGCTGGCCCTCTCCACATCCAGAGTACGCGCCGCGATCTCGGTGATCGTCCTGAAAGCAGAGTTGAGGTCAGAAAAGGTCAGCTTGGCCAGTTCGAGCAGCGCAGCCTGATGGCGAATTACCTGGCTGTTTCTGTTTTGGGTGTCTTCTTCTTCCTGCTTCTGCCGGGTGATGTCCAGCGAACTCCCTTCAAAGTGGAGCAATCGGCCCGCGCTGTCGAAAACAGGATGGACGTTATCCTGAACCCAAATCATTTTCCCGTCGGCTCGCTTGAGTTGAAAATCAAAGTTGCGCAGAACCTTCTCCTTTGCCAGGATCGCTGCCGCTCTTTCTGCGTCTTTCGGGTCCAGAAAGAAGTCGGTGGCGTACTTTCCTAACGCAGAGTCCTGATCCTCGTATCCGAGCATCCGGACCATGGTGGGGTTGAGGTCCAGAAGCTTTCCTTCCGGATTCGCCCTGTAAAGGCCCACGGGAGCGCCCTCAAAAAGGGTCCGATATTTGCTTTCTTTTTCCCTTAAAGATACCTCGGCCACCTTTCTTTCCGTGCCGTCGATGAGGATTCCCTGGATGGCCGGCCGGCCCTCAAAAACGATCTGGACGGCCAGGACATCAGCATCAAAGGCAGAGCCATCCCTCCGGACGGCCTTGAACTCGTAGTGCCCGGCGTCCTTCTTCCCATTGTCCCGGCCTTTAAGCCGGGTGTTGACGAGTTCCCTGCTTTCCGGTGCAACGAGCTCGAGAAAGCGCATCCCGATGAACTCCTCCGGCTTGTCATAGCCGAAAAGTCTGGCGAACTTCTCGTTCGAGAATTTCAAAACGTGATTCTGGACGACATAAATCCCCGCCGGCGAGTTCTCCATAAGCTGCCTGTATCTGCTCTCTGCTTCCTTCTGGACCTCGCTGGCCCGCTTACGCTCCAGGGCGTTGGCGAAGATGTCCCCGGCCATTCTGACCAGCGCGATGGCGTCTTCTGGCCAGCTCTTTTCCTTGCGGAGAGAATCGAACCCAAGAAATCCGACGAGAGAATTGCGCCAGGCCAGGGGAACGATAACGAGGGACCGGACCCCGAGAGCCTGCCAGATCTTCTTTTCCGCATCAGCCCTTCGGGGCAGGTCATGGATATGGGGCAGGTGAATACTCTCCAGCCGCTTGAGCTTGCCCATCAACCAGGGAAAAGACTGAACGGGCAGGCCCTGCAAATCGTCTTTTCTATGGGGGACACCCGGAGCGCACCATTCGTGGGTGTTATCCAGGCGGGAGTTCCGTTGCAGGAAAACATAGCCTCGGTCGACACCGGCCAGCTTTCCGATTTTTGCGAGAGCCGCCTGGATCCCCTTATCAGTGTCTTCGGGAGCAAGGGTTATGAAGCGGGTGGAAATGGCCGTGATATCGTCTTCGAATTTCGCTCTGGAGAGGAGAGCTTTTTCTGCGGGTCTGGGCCTGATGGGAATTGCTTTGGCCGGATGAGATTCAATCTGGGCCTTCATTGTTCTCGCAAGCTCTCTTTAGACAGGAGTTTCCTCTGGTAGTTTCTTGTCTAATGTAGCCGGGGAGTTGGGGTTCTTCAATAACCTATGAGGATGAATTGTGGGGGGATTTTTTTGCCTGTTCTTATCACCCCCAAAGGTGAAGCTGCCAAAGAGTGGGAACTTTTGCCCTTTTTTCAAAAGTTGGGGGAAAAGCAGTATCAGAAACGGCAAAAAATCCGATTGGCAGGCCGTCGAATATGGTAATATAGCCCCTTTGGAGGAAGAGATGAGGAAATGGCTTTTTCTTTTCGTCGTTTTTCTTGGGATGATCACCCAGGCGGCCTTTGCTGAGACCAAGGGTTACCTTTTTATCATCGGGGGAGGGGACCGCCCCGAGAGCATGATGAGAAGGTTTGTCGAGTTGGCCGGTCATTTTGGAAGCGGGAAGATTGTTATTTTCCCGATGGCCAGCAGCGTCCCGGCCGAAAGCGGGCCTGAATTGGCGGCGGAATTCAAAAGCCTTGGAGCCCGGGAGGCGGAATACCATATCCTGACCTGGGAGCAGGCCCTAAAAGAAGACAGCGCGAAGATTCTTGATAACGTGGGCGGCGTTTATTTCTCCGGCGGCGTCCAGTCGCGGCAGATGGATGTTCTCCGCAATACGCCCATCCACAGAAAGCTCCTCGACCTTTATGAGAAAGGCTGCGTCATAGGGGGCCATAGCGCCGGAGCGGCCGTGATGAGCGAGGTGATGATCACGGGGGATGAGCGGAAGAAAGTCGAACAAGGCCATGAGTTTGAGACCATCGAGGCCGGAAACATCATCACTGTCGAGGGATTCGGGTTCTTGAAAACCGCCATTATAGACCAGCATTTTGCCACCCGGAAGAGGCACAATCGGCTGATCAGCCTGGTGGCGGAAAAGCCGCAGCTTCTTGGGATCGGGATCGACGAGTCCACGGCCATCATTGTCAGGCCCGGAGACGTTTTCGATGTTGTGGGAGAAAAGAACGTGGTCATATATGACGGTTCCAAGGCCGAAATAAGGATTGCGCCTTCCATGGCGATCGGGTTTACCGGGATGACGATGGATGTCTTGCTCCCGGGAGACAAGTTTGACCTCAAGGCGCGCAAGGCAGTGCGCTAGCGCGGATCAAAACTGGGAAATCATTCCCAAGGCTTCCCGTCAAAAAAAGTACCTGAAGGCAACCTTTCTCCCTTTCCGTGCATCTTTAGACAGTGAGGAAGAAATGAGCCCCATGTCGTCCGCCGGAACACTTGTCATGCTCGTCGGATTGCGAGATAATGGCATCCGAATTGTCCAAGCCCGGATCGCCGAGGCGTTTCCCCTCATGACCTCAGACAAAAGAGAGCAGAGAAAAAGGCCGGATATTCCCTTATCTTCACTCTCCCATCTCATCTGGAGAAGCAAGGCGGGCGAGCCTGAGGCCATGGAGGAGATTTTCGAACATTACAAAGGCCCTCTTTTCAGCCTGATTTACCGCTACACTAATAATCGTCAGGCTGCTGAAGACCTCCTTCAAGACGTCTTTATCAAGATCTTTACTCATATCCGGGATGTCCAAAAAATGGAGACGTTCGTGGCCTGGGTTTACCGCATCGCTTTGAACGCTTGTTATTCTTACCTTCGGAGCAAGCAGAGCGGGGCCCGCCAGGCGGTTTCTTTGAGCGAGGTGGAAGGCAGGAAGGAGGAAGCTGTTTACAACCGTCACGAAGAGGGCCTGGAAAGGCCTCTGAGTGAGGCGATCCATGAGCTTCCGGAAAAACTCAAGACTGTTTTGTTGCTCCACGATGTCCAGGGGTTCAAACATGAGGAAATCGCCCAGGTGCTCGGGTTCACAGTCGGGACCTCCAAATCCCAGCTCTTCAAGGCGCGGATGCGAGTCCGGGAATACCTCAAAAATAAAAGGATCTTAGGGGAGGAGAAAAGATGAGGTGCGCGGCGGCGAAAAGGCTCATCAGCGATTATGTGGACGGCGGGTTAGACAAGAGCCAAGAGGCTCAGCTCAAAAGCCACCTGGAGGCTTGCCCAGATTGTCAAGAATTGCTCCGGGATTTCGGGAGGATCGTTGAGGAAGCGAAAAATCTCCCCACACCCGTGCCATCCCCCCTGGCCTGGCAGAGAATCGCCGCCGGAGTGAAGGATGCCGGGGAGAAAGCTTCGACGTCCAGCAAGGAAAGAAAAGGCTGGTTTGTTTGGACCGGGATGCCGGCCGGGCTGAGATATGCTTTCGCCGCGGCATTAGCGCTGGTCGTCATCAGCGGGGGCCTTATCGTGGGATTGAGATCGCGCGGCGCGTCCGGTTCGGATGGATATACTCTGGCCAAATTGAAAGAGGCGCAGCATTATTATGTGCTCGCCATCAAAGCCCTGGATGAGGCCATCGGGGCTCAAGAGGACGGCCTGGATCCCCGGCTGGCCAAGGTTTTCAAGAGCAACCTCGAGGCTATCAACGCGACCATTCAAACCTGCGAGCAGGTTGTCGAGAGGGACCCGGATAACCTGGCCGCGCGGGCTTACCTTCTGACCATTTACAAGGATAAAGTGACTGTTCTCGAAGAGATGATGGGAGCCAAGAAAGCTTCCTCAGAGAAGAGAACAGGGCTAACGCTTTAAAGAAAAGCTATAAAAGGAGGAGGAAAATGAAGCATTTGAGGATGACAAAAACGGCTGTCTTGGCGGTTTCCTTTTTGTTGCTGTTCGCCTTTTCCGCGTCCGCCTCTTCATTAAAAGAGAAATACGAAGAAAAATTCGAGAAGACGGTCGCCCTGGCCAAAGAAGGCAAGGTCAATATCAACAATATCTCTGGAAACATTGAAGTCAGGACTTGGGCTCAGGATCAAGTGAAAATCCAGGCTCTCAAAGTTTCCCAGGCAGATTCCCAGGCCAAGGCTAAGGAGAACGCCGCCAAGGTGAATATCGAAGTTACTGAAGAAGGCAGCGTCCTGCGCATCGAGACGAAGTATCCCAAGTTACCCTTTGGCGGATCAGTCAATGTCTCTGTCGATTACTGGCTTTGGATACCGGAGAAAGCCGCGCTTGGGGCCAAGAACATCAGTGGAAACGTCGATGTGGAAGGCCCGGGCGGGCCCGTTGACCTCAGCGCCATCAGCGGCGACGTTAATTTGAGGAAAGCGGCCAAAGGAGGCGACTGCAGCACCATCAGCGGAAACTTGGCGGTCTCGGGAGTCACCGGAGACCTTTTCCTCAAATCTGTCTCCGGAGATATCAAGGCGACCCAGGTCAAAGGCTCTGTTCAGGGAGAAACAGTCAGCGGCAACCTTGAAATGCTGGATGTCTCTGAGGCCAGTGCTGTGCGTCTGAAAACTCTGAGCGGGGATGTTGTTTATCGGGGGCGCATCAACCGCGCCGGGACTTATAGCCTGAAATCCCATAGCGGCGGCATTGATATGTTCCTTCCCGCTGACTCGGCCTTTGATTTCGAGGCGGAAACCTTTAGCGGTGACATCGCCACCGATTTTGACGTCAAAGTGGTGGGCAAGATATCCGAGAAGGAGATGAGCGGCGTAGTGAACGGCGGAGGCGCCTCGGTCAAGATTTCCACTTTCAGCGGCGATATCAAGCTGAAGAAGGGCTGATTCTCCAACCGGGGACGGTCCTACGTGAGAACCGTCCCCGCTTTTTATTTCCTGACGAATTCGATATCGGCGGCCCCGTCGATACTCAGCTTAAATCCCGCTATCCTCTTTCCTTTTCTCCGGACGAATTCAAGATTGATATAACCGTTGGTAAATTTATCGGGAGCTATAGCCTTTAGGGGCGTGGTGGGGATGCTCCTGAACTTGATAACGAGGCTCCCATTTTCGGCCAGGAGGCGATACGTGACGCCGATAAGCTCCCCACTCACATAGTCTCCTGTATATTCTTTGAGTTTTTCGGGTGTCAGAGGGACGAGCGGGGCTGCTCTTGTCAAGCTGTATCTCTCTTCATCTTCAACGTCATTCAAGACCGCCTGCCTTGGCTTTCCTTGAACGGTCGGCAAAAATTCAAGAGTGATGCCGGGCGCATCCTCGGCTTGAAAAAGCGTTTTGCTTAAAGGACTAAGGAGGCGTTCCTCGTACCCCCTTCCCGCCATCATCAACCGGCCATCCTTCACGGTGAGAGAGAGCCACGAATGAAATCGGTCATCCTCATAATGGCCGGCCTTCTCTTCGAGCTCCTGTTTGGAAAAGCGGACCGCCACAGGTTCCTTTTTTTCTTCCCGGGGAGGCTCTTTCAAGGTGTCTGATAAATAGATATCAGTTACTTTCAGGGACAGGGCCAAAGGGCTGATGGAGCTGAGGTTGGCCAGACAAATCACGGAGAATTTTTGATCGGGGAAGCGGATGATGACCGCGCGGAAGCCTGCCCAGGAACCGGTGTGCTTGACCATTTTCAATCCTTTGTACGCGGTGATTTCCAACCCGAGGGCATAATCGAGTTTCTTGCCGCTATTGAGCGTGCCTGCGGTCTGGAGCATGTCCATCACCTCTTTGCCCAGCGCGTTGCTGTAAAAGGCCTGGTCCCATAGACAGAGGTCTTCAACAGAGGTGTAGACGTTGCCGTCGCCCGTCTGGTCCCAGTTGCTCAAATCGAACCTGTATTCGCTGCCTTGCAGGGAATATCCCGAGGCGCGGTTCTTGATGATCTGAGTGTGATCATCTTGATAAATGGTGTGCTTCATGCCCAGAGGCTTGAAGATGTGTTCCTGGGCGAATTCATTGAGCGACTTCCCGCTCACCCGCTCGACAACCTGGCCCAGCAAAAAATAGCCCGTGTTCGTGTAAGAATATTTTTCCCCCGGACGATCGTTCAGTTTTTTCTGGCTGCAGATGATCTCGAGCGCATCAGCAGCGTCGGTGCTGTCGACGCCTGACCGAAACCCTGCCAGCTCCAGGAGTCCCGTGTAATCGCGGAGCCCGCTGGTGTGGTAGACCAGATGCTTGATCGTGATCGGTCCCTCATACTGGGGCAGCTCCGGAATGTATTTGCGCACGTCATCTTCAAGCGATATTTTACCCTGCTTGACCAGAATCGCAATGCACGTGGCCGTGAACTGCTTGGAGACAGAGGCGATATCGAATATCTTGGAGGGTGTCATGACGAGATCGTCCTCGATCTTGGCCATGCCGTAGCCGCGCTCGTAGATGACCCGACCATCCTTGATGATGGCCAGGGCAGCTCCGGGTGAGGTCGTCTTGTCCCAAGCGGCAAAGAGTTTATCGACTTGATCCGTCTTCTCGTCGGCGCTAAGACAAAATGCGAGAAGGAGCAAAAGAATCAAGCTCCCAAGGCACTTTGACTTGGTCCATAAACTCATCATTCTGCCTCCTCCTTATCCATATTTTTCGTATTATGATGGATTCCCGAGACAATTCAAAGAAAAAATATTTGCCGGGTGATAGTCCTGTGCTGATAGAAGGGGAGGGTGGCGTGGTTCGGGGGCCCCCCGCCGCCCCGAGCGTTTGATGCCCTGGTCTTTGGCTCCGGAAACAACATGATTGACCGCGAGGGCGCCGGGGGTGAACCGCGACAGGACCCGACCCCTTTCAGAACCGCCTCGCTTCTTTTATAATAGGGGACTTTGGATGCACCTATGGGCTCGCAGAGACTGGTTCACCTCATCAACTTCAGCCGCAAGCTGGCCATAAATTCCATTTTTTTTCTTGCACCTCTTTATTTTCTGAGGATCGGTTTTTCCGGCTGGCAGATCGGGGTGATCACGTCTCTTTACGCTTTCGCTCCGCTCCTCTTCTCCTTCCCGACCGGCTGGCTCAATGACCGTCTCTCCATCAGGGAGCTGATCCACGCGGCCCTGGCCTTGCTGAGCCTTCTCTTTCTCCTGATGAGCCGCGTCCAAGAATTCCTGCCGCTGGCCTTCATCTTCCTTTTGCTGGGCCTGGCCAACAATGCTCTCGATGTCTCGATCAATAATTTATATTACAAGGACGAAACAGATATCGACCCGAACAAGAAATATAGCCGCCTGGTTTTCTGGCAGGCCTTGGGGACCGCGGCCGGCCCGTTTCTAGGCGGAGTCGTAATTACGTCCTGGAGTTTTCCGACGCTCTTTCTTGTCTTCGCTTTGTTCCTGCTTTTGCTCCAGGCCTTCGTCCGCCCTTTGAAGCATGTCCGCTTTGGCGTCGTTCCCTTGAAGGTTTACAGAAGTAACCTGCTGAACAAAAAGACGATCCTTTTTTCCATCATGATTTTCGTGGTCGGTCTCCATTGGGGCGTCGAAGGGACAGTCTACAGCCCATTCTTGAAGAAATACTTCAACCTCACCACGTTCGACCTTTCTGTCTACATTTCCCTTTCTCTTTTCATCCTGGCTCTGTCCTCATTCCTGATCGGGTTTGTGAAGCACGATGTCAGGGTTAACAAAAGGCTTTTTCTTTTTTCTATGCTGCTTTCCGGGAGCGGGCTGGTCTTGATGGTCAACCCCAGCCTTTCTCTTTCCTTCTTCTTTAGAGTCATCCACGAGACGGGGGACGGATTCCTGGGCGCGTTGGTCGTCCTGTTCGTTTCCCGGCTTTTCGAGAGAGAAAGCATCGGCGGAAGCTCGGCCGTCCTGCTTGCTGTCATGACCTTCGGCCACATGGTCGGCGCGCTCGTTTTTTCCTCTTTGGGGTTTCATTTCGGGCTGGCCTATCCCTTTCTGGTCGCAGGCTTGCTGCTCGTGGCGAACTCGGCCTTTGGAGTTTACTGTTTTCGAAACGTCGAATATTGA